>NZ_JBFAIP010000084.1:0-28182 GCF_040654775.1 Streptomyces sp. NPDC050636
CCTCCACACCTACAACCACCACCGCTGCCACACCGCACTGGACGGCAAGCCACCCATCAGCCGTGTGAACAACGCTCCAGGTCAATACACCTAGGACCAGGCCGCCACGAAATAACCGACGCCGTACGGTGCCTCGTCGCGGAGCAGCTCGCCGCGCAGGCCCGCGCCCTGGGCCGCGCCGGCCAGGACCTGCCAGCAGGCCCGCCCGGACGCCTGGAGGTCCAGGGCCAGTTCCTCGTCGAGTGCGGTCAGCGCGGCGATGTCGGCGGTTCCCAGGGCGCGGGCCGCCTCGGCGTCGAAGGCCTCGGCCCGCTCGTCGAAGTAGCCCGGCGCCTTCACCGACCGGCAGGCACTGCCGTCGCCCATCACCAGGAGCGCCACCCGGGGTGCGGAGGTGGCGATCTCCCGGCCCACCGGCAGGCACCGCTCGCGGGTCAGCGGCTCCCCGACGCCCAGGCCCTCGACGGGGGCGTCGGCCCAGTCCGTACGGGACAGCAGCCAGGCGCCGACGGACAGCGACGGCGGCAGCTCCCGCTCGGACGGGTTCTCCGCGGCGCCCAGGGACACATCGAGGTCCACCCCGAAGCCGCGGAAGGAGCCGGTGGAGCCCTGCGGGTGCGGGCCCCGGCCCGCCTGTTCGGCCGGGCCGAGGACGAGCAGCCGGTCCGGGCGGGCCGCGGCGAGGACACCGACGGCGTCCAGGGAGGCGGCGCGCAGCGCGTCCAGCTCGGGCGCGGCACCGGCGGCGACCTCCGGGACGAGCAGCGGCGGACAGGGGCAGATGGCGGCGGCTACGAGCATGCCACGCAGCGTAACGCCAGGTCGGCCCCTGTCACCTGCCGCCGCTCAGTCGCCGCAGCAGCCCGCCGCCGGAGCCGGGCTCGGGGCCGGTGCCCCGATGGTGGGCAGGCCGAGCAGGACACCCCCTGACGCTTCAGCCTTTTCCGCTGGGGTGGCGTTGCGCTTCTCCCAGGCGTCGCCCGCGCGCGTACGGCGGACACCGCGGGCGGGGCCCTCGGCGAGGAGATGGTGCGGGGCGGCGTAGGTGACCTCCACGGTCACCATGTCGCCGGGGCGAACCGGTTCCTCGGGACGGGTGAAGTGCACGAGTCGGTTGTCGGGTGCCCGGCCGGACAGGCGGTGCGTGGCGTCGTCCTTGCGGCCCTCGCCCTCGGCGACCATGACCTCCAGGGTGCGGCCGACCTGCTTCTTGTTCTCCTCCCAGGAGATCTCCTCCTGGAGGGCGACCAGGCGCTCGTAACGCTCCTGGACGACGGCCTTGGGGATCTGCCCCTCCATGTCGGCCGCGGGGGTGCCGGGCCGCTTGGAGTACTGGAAGGTGAAGGCCTGCGCGAAGCGGGATTCCCGTACGGCGTGCAGCGTCTGCTCGAAGTCCTCCTCGGTCTCGCCGGGGAAGCCGACGATGATGTCCGTGGAGATGGCGGCGTCCGGCATCGCGGCGCGCACCTTCTCGATGATGCCGAGGTAGCGGTCCTGGCGGTAGGAGCGGCGCATGGCCTTCAGGACGCGGTCTGAACCGGACTGCAGCGGCATGTGCAGCTGGTGCATCACATTCGGCGTCTCGGCCATGGCGGCGATGACGTCGTCGGTGAAGTCGCGGGGGTGCGGGGAGGTGAAGCGGACCCGCTCCAGGCCCTCGATCGCGCCGCAGGCCCGCAGCAGCTTGCTGAACGCCTCGCGGTCGCCCATGTCGGAGCCGTACGCGTTGACGTTCTGGCCGAGCAGGGTGATCTCGCTGACACCCTCGGCGACCAGGGCTTCGACCTCGGCGAGGATGTCGCCGGGCCGGCGGTCCTTCTCCTTGCCGCGGAGGGCCGGGACGATACAGAAGGTACAGGTGTTGTTGCAGCCGACGGAGATGGAGACCCAGGCCGCGTAGGCGCTCTCGCGGCGGGTGGGGAGGGTCGAGGGGAACGCCTCAAGGGACTCGGCGATCTCGACCTGCGCCTCCTCCTGGATACGGGCCCGCTCCAGCAGCACCGGCAGCTTGCCGATGTTGTGCGTCCCGAAGACCACGTCGACCCAGGGGGCCCGCTTGACGATGGTGTCGCGGTCCTTCTGGGCGAGGCAGCCGCCGACGGCGATCTGCATGCCCGGCCGCGCGGCCTTCTTCGGGGCGAGCTGCCCCAGGTTGCCGTAGAGCCGGTTGTCGGCGTTCTCCCGCACCGCGCAGGTGTTGAAGACGACAACGTCGGCGCCCTCGGCGTCCTTGGGCGCGGGGATGTACCCGGCGTCCTCCAGCAGGCCCGACAGCCGCTCGGAGTCATGGACGTTCATCTGGCACCCGTAGGTGCGGATCGCATACGTTTTAGGTGAACACACGGCATGGCTCCGGTCGGCGCTGGTCATGTCACAAGGGTAAAGGCGGCTCCGAGCAGACTTGTCTCCGGCAAGATCCAGCTCCGGACCCGCTGGTGCTCGCGCCCTCCCTCGCCGGCCTTGCTCAATGCGGCGGCGCGTCGGCCACTGCCGGCCATGCTTGGCGAACCTCGGCGAACAGTGCCGGATGGTCGGGACCGAAGGTGGCCGCGGCGGAGTAGAGGGCGTCCAGCGCAGCCTGCAGCGGGTCGGATTCCACCGCGTCGAAGAGAGCGGGCAGGGCCATCGCCTGCTGCGACATGTTGGGGATGGCTCCGTCGAGCGAGCGCACGGTCGTGTCGGGTACGCGTTTCTCGCTCCAGAGTGCGTCCCAGACCGTCTCGAAGTCGACGAACGGCGCGGGGAGCGGTTGTCCGCGCTCGGCCGCGGACAGGGCAGCGGCGATCCAGTCGATGTCGCAGAGGCCTGCCAGGGTGTACGCCCGGCGCGCGGCCCACCGTGCGATCGCTCGCTGGGTGTCCGACGGGGTGGCGACGATCGCGTCGACGAGGTCGCGGTCGAGTTCCACCATGCCCAGCACGTTTCCGCCGACCTGCCGCAGCCGCTCGCAGGGGAGCCGTCCGCCCCAGTCCTCCGCCTCCCACTCCAGACGCAGGCGTTCGGCCTCCGCCTCTTCCGCCTTCCGTGCCCGGCGCTTTGCCTCTGCCCGCTCCTCGGGGGACGGCGGAGGGGGAAGCTCGCGGGCGACGCCGTGCCAGTAGGCGGCGTTCTGGCTGGTCTGCTTGATCACGCGGTCGGCGACCGGCGGGGCGGGCCAGAACTGGAGGAGGTACCGGTCGCGCTGCGGCTCCGGGTCCAGCCTGGTATCCAGCTCCCTCGCTTCGTCCATCCCGTGGCCGCTGTAGCGCACCCGGTAGCCGGTCTGCTCAAGGTGCAGGGGCCAGCAGTCGCCGCCTCCCCATTCGACGAGCAAGGTCTCCGCCGAGGCCGGTGTGAAGGACACCTCGACGATCTCCTCCCAGGCTTCGTCCAGCGGCGGTGCGTGGTCGTGCACCTCGACGGTGAATCCGACGCTGCCGGTGTGCAGACCAGTGATCAGAAACAGCCCGCCGGGGACCGCACCGCCACAAAGCCCGTTGGCCTGACCGGCGAAGGACTCGTGCAGATCACAGTCGTCCTCGCCACTCTCGACATAGATCTGGCCGTAGTGAACATGCACTTCCCCGTCCAGCACAGTCCGCATTGCCCTCTCCCCTCCCAGACGCCCACTGACTGAGCCAGTGTGCCCGCCGGGTCTGACAATCCATCCCGGCCGGCCCCTCCCCCGCCCCGTCCCCGGCAGCGCCCGGGTGCCCGGCGTCTCAGGCCCGCATGCTCAGTGCCCGCTCCGGAGCGTTGGCCGCGTCCGGCACCGGCTCGCCCGCCAGTGCGAGGGCGACGGAGCGGGCGACGAACACGCCGGCCTTCTCCTGGGCCTCCTCGGTGCCGGCGCCGAGATGGGGGGTGGCGACGACATTGTCGAGGGCGAACAGCGGCGAGTCGGTGCACGGCTCCTTGGCGTACACGTCGAGCGCGGCGCCGGCCACCCGCCCCTCCGCGAGGGCCGCGTGCAGGGCGTCCTCGTCCACGATGCCGCCGCGGGCGACGTTGACGATGCGTACCGACGGCTTGACCTGCTGGAGCTCCTCGTGCCCGATCAGCCCGATGGTCTCCGCGGTCTTGGGCAGATGGACGGTGATGAAGTCGCAGCGGGTGAGGAGTTCGTCCAGCGTCACCGGCTCGATGCCGTGTGCCGTGGCCCGCTCGGGCGCCACGTACGGATCATGGGCGATCACCTCCATGCCGAACGCGGCCATGCGCTGGGCCACCAGCAGCCCGATACGGCCCAGGCCCACCACGCCCAGGACCTTCCCGGACAGCTCGGTGCCGGTGAACCGGCCGCGCTCCCACCGGCCGTTCTTCAGTGTCGCGTCGGCCTGAGGGATGTTGCGGGCCACGGCGAGCAGGAGCGCGCAGGTCATCTCCGCGGCGCTGACGATGTTGGCGGTGGGTGCGTTGACCACCAGCACACCGGCGGCGGTCGCGGCGGGTACGTCGATGTTGTCGAGCCCGACCCCGGCCCGGCCGACGACCTTCAAACCGGGTGCGGCGGCGATGACTTCGGCGTCGACCTGCGTGGCGCTGCGTACCAGCAGGGCGTCGGCCCCGGCGATCTGTGCCAGGAGCTCGGCGCGCTGTGTGCCGTCGCAGTGGCGGATCTCGTATGCGGGGCCGAGGGCGTCGACGGTGGCGGGCGAGAGCCGGTCGGCGAGGAGGATGACGGGCTTGCTCATGAGAACGTCCTGTCGTGGAAGGGGCGCTGGGGCGCATGGAGCGGCCGCCCCGGCCGGATGTCCGGGGCGGCCGTTTCCCGTGGGGATCAGCTGTCGGCGGATCGGGTGCTGCGCCAGCGGGTCAGTACGAGATGGGCTGCGACACCGAACACCAGCCCCCAGAAGGCCGATCCGATGCCGAAGAGGGTGACTCCCGAGGCGGTGGCCAGGAAGGTGATCAGGGCGGCCTCCCGGTCCTTCTCCTCCTTGACCGCTCCGCTCAGGCCGCCGGCCAGCGCCCCGAAGAGAGCGACGCCGGCGATGGCGGCGACCAGTTCCTTCGGCAGGCCCGCGAAGAAGACCACGAGGGTGGTGCCGAAGGCTCCGATCAGGAGGTAGAACGCCCCGCATGCGACGCCGGCGATGTAGCGGCGCTTGGGGTCGCGGTGGGATTCGGGTCCGGTGCAGATCGCGGCGGTGATGGCCGCGAGGTTGATGGCGTGGGAGCCGAAGGGGGCGAGGGCGGTGGAGACCAGGCCGGTCGAGCCGATCAGCAGCCGGTCCTTGGGCTGGTATCCGGAAGCGGTGAGCACCGCCATGCCGGGTGCGTTCTGCGAGGCCAGGGTCGCCAGGATCATGGGCACCGCGATGCCGATGAGCGAGGCGACCGAGAACTCGGGTGTGGTGAGCACCGGGCGGGCCAGCTCGATGCTGTCCAGGTGAATGGCCAGGCGCGAGGTGGCGGCGGCGGCCGCCACGCCCGCGGCGAGCGCGATCAGCACCGCGTAGCGGGGCAGCCATCGCTTGCCGAGCAGATAGGCCAGGAGTACGGCCCCGGCGATCCACGGCGCGGTCTTCAGCGAGGCGAAGACGCCGGTGCCGAAGGAGAAGAGGATGCCCGCGAGCATGGCGGAGACCACCGCCGTGGGCACCTGTCGCATGAGCCAGCCGAACACGCCGGTCAGTCCGACCAGAGTGATCACCACGCCGGTGACGATGAACGCCCCGATGGCCTCCGCGTACGAGTAGGCTCCCAGGCTGGTGACCAGCAGGGCGGCACCGGGCGTCGACCAGGCGGTGATGACCGGCATCTTCGTGCGCAGACTGAGCCCGATGCAGGTCAGGCCGCTGCCTATCGAGATGGCCCAGACCCAGGAGCCGGTCTGCGCCTTGTCCAGGTGCCCGGCCGCGGCGGCGGCGAGCACGATGACCAGCGGTCCGGAGTACGAGACCACGACGGCCACGAACCCCGCGAGGACCGCGGACAGCGACATGTCCCGCAACAGACCCGGACGGCCGGGGGGTTCGCCCTGCCCGGTCGACGGGTCGGCGGGGGATACGTCGATGGTGCCGGTGTTGGCGGTAGTGCTGGTGTTGGCGGTAGTGCTGGTGTTGGCGGTAGTGCTGGTGTTGGCGGTAGTGCTGGTGTTGCTGCTCTCAGAGCTCAAAGTACGTCCTTCGCGGCGCGTTCCAGTGCCTGCTCCAGATCGGCCACGAGGTCGGCAGGGTCCTCTAGGCCGATGGACAGCCGGAGCATGTCCTTGGGTGAAGTGCTGTCCGGTCCCTCGAATGTGTAGCGGTGTTCGATCAGACTTTCCACACCGCCCAAGGACGTGGCCCGAATGAACAGTTCGCAGTGTTCGGCCGCGCGCAGCGAGCGCTGCCAGTCCCCGGCGATGTGCAGCGAGAGCATTCCGCTGTATCCGCCGGTCATCTGCTGGGAGGCGACCTTGTGCCCCGGGTCGCCGGGCAGGCCGGGGTAGGCGACCCGGCTCACCAGCGGGTGCTCGGAGAAGTGCTCGGCCAGCGCCATGGCCGTGGCCGAAATCTGCCGCATGCGCGGGTAGAGCGTACGTATCCCGCGCAGCAGCAGATACGCCTCCCAGGGGCCGAGGATCGGACCGGTCAGACGGCGGTGCAGGCTCAGCCGCTCCCAGAGGGCCTGGTGTTCGTCGGTGCGATCCGGCGCGGCCACGAGGAGTCCCGCCACCACGTCGTTGTGGCCGTTCAGGTACTTCGTACCGGAGTGCATGATCAGGTCGGCGCCGAGGTCGAAGGGCCGGGTGTGCACCGGGGTGGGAACGGTGTTGTCCACGCCGAAGAGGGCGCCGGCCCGGTGCGCGATGTCGGCACAGGCCGCCAGGTCCGTCACCAGCCAGGTGGGGTTCGCCGGGGATTCCGCCCACAGCAGGGCGGTCGGCGCGGCGTTCACCGCCTCGGCCACCGCGTCCAGGTCGTCCATGGGGACGCGGACGACCTCCAGGCCGCGCTGCGGACCGAATTCGAGCAGCCACTTGGTGAGCCCGAAGTACATGGTCTGGGGCACCACCACACGCGCCCCGGCCGGCAGGACCTGGAAGACGGCGGTGGCGGCGGCCATGCCGGAGGAGAACACCAGCGCGTCGGAGCCGCCCTCCAGCCCGGCAACGACGCCCTCCAGCTGCTCATAGCCAGGGGTGCCCTGGTCGCGCAGATAGGCGAGGCCGGCGGGGGTGCGGTACTGCTCGTCGCGGGCGAAGGTCGCGCCCATGCTGACGGGCGGCGGTACGGCTCCGGTCGTCGGGCAGCGCCAGCCGTCGCCCTGTGCGGCTCGGGTCTCGACGCGGTACTCACGGGTCCAGGGAGTGTAGGTCTCGCGGTTGCTCATGATGTCCTCACGGTGAGGGCGGGAAGTGCGGTACGGAGGGCGAGTTCGGCGTCTTTCAGCGCGCGGGACGGCGCGCCGGGCGACGGGACGTAGTGGTTGTAGTAGCTGGATCCTTCGGTGTGCGGACCGAGGAAGAACAGCGTGGGGCGCACGTCCCCGGCAGGGCCGATGCCCTGACCTTCGCGGGTGACGGTGAGCCCCGGGACCCGGCTGCCGCGGGCGGCCAGGGTGGAGACGCGGCCGGCCGCGACGAGGTGGCCGAGCAGGGAGGCGGGGAGCTGGTCCGCGCCCGGCTCGGCGACATGCGCATGCACGACGTGACCCACCTCGATGCTCTCGGGCCGGGCCAGGCAGGTGGACTCCAGCCGCCAGGGGCCCTGTCCGGCCGGGGCGATGACCTTGGGCCGCGGGCCGGGGCCGAGCCGGAGCACTCCGGCGTCCAACAGCGACAGCAGCTCCGCCGACCGGTCCAGCTGCGGGCCGATCACCAGACGGTTGACCGTGGAGGTGAACTCCCCGAAGAAGTACTCCAGCGAGGCGTCGTCCACACCCGGGGCGTCGATGACCGCCCGGAGGGCGTCGCGATGGTCGCGCAGTACTTCCAGGGCTTCCTTGACGGGGCTGGCGCCCAGCCCCTCGCGGGCCTCCGCCAGGTCCGCGCCGACCTGGGCGGTGAACCAGTCGGCGTACTCACCCTGGTCGCGCCACGGACGGTCGGTGAGTTGCTCGGCGAGCACCCCGCGCAGCGGGTAGGGCCCGAACTCCTCGCGTACGGTGGCCAGCGCCCCGTCACAGCCCGACGCGGCCACGCGGCGGGCCAGTTCCGCGCCTGCTCCGGTGGCATCGCCGATCTTCCGGGCCAATGCGGCCCGGTAGTAGGCAAGTTCCATCTCGGCCTCGACCAACGGCAGGACATCTTCGGCGAAGTTGAGCCGACCGCCGTCGCGCGCCTGGCGCAGGGCCCGGAGCCGGTCCGGCGTCAGTGCGAGGGGGGCGAAGCGGACCCGGCCCGGGTTGAGGTGCGGGCGGCTGCGCGAGGGCAGCCCGGACCGGTTGGCCAGCACGATCCGCGGCTCGCGGCCGCCGGGTACGTAACGCAGCCCGCCGTCGTCCGCCGGCTCGTGCCGGCCACCGCGCCCCAGGGTCAGAGCGGCGATCACGTCCATGGCGGTCAGCCCCATGCCCAGGACCGCGACATCGTCGCCGGGGGCGATGCTGTCGAGGGCCGCGGGCAGCGGGTAGGGGCGGGTGATGAGCCGTGGCTCGTCCGCCGGTTCGGCCGGCAGGTGGAGCGAGTGGTGTCCGACGGTCACGAACACCGTGTCGGCCGCCAGGCGGGTGCCGTCGTCGAGGACGACGGTCTCCCCGCCGTCAGGTCCGGGCTGGATGTCGACGGCCGTCGCGACGTGCCGTATCAGGCCGAAGCCAGGAGGTGCCGCGGCGACGATGCGCTCGGCGGCCCAGGTGAGGTATTCGCTCAGCAGCCGCCGGGGCAGGAAGTCGTTCGGCCGGATCTCCCGTCCGTCCCCCGTCCGGACGGTGTATCCGTCAGGCCCCAGGCGCAACTCCCGTTCGCGGCACCACTCGTACAGCGAAGGGCCGCCCACCCCCGTGGGGCCGTCCACCATCTCCTCGTCCGCGAAGGCGGTGACCTGCGTGCACACCGTGTTCAGCAGGAGGTGGTCGGGCTGGTCCTGGCGGTGGAATCCGGGGCCGAGGGGCTGGGGGTCCACGAGGTGGACGGTGACCGGGAAGGGATCCGCCAGGCAGTGGCCGATGAGCCGCTCCACGATGCCCAGCCCTCGCGATCCGGCGCCCACGATCGCGAGGGTGGGGTGCCGCTCGGAGTTCCGCGGGCCCGCTTCGGTGGTCGTTATGGGCTCTGTGGTCGCCCTCGTCGTGTGCTCTGTGGTCACCATCGACGCGTCTCCCCGAAGAAGTTGGGGACCGCGAGGGTCGAGCCCGACGCGCGGGCCTGCTCCAGGACGTACGCGCCGACCGCCAGGTCGAGGACGCCGAGGCCGAACGGCGAGAAGATCACCGGCCGGTTCTCGGCCAGGGACACCTCGCCGTTGAGAACTCCGGCGAGCGTGCCGTTGACGAAGTCCCGCGAGCCGGTCAGCTGCTCGGCCAGGTGGGGCGAGGTGTTGGCCTTCAGGCAGTGGTCGACGTCGTCGAGGATGTTGTCCGCCGCCAGCACCACCTCGGGCGCGAGGTCCCGCAGCGAGATGTTCAGCACGAGCTGGCCGGGCTTGAACGGCGTGGTGACGTACGGCTCCAGCGCGGTGGTGGCGAAGACGACGGTCTCGGCCTCCAGCGCGGTGCCCAGGTCTGCGGTGAACGAGGCGGGCCGCTGCTGGGTGGTGCGCAGATGCTCGACGAGGGCCTGGCCGGACTCCTCGTGGAGGTCGTGCACGAGGTAGGCGTCCGGAGCGCAGCCGGCGGCCTGGAGGTAGTCGCAGATGTTGCGGGCGATGACGCCGCCGCCGACGACTGCGATGCGCGTGCCCTCAAAGCCGCCCGGACGCAGCGTCGTTGCCGCGACGGCGGCGGACGCGGCCGTGCGGGCGGCGCTGATGTTCGCGGCTTCGAGACATGCGACCGGGTAGCCGGTCTCATAGTCGTTGAGGATGAGCACGGCCGAGGCGCGGGGCTTTCCGGCCTTGGTGTTCTGGGGAAAGCTGGCGATCCATTTGATGCCCGCGAGCTGGACGTCGGCGCCGAGGTAGGCGGGCAGGGCGATGATCCGCGAGTCGGGCTTCTCCGGGAACCGGAGGAAGTAGCTGTCAGGGTTGACGCTCTCTCCGGCCTCATGGCTGCGATAGGCCCGGCTCACGATGCCGAGGACCTCGGACCGCTTTTCACTCAGCACCTTGCGCACGGTCTCGCCGGCTACCACATCGAAGTCAAACATAGAGTTACACCTCTCCTCAGGCGCCGGCCTGAGAAATTTCTGAGATTTCTGGGTACATGAGTTCCGGCCATCGGTCGGCCACCCAGGAGTCGTCGTAGATCGTCTCCAGATAGCGCTCTCCGAAGTCCGGCGAGACGGCTACCACAACGCTTCCCTCGGGAATCTCCTTGGCTTTTTCCTGAACTGCGGAAAGCACCGTTCCACTGGATCCGCCGAGCAGGATTCCGCGCTCTTCGGCAAGCGTTCGGCACATCTCCACTGCGTCCATCTCGGAAATCATCACGACCTCGTCGACTTTTCCCTCGTCGAGGATTTCCGGACGTCTGCTGGTGCCGAGCCCCGGGATATGGCGCCGGGCCGGCGGACCGCCGAAGGATACGGATCCGACCGCATCGACGGCGATGATCCGGGTGGCCGGGCTGTGGTGCCGGAAGAACTCCGCACAACCCATCAGCGTTCCGGTCGTGCCGGCCCCGATGAAGGCGTAGTCGACATGGCCGATCTCCTCGAAGATGGAACGGCCGGTACGGTCGTGGTGCGCCTGCGGGCCGGCCGGGTTCGCGTACTGGTTCAGCCAGTACGTGCCGGGCTCGCGCACCAGGCGATCCTGGATGTAGTTGATACGGGACTGCAGGTAGCCGCCGTTGCCGTCGCGGACGTCGATCATGACGACCTCGGCACCCAGCGCCTTCATCAGGCGCACCGACTGGGTGTTGGCATTGGGATCCGTCACGCAGGTCAGCCGGTAGCCCTTGGCCGCGCAGACCATGGCGAGAGCCACCCCGAGATTTCCCGACGTCGACTCGATGAGGCGGGTACGCGGGAATTCGCAGCCCGATTCCTCGGCCTGGGCCACCAGGGCGATGGCCGTCTTGAGTTTTACCGAGCCTGCCGGATTGAGGCCCTCAAGTTTAAGGAAGACCGAGCTTCCAGGTACTAGATGATCGACCCGGATGAACACGTCATCCAGCACCAGATCATAGATTTCTTCCGCTATCACTGGAATCCAACGCTCTTGAGTGCGGGAATGCCGATACGTGACACACGCCGAAATGCGAGGGCCCATGGGTGTGATGGCCGCGCTTGGTCATGCGCAGCCACGCAGAAGAGTTTGCTTCCCCCCGTTCGCCGCCTAAGCGTCCCCCGAACCGCGGCTACTACATCGTCACATAAATCCACACCGATCGTCCAGGACATTTTTCGAGTCAATGTCGTTCCGAATTGAACATTCCGAGTGGAATTCTGGATTCCGGCCCTGGCGTTATCCGGAATCATGCCTCTCCGTTTCTCGCCGCCGACGATGGGGCGCCTTCCAAAGACGCGGCGGAGTCCGGTGATCACCACGGCACGCTCCGGCCCGGAAGGCCCAGCCCCGATCGCGCAGCCGCCGAACCGGAACCACACTGGTCCGCATGGCGCCCACGCCGGGCGCGAGTCCATTCCGCCGGACGGACTGGAAGGACCCAGCCCATGCCCATGGACGCCCATCCCGGTCCGCTGCGGGTGCTTGTCTTCGGCGCCGCACTGCGGGCCGAATCGACCAACGCGCGGCTCGCCTCCCTCGTGGCCCGTCTGGTCGCCGACACCGGCGCCACCGTCGACCACGCGGTCATGCGCGACTTCGACATGCCTCTGTACGACGGCGACGTGGAGGCCGCCGAGGGGCTGCCGCACGGCGCTTTCGCGCTGCGCGACCGGCTTGAGCGGTGCGACGCCTTCGTGATCTCTTCGCCCGAGTACAACGGCTCCGTCCCCGGAGCGCTGAAGAACGCGCTCGACTGGGTCTCCCGCGTCCAGCCGCAACCGTTCAAGACCAAGCACGCGCTGCTCGTCTCCGCTTCCCCGTCACTGGTCGGCGGCAACCGCGGGTTGTGGGCGCTGAGAGTCCCCCTGGAGCACCTCGGCACGCGCGTCTATCCGGATATGTTCAGCCTTGCCAGGGCCCATCAGGGCTTCACCGCGGACGGGCAGCTGACCGACTCCGGGCTGCAACAACGTCTTACCGAAACCGTCACCGCGTTCCTCAGCCTCGTCGAAGCCGATGTGCGGTACGTGTGCCTGGAGCGCCGGTGGTACGAGTTCCTGGGCGACCGCACCGAGGCGCCCGTCACACAGCGGGCGGAGGACTGACCACTGTCGGAGGCGTCGCGACCGGACCATGGATCGGCGGCACCGGAACGGCAGCGACCAAGCGTCACGGCGGATCCCATGGTCCGGTGGCCCCGACGAACGACCGCGAAGCCCCGGAGACACCTGCGGCACGAGCGCGCCCATGCGCCCCTCGAACCCGACGTCGTCCTCGCGCCGTGCCCCCCGCCCCTCCCGCTCCCGCTCCGGGCCTGGCAGGATCCCGCCCATGGTCACAGCACTTCCCCACATAGCCGGCCGCCGGGCACTCCAGGCGGCCATTGCGGCGCTGGCCGGGCTCGGGGTGCTGGTGTGGTGGCTGTTGTCGATGGGGGGTGAGCCGTCGCCCGGGGGGAAGGTGACGCTGGCCACAGGGCTGCCGACCGGGGTCTACGCGCGCTACGGGGAGCTGCTGAAGCAGGATCTGGCGCGCGATATGCCGGACGTGGATCTGCGGCTGAGGCGGAGCGAGGGGTCGATCGACAATCTGCGGCAGCTGGTGGCCGGGCGCGCGGAATTCGCGATAGCGACGGCGGACGCGGTGTCGACGTACCGGAGCAGGGGCGAGCGGGGTGCGGACCGGCTGCGGGCGTGTGCGCGGCTGTACGACGACTACATGCAGCTGGTGGTGCCGAAGAATTCCGGGGTGCGCTCGGCCAAGGGGCTGCGGCGGCTGCGGGTGGGTGTCGGGACGGACGGCTCCGGCGTACAGCTGATCACCCGGCGGCTGCTGGAGGCGGCGGGGCTGGACTTCGACAAGGACATCGAGCCGGTGCGGGTCGGCATCGACCAGATGCCCACGCTGCTGGAGCGCGGCAAGCTGGACGCGTTCTTCTGGTCGGGCGGGCTGCCGACCACGGCGGTGCAGCATCTGGTGGACAGGTTCCCGGTGCGGCTGGTGCAGCTCGGGGATCTGAGCGAGGCGCTGCACCGGCAGGGCGACCGGACCCACTACTACCGGGCGGCGGTGATGCCCGCGGACGCCTACCCGAAGGCCCAGGACGGGCAGGCGGTGAAGACGATCGCGGTGGCGAACCTGCTGGTGACGACGGACCGGGAGGATGCCGCGCTGACGGAGGGCATCACCCGTACGGTCATCAAGAGCCGGGACCGGATCGGGCATGAGGTGCACGCCGCGCAGAAGGTG
Source organism: Streptomyces sp. NPDC050636 (assembly GCF_040654775.1). Classification (NCBI taxonomy): domain Bacteria; kingdom Bacillati; phylum Actinomycetota; class Actinomycetes; order Kitasatosporales; family Streptomycetaceae; genus Streptomyces; species Streptomyces sp. NPDC050636. The sequence continues at coordinate 13,488 of NZ_JBFAIP010000084.1, forward strand.
GACCTGCGGACGGCGGTGTTCACCGATCCGCTGGCCCTGCACCAGGGGGCGCGGCGCTATTACGTGTCGGTCAAGCCCTGAATCACATGTCGGTCAAGCCTTGGATCACGGAGCGCGCAAGCCCTGCATCACGTGGCGGACAAGGCCTGAGCCCGCCGCTGGGCCCGGGTGCGGAAACGGGACGGGGCCCGCACCGGTGTGGCCGGTGCGGGCCCCGTCGCGGGACGCGTGGTGCGTCAGGCGGAAACGATGTTCTCCGCCTGCGGGCCCTTGGGGCCCTGGGTCACGTCGAAGGTGACCTTCTGGCCCTCGAGGAGCTCACGGAAGCCCTGGGCGGCGATGTTCGAGTAGTGGGCGAAGACGTCGGGGCCGCCGCCGTCCTGCTCGATGAAGCCGAAGCCCTTTTCCGAGTTGAACCACTTCACGGTGCCGGAAGCCATAATTTTCTCCTTCATGGGGCAAACCGGAGACCACACTGCGCGGCCTCCCCGTCGCCGAGATGATCGCCCGACACCGGAACACGTCCGGAAAAACAAGGAACGCCCGGGGCTACAAGCCTCCGGGCGCGCACGAATTTCATGGGTACCACAACTGCAACGTTGCCCACCGTAGCACAGGTGCCGGACGGACCAGGCGGACCAGGCGGACCAGGCGGACCAGCAGGGACGGTCCGGCGCTCAGGGCGCGGTGCGCGGCACGGTGACGGTGACCTGGAGACCGTGCGGCGGATGCGGTGCGTAGGCGATGGTGGCGCCGCCCGCGGCGAGCAGCGCGCGGGTGATCGACAGGCCGAGGCCGGAGCCGGAGACGTTCTGGTGGCGGCCGCTGCGCCAGAAGCGGTCGCCGACCCGGGCGAGCTCGTCGTCGGCCAGGCCGGGGCCGCGGTCGGCGACGGTGATACGGACGCTCTCGCCGTCCGGTGCGACGTCCACGGTGACCGGCTCGCCGGGCGGGGTGAACTTCAGGGCGTTGTCGACGACGGCGTCCAGGGCGCTGGAGAGGGCAACCGGGTCGGCCCAGCCGGTGACCGCACTGAGGCCCTCGTACCTCAGGCGGACGCCCTTGTCGTCGGCGAGCGGGCGCCAGGAGTCGACGCGTTCCGCGGCGAGCGCCGCGACATCGGTGAGCTGGAGGTCGGCGGGGGCGTGTTCGGCGAGCGCGAGGTCGAGGAGGTCGTCCAGGACCCGGGCCAGCCGTTTGCCCTCGGTGCGGACCGCGGCGATCTCCTCGTTGCCGTCGGGGAGTTCGAGGGCCAGCAGCTCGATGCGCAGCAGGAGCGCGGCGAGCGGATTGCGCAGCTGGTGGGAGGCGTCCGCGACGAAGGCGCGCTGCTGTTCCAGGACTTCTTCGACGTTGTCGGCCATCTCGTTGAACGAGCGGGCCAGCCGGCGGAGTTCGGGCGGTCCCGCGGTGGCGGCGACGCGGGATTTCAGCCGGCCGGTGGCGATGTCGTGGCTGGCGACGTCCAGCACCCGTACGGGGCGCAGCACCCAGCCGGTGAGGCGGAAGGCCGCGGCGACGGCGACGAGCATGGCCGCGAACTCGCCCGCGGCGATCAGCAGCCAGCCGTGCAGGATGCGCGAGCGCAGCTGGTCGGTGGGCGAGTCGGTGACGACGACGGCAACCACGTCACCGTCGCGGATGACCGGGGAGGCGACCGGGATGCGGCCACCGGTGTCCCAGGGCCAGATCTGGTGCGGATCGTGGCTGCGACGGCCGGCCAGCGCCTCACTGAAGGCCTGGGCGCCCTCGCCTTCGCGGGGCACCGGCAGGTCCTCCGGGGCGCGCGCCATCGGGGTGTGATCGCGGTAGAAGACGCCGGCGCGGATGCCGTAGAGGTCGTGGTAGCGCGCCAGCTCGGCGCTGAGGGTCGCGCGCCGCTCGTCCTCGTCGGGGCTTTTGGTGGCGGTGGCCGACTCGGGGCGGGCGGTGACGAACTGGGCGAGCGACGCGAACCGCGCGGAGTCGTCGATCCGGTCGACGACGACCCGCTGCTGTTCCACACCGGCCGTGATCACGCCGAGCGGGATGCCGAGCGCGAGCAGCACACCGGCCATGAGGACGATGAGGAGCGGGAGGAGTCGGGTGCGCACGTGCTCGCGGCGGCCTTCAGGAGGCCGGGGGAGCCGGAGAGGGGGACGGCCGCGGCTCGGAGCCGGCGGGGGCGCCGCCGGCCGGCACCACGAGGCGGTAGCCGACGCCGCGCACCGTCTCGATCAGCGCCGGCATCCGCAGTTTGGCGCGGAGCGAGGCGATATGCACCTCCAGGGTCCGGCCGGTGCCCTCCCAGCTCGTCCGCCACACCTCGCTGATGATCTGCTCCCGGCGGAAGACCACTCCGGGGCGCTGCGCGAGGAGCGCGAGCAGGTCGAACTCCTTGCGGGTGAGCGGGACCGCGGCGCCGGCCACGGACACCTGGCGGGTGGGGAGTTCGACGGTGACCGCACCGAGCCGCAGCGGCTCCTCGGCGGCGCTGTCCTCGGCCGGCTGGTCGCCGCCGGACGCATTGCGCCGGCTCACCGCGTGGATCCGGGCCAGCAGCTCTCCGGTGTCGTAGGGCTTGACGACATAGTCGTCGGCGCCGAGGTTGAGGCCGTGGATGCGCGAGCGGACGTCGGACCGCGCGGTGACCATGATCACCGGGGTGGAGCAGATCTTGCGGATCCGGCCGCACACCTCGAAGCCGTCCTGGTCGGGCAGGCCGAGGTCCAGGAGCACCACCGCGAAGGGCTCGGCGCTGTCGGGCAGCAGCGCCCGCAGGGCCTCCTCGCCACTTCGCGCGTGTACGACGGCGAGGCCGTGTTTGGCCAGCACCGCGGACAGGGCCGCGGCCACGTGATCGTCGTCTTCGACCAGCAGCAGTCTCATCGGCCCCCTCCTCAAGTTTGTGCGTTCGGGCGATTGCGTTCGGGCGTGTGCGTTTTCAGGTCATGCGTTTCAGAAGCCCTGCGTTTTGGGCCAAAGGGCATCTACGGCGATGAACAGCACCCACGTCAAGAGGCGGCCACCTCCACGCCGCCATCCGTTACCCAGCCGGTACGCCCCCGCCACACCCCACACCACACCTCCACGGCGTCCCCTTCACGCGGAGTGTCCCGTTGCAGCCGGATCGTTATGCTCAATTCTCCCTCAGATGTAATGACGCTGGTCGGAAGCCGTCACTAGGGTCCTCCCAACCGAGGAGGACGGAGCTACACGCCGATGAGCGAAGTATCGGTGACCAAGAACGCCGAGGGTCCCGCGCCCGCGGGGGATCAGCTGGTCGTGCTGGACAACGTGAACAAGCACTTCGGCGCGCTGCACGTGCTCCAGGACATCGACCTGACGATCCGCCGCGGCGAGGTCGTCGTCGTGATCGGGCCCTCGGGGTCCGGCAAGTCGACGCTCTGCCGCACGATCAACCGCCTGGAGACCATCGACACCGGCAGCATCACCATCGACGGCAAGCCGTTGCCGCAGGAGGGGCGGGAGTTGGCGCGGCTGCGCGCCGACGTGGGCATGGTCTTCCAGTCCTTCAACCTCTTCGCGCACAAGACGGTGCTGGAGAACGTGATGCTGGGCCAGACCAAGGTCCGCAAAACGGACAAGGCGGCCGCCGCGAAGAAGGCCCGCGCGCTGCTGGACCGGGTCGGTGTCGGCACCCAGGCGGACAAGTACCCCGCGCAGCTGTCCGGTGGGCAGCAGCAGCGGGTGGCGATCGCCCGTGCGCTGGCGATGGACCCGAAGGTGATGCTGTTCGACGAGCCGACCTCCGCGCTCGACCCGGAAATGATCAACGAGGTGCTGGACGTGATGCAGCAGCTCGCCCGGGAAGGCATGACGATGGTCGTGGTCACGCATGAGATGGGCTTCGCGCGCTCCGCAGCGAACCGCGTCGTCTTCATGGCGGACGGCCGCATCATCGAAGAGGCCGAGCCGAACCAGTTCTTCAACAACCCGCGCAGCGACCGCGCGAAGGACTTCCTGTCGAAGATCCTTCACCACTGAGACCGCGGTTGGGCCACGATGATTGCCAACACCTGTTGAACCAAAGGATGTTCACCATGAGGATTCGTAAGACGGCTGCGGCGGGTGCGGTGGTGCTCGCGCTCGCGATGACGGCGACCGCGTGCGGCGGCGATTCGGGCACGGCGGGCGACAAGCCGGCCGGCGGCGACGTGTACAGCGGCAACTACAAGGCCGCCAAGAACGTCAAGGTCGACTCGGCGGTGCTGAAGAAGGCGCAGAAGGCCAAGAAGATCAAGATCGGTGTCAAGGCCGACCAGCCGTTCCTGGGCTTCCAGGACGCCTCGTCGAAGAAGTACTCCGGTTTCGACATCGAGATCGCCAAGATGATCGCGGCCGACCTCGGCTTCTCGGCGGACCAGATCGAATTCAAGACGATCAACTCCAACTCCCGTGAGACCACGATCCGTGAGGGCGCCATCGACTATTACGTCGGCACCTACACGATCAACGACGAGCGCAAGCAGCAGGTCGGCTTCGCGGGCCCGTACTACACCGCGGGCGCGGACCTCCTGGTGCGCAAGGAAGACAAGACCATCACCGGCCCTGACTCCCTCAAGGGCAAGCAGGTCTGCTCGATCGTCGGCTCGACTCCCCTCCAGGAGATCAAGAAGTCGAAGTACGGCGCCAAGACCACCGAGGACGCCACGTACTCGGACTGCGTGAAGAAGCTGGTGGACAACCAGGTCGACGCGGTCACCACCGACGACGCGATCCTCAAGGGCTATGCCGCCCAGCGCCCCGAGAAGCTCAGGGTCGTCGGCAAGCCGTTCACCAAGGAGCCCTACGGCGTCGGCCTGATCAAGGACGACAAGGCCCTGCGCGACGCGATCACCACCGCGCTGGAGAACCACATCAAGAACGGTGACTACAAGAAGGCGTACAAGGGCACGCTCGGCAAGTCCGGCTCGGCCTTCGTCGCCCCCGAGACGCCGCTGCCGCGGTACTGAGGCGCTCAGCGCAACGACCTGACTGCGCCGCCCCGTACGCCCGCCGCGGCGGGTGTGCGGGGCGCGCTGTCTTCCACCCCGCCGCTGGCCCCTGTCCGCCCTTCCCCGCCGTCGACCTGACCGCTACCGCGGAGACCTCATGAACGTACTCCTCGATTATCTGCCCGAGTTCCGTGACGGGTTCCTCGGAACCCTGGCGATCACCGCCTCCAGCGCGCTGCTCGCTCTGGTCCTCGGCGTACTCATAGCCGGTTTCCGGGTCTCTCCGATTCCGCCGCTGCGCGCCTTCGGGACGGCCTGGGTCACCCTGCTGCGCAACACCCCGCTGACGCTGCTCTTCCTCATCGCCGTCTTCGTCGTGCCGCAGATCCTCGTCCCCGGTATGAGCCCGTTCGTGCTGGCCACGCTGGCACTCGGCTTCTACACCTCGTCGTTCGTGTGCGAGGCGGTGCGGTCCGGCATCAACACCGTGCCGCTCGGCCAGGCGGAGGCCGCGCGCAGCATCGGCATGACGTTCTCCCAGACGCTGCGGCTGGTCGTTCTCCCGCAGGCCACCCGTACCGTGCTGCCCCCGATGAGCAGCATCTTCATCGCGCTGACGAAGAACTCCGCGATCGCGGGCGCGTTCAGCGTCGCCGATCTGTTCGGCCACTCCAAGCTGCTCAGCGACAAGGGCTACGCGATCGCCTGGATCTTCCTGTGGATCGCGCTCGCCTACCTCGTCATCACCTTCTCCATCAGCGGTCTGTTCCGGCTGCTGGAGCGCCGGTTGGGAGTCGCCCGATGAGCGGACGCGACATGGGGGTCCCCCCGGCCGGAGGCTGGGGGAGGAAGGGCATGACGTGGGTGCCACGCGCGGGCGTGGCGGAACGAAGCGAGGTAAAGGCATGAGCGGGGCCAGCGTTCTCTACGACGTACCGGGGCCGAAGGCGAAGGTACGCAACCGCTTCTACACGGTCATCGGCTCGCTCGCCGTGCTGGCCGTGCTCGCCTTCGTCGTGATGCGGCTCGGCGACAAGGGCCAGTTCGACCCCGACAAGTGGAACATCTTCAACAACGCGGGTGTGCGCGCCAGTATTCGCGACGGCGTGCTGGCCACGCTCCAGATCTTCGTGATCGCCGCGGTGCTGTCCCTGGTGCTGGGCGTGCTGCTCGCCGTGGCACGGCTGTCCGACCACAAGCCCGTCCGCTGGCTGGCGACCGGGTTCATCGAGCTCTTCCGCGCCGTCCCGCTGCTGATCACGGTCTATGCGCTGTGGGTGATCCTCCTCAGCAACCGGGACGATCTCGGCCTCTCCAGCAACCAGCCGCAGTTCTGGGCACTGGTGCTCGGACTGACGGTCTACAACGGCTCGGTGCAGGCCGAGGTGCTGCGGGCCGGCATCCTGTCCGTACCGAAGGGGCAGAGCGAAGCCGCATACGCACTGGGGCTGAGCAAGACGCAGGTCATGACGACGGTGCTGATCCCGCAGGCCGTCCGGGCCATGCTGCCGACGATCATCAGCCAGCTCGTGGTGACCCTGAAGGACACCTCCCTCGGCTTCATCATCACCTACGAGGAACTCCTCTACTCGGCCCGCCAGATGAGCACCAACATCATCGTGAACGGCGAGGACGTCTACGTCCCGGTCATCATCGTGACCGGCACCATCTACGTCTTGATGTGCCTGGCTCTGTCCGCCCTCGCCAACTGGATCGAGCGGCGCGGCCGGCGGGCCAAGACCGGTATCGGCACGGTCGACACCGACGACGCCGCCAACGTGGTGGCCGTCGGCGACTCGGCCCCCCGCGGTCCCGTCAGCATGGGGAGCTGACGGCACGGCAGATCTGCCACACACTGTCCGGAGGCGGCGGCGCCCTTGCCGCCGCCTCCGTCACTTGACGCGGGCCGCCGCAATGGGTTGCATACGCTGTGTGATCACGCACCGGGCTCCAACTGCCAGTTCCCGCACAGCCGCTCAGCACCACCGGGCCCAGGGAGCCGTCTCGTGGACCCGGTGATCATCGTGGGGGCGGGCCCGGTCGGCCTGTCCCTCGCGCTCTCGCTCGCCCGCCTCAACGTGCCCTCCGTCGTCCTCGACGAGACCACCGGCCAGGAGGACACCCGGCCCGCCCGCACCGCCGTACTCCGGCAGGACACCGCGGCGTTCGTCGGCCGGCTCGGCTGCGCCGACACCCTGGAGACCGCGGGCACCCGCTGGACGGCCTGGCGCACGATGCGCCGCCGACGCCTGCTGGAGCGCGTCGAATTCGCCCCGCACACCCCTGCCGCCAGCGCATCACCGGTTCATCTCCCCCAGCACGCCCTGACCCGCGCCCTGCGCGCCGCGCTGGCCGACGAGGAGCTCGCCGAGATCGTCACCAGCAGCCGGCTGGCCGAACTGGAGCAGGACGAGCACGGCGTCGGCGCACACACCCGGGGCCCCAACGGGACGTGGTGGCGCGGGAGTTACCTGGTCGGCTGCGACGGCCCGCGCTCGACCGTACGCAAGCTGCTGGACATCCGCTTCCCGGGCCGTACGGCCGTCGAACGGCATGCGGTCGCCGCGCTGCGCACCGAACTCCCCTGGCCCGGCGAGGCCCTGCTGCACCGCTCGCCGCCCCGGCACGGCGGCGGACCCGGCGGTGAGGTCTCCGCCCGCCCGCTGGCCGACGGCATCTGGCGGCTGGACTGGCTGCTGCCGCCGGGCCGCGACCTGGTCACGCCGGACGCCCTGGTCGCCCGGATCCGGGACTCCCTGGCCGGCTGGACGACGGAGGCGGCGGAGCCGGGAGACGAGAGCGACCCGGCGTTCGGGCGCGGCCACGGCGGGCAGGTCCCGCCGTACGAACTCCTCGACACCGGCGTGCACACCGTCCATCACCGGCTGGCACGGTCCTGGCGGCAGGGCCGCGCCTTCCTCGCCGGCGACGCCGCGCACCTACTGGGCGCACTGGGCACCCAGGGCCTGGACGAGGGGCTGCGGGACGCCGAGAACCTCTCCTGGAAACTGGGCCTGGCCTGGCACCACGGCGCTTCCGAAATGCTGCTGGACAGCTACCAGGCGGAGCGCCGGGGGGCCGTCGCGGCCCGGCTGCGCGCCGCGGACCAGGCGCTGCCGCTGTTGCGGGACGGCGGTGCGACCCGCTGGCGGACCGTGCTGCCGGGCGCGGCACGCGGCCACAGCACCCTGCTGACCGATGGGCATCTGGGACGCGGCCAGCTGGGCGCACCGCCCGTCTACGCCCGCTCTCCGCTCGCGCCGCCCGCCGATCAGGTCGTGGGAGCACCGGTGGGGACGCTCCCCGGAGCGCCGGTCACCGATGTGGCGGTTACCGCGGCCGACGGTTCGGTGGTCCGGCTGCGGGACCGTCTGGGACGCGGGCTCCTGGTGGTGCTGGTTGCGCCCGGCACCGGCGTCTGGGACCGGCGGCACTGGCGGTCCGCGGGCCTGATGCCACAGCTGACCAGCGCGGTCGACGCGCTGCCGATGCGCTCCGAGGTCCTGGTCACGGAGGCCTATCCGGGCGCGGCCGCGCACACCGTCCTGCTGGTACGGCCGGACGGACACCTGGTCACGGCGCTGCCCGGCGTCCGGCCCGCCGAGCTGTACGCGTGCGCGGACGCGGTGCGGGGTGGGGCGGAGGGGGTTCGGGGCGCTGAATCCGGTGGATCGACCGGGCTGTCCGGGGCGTCCGGGGGCAGTGAGGGTGCCGGTCCGGCGGTTGACCCTGTGGGAACCGCCATGCTTCACTCCGAAGGTGACTGATCACGGCTCGCGATTCTGGCGGAGGGTCCATCTGGACCTGGTCCGCTACGCGGGCTGCATGTGTCGTCCGTCCTGCTGATCCGCACTTCCTTCCCCGCGCGGCCGCTGCCTGCTCTCGTTTCCTCCCGGCAGCCGCGCCTCTTCGCGATCACTCAGGACGGTTCCCGTGCCCGACGTACGTACTCCTGCGCGCCCACATGACACGGACGACAAGACCGGCGACGACACCGGCAGCAAACCCGGCAGTCCCCACCGCGCTGAGCGTGGCCCCAGCGCGTCCGAACTCCTCGACTTCGCCCGCCGCACCTCCGCGGACACCGCACTCATCGCCTCGCTCCCGCTCGACCCCGAAGGCCGTACCTGGATCCGGCTGGACGGGCCGGGCGGCAGCGAGGCCTGGCTGATCGGCTGGCCGCCCGGTACGGGGACCGGCTGGCACGACCACGGCGGCTCGCACGGCGCGTTCGCGACGGCCGCCGGCGAGCTGACGGAACAGTCACTCGCCGTCCAACTGCCCACCGAGGGCTGGAAGACGCTGGAACTCGCCGATGGCGTGGACCGGGAGCGCAGACTCAGCGACGGGCGCGGCCGGGCGTTCGGCCCGCACCACGTCCACCAGGTGCTCAACACGTCCGAGGACACCCACGCGGTATCGGTGCACGCCTACTACCCGCCGCTGCCGCTGATGCGGCGCTACAGCCGCACCGGGCCGGTGCTGCGGCTCGAAGAGGTCGAGCGCCCGGAGGAATGGCTGTGAGCGGAGACGGAGTGGCCGGGGGCGGGGTGGCCGGGGACGGTGTGAGCGCCGTCGACGCGTTGCTGGAGCGGGCCCGTGGTGAGCTCGTACGGGTGGATCCCGGCGAGGCCGCCGCTGTCCAGGAGGCAGGCGGGCTCCTGGTGGACATCCGGTACGCGGCGCTGCGGGAGCGCGACGGCACCATCCCCGGCGCGCTGATCGTGGAACGCAACGAGCTGGAGTGGCGGCTCGACCCGACGGGCGAGCACCGCGCCCCGGAGGCAACACATCACGATCTGCCGGTCGTCGTGATCTGCAATGAGGGCTATGCGTCAAGCCTCGCGGCGGTCTCCCTCCGCCAGTTGGGCCTGCACCGCGCCACCGATCTCACCGGCGGCTTCCAGGCTTGGCGAGCGGCGGGGCTGGAGGTGGTGGCGGGGGTGGGGTGAGGAGGACGCCCACCGCCCCCTTCACGTGTCCGGCAGATGCCGCTCCAGCAGTTCCGGGTCCTCGCCCTCCTCCTCCAGGGCCTGTCGGACCACCCGTAGGGCGAGGCCCTCCGGGTAACCCTTGCGGGCCAGCATCCCGGCCAGGCGACGGAGGCGTTTTTCGCGGTCCAGGCCTCTGGTCGTGCGCAGTTTGCGGTCGACCAGTTCGCGGGCGGTGGACTCCTCCTGTTCGGAGTCGAGGCGGCTGACGGCCTCCTCGATCAGGGTGGAGTCCACGCCCTTGGTGCGCAGTTCACGGGCGAGGGCACGGCGCGCCAGGCCCCGGCCGTGGTGTCGGGACTCCACCCAGGCATCGGCGAAGGCCGCGTCGTTGATCAGTCCGACGTCCTCGAAGCGCGACAGCACCTCCTCCGCGGCCTCCTCGGGGATGCCCCGCTCGCGCAGGGCGTCCCCGAGTTGCTTGCGAGTCCGCGGACTCCCGGTGAGCAGACGCAGGCAGATCGCCCGCGCCTGCTCCTCGGGCGTACGCGGTGGTCCCGTCTCGGCCCTCGACGAGGAGGGACCACCGCCGTTCTCGCGGCCCTTGCGGCCGCTACGGTTCTCGGCGTCCCCGGCAGCGCTGCTGGAGTCGTGCTCGCTGCCGGGCCAGTCCGTTCGCCGTGTCATGGCGGGCTAGCTCTTGGCCGCGGCGGCCTTGGAACCCTTGGCGGCCTTGGCCGCCGGTGCCGGAGCCGCGGTGGCCGGGCCGCTTGCCGCGCCTGCGGCGTCCGCACCGGGCTCCGCCGCCGGGTCCTGCGGCTTCACGCCGATACCGAGCTTCTCCTTGATCTTCTTCTCGATCTCGTTGGCGAGATCCGGGTTGTCCTTGAGGAAGTTGCGGGCGTTCTCCTTGCCCTGGCCGAGCTGGTCACCCTCGTACGTGTACCAAGCGCCGGACTTGCGGATGAAGCCGTGCTCCACGCCCATGTCGATCAGGCCGCCCTCGCGGCTGATGCCCTGGCCGTAGAGGATGTCGAACTCCGCCTGCTTGAAGGGCGGCGCGACCTTGTTCTTCACGACCTTGACGCGGGTGCGGTTGCCGACCGCGTCGGTGCCGTCCTTGAGGGTCTCGATGCGGCGGATGTCGAGGCGCACGGAGGCGTAGAACTTCAGCGCGCGGCCACCGGTCGTGGTCTCCGGCGAGCCGAACATCACGCCGATCTTCTCGCGGAGCTGGTTGATGAAGATCGCGGTGGTCTTGGACTGGTTCAGCGCGCTGGTGATCTTCCGCAGGGCCTGGCTCATCAGCCGGGCCTGGAGGCCGACGTGGGAGTCGCCCATCTCGCCCTCGATCTCGGCCCGCGGCACCAGGGCGGCGACGGAGTCGATGACGATGAGGTCGAGCGCACCGGAGCGGACCAGCATGTCCGTGATCTCCAGCGCCTGCTCGCCGTTGTCGGGCTGGGACAGGATCAGGGCGTCCGTGTCCACGCCGAGCTTCTTGGCGTACTCGGGGTCGAGCGCGTGCTCGGCGTCGATGAACGCGACGGAGCCGCCGGCCTTCTGGGCGTTCGCGACGGCGTGCAGGGTCAGGGTCGTCTTACCGGAGGACTCCGGGCCGTAGACCTCGACGACGCGGCCGCGCGGGATGCCGCCGACGCCGAGCGCGACGTCGAGCGCGGTCGAACCGGTGGGGATTACCTCGATGGGTTCGTTCGGGCGCTCCCCCATACGCATCACGGCGCCCTTGCCGAATTGCCGTTCAATCTGTGCGAGCGCGGCGTCGAGCGCCTTCTCGCGGTCAGTGCCTGCCATGGGTTCCACCCGATTTGCTTGAGTCGATCGCTTCACGTCCATGACGCTAACGCCTGCCACTGACAATGCGCCCGGACCCGGCTCCAGCCTGTGGATAACTCCGCGGGAAGCCCCCAGAACACAGGCCAGATCTCCAATAAGAATGGATGTTCGATTTTGGTGTCAAGCGCCTCGCCCGGCGGTCCGCGGCCACGCCGAGGGCAGCGGCCGTGCTCAGCGCCCGCCCTTCTCGTCACCGTCCTGCGTGGTGTCCCCGGCCCCGGCGCCGTCCGTCTCGGTCCGCCGGTCCGCCAACGGGGACGACGGCTGTTCGTCGTGCAGCGTGCGGCGGACCTGGGCGAGGACCCTGGCACCGCGCCGGCGGCGGGTCCCGCCCTGGACCCGTGGGTCGTCGGTGACCTCATAGCGCTTGACGTACGCGCCCAGGAACGCCTGCAGCGTCGCGGTCGCCGGGATCGCGATCAGCGCGCCCACCGCGCCCATTAGGGCCGTGCCGGCGACGACCGAGCCGAAGGCGACGGCCGGGTGGATGTCCACCGTCTTGGCGGTGATCCGCGGCTGCAGCAGGTAGTTCTCGAACTGCTGGTAGACCACGACGAAGCCGAACACCCAGAGCGCGTACCAGGGGTTGACGGTGAACGCGATCAGGATGGGCAGCGCGCCCGCCATATACGTGCCGATGGTCGGGATGAACTGCGAGACCAGGCCCACCCACATGCCCAGCGCCGGGGCGTACGGCACACCCAGGATCTCCAGCAGGACGTAGTGCGCGACGCCGGAGATCAGCGCCATCAGGCCGCGGGAGTAGAGATATCCGCCGGTCTTGGCGACCGCGATCTCCCAGGCGCGCAACACCTCCGTCTGCCGTCGGGGCGGGAGGACGGAGCACAGCGCGCGGCGCAGCCGGGGGCCGTCGGCCGCGAAGTAGAACGAGAACAGCGCCACCGTCAGGAGGTTGAACAGGCTGCCCAGCACCGTGGCGGACACGGCGAGGACGTTGTTGGCGCTGTCCTGGACGTACTTCTGCAGCCAGTCGGACTTGAGGAGGTTGTTCTGCACCTCGACCCGCGAGAGGTGGGTGTGGAAGGTGCCGTTCATCCAGCTGATGACGGAGTCCAGGTACTGCGGGAACTCCTCGACCATCGTGGCGATCTGGCCGGCGAGCATGGACCCGAGGAGCGCGAAGAATCCGGCCGTGACGACGAGGATCCCGAGGAACACCGACCCGGTGGCCAGCCCGCGCCGCATGCCCCGGGCCGCCATCCAGTCGACGGCCGGTTCGACGGCCAGTGCCAGGAAGAACGCGATGAGGATGTTCAGCAGCAGCGTGATCAGTTGGTGGAAGCCCCAGCTGGCGAGCTGGAAGCAGGCCACCAGGGCGAGCGCGAGCACCATGGCGCGCGGCAGCCAGCGCGGCATCCGCGCGTCGGAGCGGTCTGGGGGTCGTGGTTCGTCGTTGCTGTTGATCTCATCAGTCGCGCGCACGGGCCAAGTGTCGCGCACCGCTCGGACACTCCCGGTCCGGCCCTGCGTATCCGCCCGTGATGCCCACCCAGGAGGCCATTTGTCGCCCTTTACCCGGCCTGCGCCGGAGCCGCCTCAGCGCCTGTCGTACGGCACATCCATCGTCGAGCAGACCACCCGCCACACCTCTTTGGCGCTCCACCCCGCGTCCAGCGCCTCATGGACGGTCCGGCCGCCGAGCCCGGACATCACATGATCGCGCGCGAAGGAGTCGGCGTACGCCGCACCGAAGTGATCCGCCATCCGCTGCCAGAAGACCGTCAACCGCATGCCTCCAGTATCCCGCCCTGGGAGGGCAGCCGGGCGCCTGCCGGTACCGCCGGGGGATTTCGGCCCTACGGTCGGGCCATGGCCGAAATCGCAAGCCCACCATCGACCCCTCTGGCGCGTGCCGAGCGCTTCGTCTGGCTGACCGCCCGGGTGCTCGAACAGCGGCTCTTCGAGTACCACTTCCTCGGCGGCGGGGCGGACCCGGTCGAGACCGCGCTCGCCGCGTACCGCAACGACGACGACGGCTACGGGCACGCGCTGGAGCCGGATCTGCGCGGCCCGGTAAGCCAGCCGCTGCACACCTCGCACGCCCTGAAGGTGCTGGATCTCATCGGGCGGTGCGACGGCCTCAAGGTGGAGCGGATCTGCCGTTATCTGACGCGGATCTCGACCCCGGAGGGCGCACTGCCCGCGCTGCACCCGTCGCAGCGCGGTTACCCGGCTGCACCATGGATCCCGGTGGTCGACGATCCGCCGAGCGCGCTGCTGGCCAGCGGGCCGGTGGTGGGTGTGCTGCACCGCAACGAGGTCTGGCACGCCTGGCTGTTCCGGGCCACGGACTACTGCTGGGCGGCCGTGGAGTCGTTGGAGGAGACCCATCCGTACGAGGTCGAGGCGGCGGTGGCCTTCCTGGACGGCGCCCCGGACCGCCCTCGGGCGGCCGCCGCGGCACAGCGCCTGGGCAAGCTCGTACGGGAGCAGGGGCTGGTGCTGCTGGACCCGGAGCGGGCGGCGGACGTCCCGGTGGCGCCGGGGTACGCGCCCGGGGAGCACCACTTGGCGTTCGACTTCGCGCCGGCGCCCGGCTCGCTCGCCCGCCGCTGGTTCACCGACGAGGAGTTGGGCCGGGCGCTGGACCACCTCGCATCGCTCCAGGAGGAGGACGGCGGCTGGCCGGTCAACTGGCGGGTGTGGGCACCGGGCACGGCGCTGGAGAGCCGTCCCATGGTGACCCTGAATGCGCTGCTGACCTTGCGGGCGTACGGGCGTCCCCTCGGCTGAACCGGGGCTCGTTCGTCGGCGGACTCGACGCTCGCCTGCTGACCGGGCCCCATCCGTAATGGACTCGGCGCTCGCCTGTCGGCTGAACCGGCCCCCACCCGTCGGCGGGCTCCTTGGGCCGCGGCGCGGCGCTCCCCCGCCCGCTCCTATCCTCTGACCACGCCATGACCGATGTGGCTGACGATAGGACTGACGTGGCTGCCGATAAGGGAGGGG
>NZ_JBFAIP010000085.1:0-27466 GCF_040654775.1 Streptomyces sp. NPDC050636
TGCGGTGCAGTCCTAGACAGCTCCACCACACCGGAGGTCTTCGCCATGATCAAGCCCGGCAAGTGTCAACAACGCTCGTGATCAATACACCTAGGACTCGGCACCTGCTCAGCGGGGAGACTGTGGACAGGAGCGCCCACCGCCGCCGAAAGGGGCCGTCATGCTGCCGCGCAGGAGGAAGCCACGGGAAACCGTGCACCACCCGATCTTCGCCCGCCTCTACGCACACCGCTGCGGGCCGGCCGCGGACCGGCGGGCGGGGGTCGCGGCGCTGCGGGACGAGTTGCTGGCGGGCACCGCGGGCCGGGTCATCGAGGTGGGCGCGGGCAGCGGTCTGAACTTCCCGCACTATCCGGGGACCGTGTCGGAAGTGGTGGCGATCGAGCCGGAGTCCACACTGCGGGCGGTGGCACGGACGGCGGCGGCGCATGCCGCGCTGCCGGTGGATGTGGTGCCGGGGGTGGCGGAGGCGCTGCCGGTGAAGAGCGAGGCGTTCGATACGGCCGTGGCGTCGCTGGTGCTGTGTTCCGTACGGGATGTGCGGCGGGCGCTGGTGGAGCTGCGGCGGGTTTTGCGTCCCGGCGGTGAGCTGCGGTTCTTCGAGCACGGACGGGCCACCGGGCGTGGGCTGGCGGCGGTGCAGTGGTCACTGGACCGGACGGTGTGGCCGCTGCTGATGGGCGGCTGTCACACCTGGCGGGATCCGCTGGGCGAGATCCGGGCGGCGGGGTTCGAAGTGGTGCGCGTGCGGCGGCTGACGGTACCGGAGCGCGGTCCGACGCTGCCCTCGTCGCCCGTGGTGCTGGGGACGGCGCGACGGCCGATCCCGTGACGATCCCGCCGGTGTCACACCGTCCAGGTGCGCAGCTCGTCCGCGATGGCGTGGACGTCCGTCGTGCCCTCCTTGACGAGCCGGGCGAGGTCGCGGACCCGCTCGGGGGAAGTGGCGATCTTCAGGCCGCTCGCGACGAGGTAGCCATAGGCGACGGCGGTCGCGAACATCGCGTTCGAGCGCTCCAACGCCGGTACGTGCAGCAGTAGTTGGAGGAGTGCGGCGGCTCGGTCCTGAGGGTCGGTGTAGACGGGCACGCCGAATATCTCCGCTTCGTGGCGGCTGACCGCGGCCACCAGGGCGCCCCAGTCGGTGACCTGGGGGTCTCCGGGGGTGTGCTGTTCGGCGATCAGGAGGAGCCAGGCGAGGTCGATGCGCAGTGTCACGTTGTGCCCGGCTGTCCTTCCCGGGCCGGGTTCGCCGGGCGGCCGCGGTCTGCGCCGGGCTCCAGGCCGAATTCCTCGGCGAAGACCCGTTCGTACTGCTTCATGAAGTCGGAGGCGGCCTCGACGAAGGTCTGGCCGACCTCTCCCGCGTCCTTCAGGACGAGCTCCTCGATATAGCGGTTCATGCTCACTCCCCGCTGCTGGGCGCGCTCCCGCGCCGCTTCGGCGGTGGCTTCGTCCACGCGGACGTTCAGCTGCGTCTTCGCCACGCTTTCCAAGCTAGCGGGCATCCGCTAGCACCGGCAAGTGTCGGCCTCCGGTGTCGCCGGTCCCCCTTCCGGACCCCCTTCCCGGCGCCGCGGCGGGCGTCGCTCGGGGCACCGGCAGCGGGCCGCGCGCCGCTACCCATGCCGCCGGACCGGATGCCGCACGATGTGACCCGTGTCCGTACCGGCCCCCGTTCCGCACCTGAAGCGCAGTCTGCGCCGTTTCGACATCATGGCGATGAGCGTCGCCGCCGTGATCTCCTTCGACGTGATCGGGCAGATCGCCAGCGGCGGCGGCCAGGCTGTCACCTGGATCGCGGTGATGGCGGCCGCCTTCCTGCTGCCGTACGCCCTGATCTTCGCCGAGACCGGCGCCGCGTTCCCGCAGGAGGGCGGCCCGTACGTCTGGGTGGAGCTCGCCTTCGGGCGGCTGACGGCCGCACTGACCAGCATGTTCTATTGGGTCACCAACCCGGTCTGGCTCGGCGGCTCGCTGGCCTTCCTCGCTGCCGGCGCCTGGGACGGCTTCGTCTCTCCGCTCGGCACCGGCACCGGCACCGACTACCTCTTCAAGCTGGTCTTCATCTGGGCCGCCATCCTCACCGCGGTCATCTCGCTGCGCCGGGGCAAATGGATCACCACGGCCGGCGCGGCGGCCAAGGTCCTCTCGCTGGCCTTCTTCACCGGGACCGCGGTCGCGTACGGCATCCGGCACGGCTTCCAAGGCCTGGAGCAGACCCCCTTCGCCCCCACCGGCGCGGGATTCCTCGCGCTGGTACCCGTCCTGCTCTTCGCCATGGTCGGATTCGAGGCGCCCAGCGCGGCGGGTGACGAGATGTTCGATCCGCAGCGCGATGTCCCCGTCGCGATCGGTGTGTCCGGCCTGATCGCCACCAGCTGTTATCTGCTCCCGGTCGTGGCCATCCTCTCCGTCGCCCCGGCGGGGAAGGTCACCGGCATCGGCGGCTTCATGGACGCCGCCGGGCTGGTCTTCGAGGTGTACGGGGACTGGCGCGGGCCGGTGCTGACCGGCACCGCCGTGCTGTTCGTCTTCGCGCTGCTGACGCAGGGCAGCGCCTGGATGATCGTCGTCGACCGGATGCAGGCGATGGCGGCCTCCGACGGCGGGTTCTTCAGCCGGTGGCTCGGCGAGTTCCACGCGCGGCTGGGTACTCCGGTGCGGATGAACGTGCTCTCGGGTCTCACCGCCACAGCCTTCATGGTCGCCGCGATGAACCTGGCGAGCGGCGACGCGTCCGACACCTTCGCCGTCGTCCTCACCGTCGCGATCACCACACTGCTGCTGTCCTACCTCGCCATCATCCCGGCGCTGCTCGCCCTGCGGCTCCGCCACCCCGAGACACACCGGCCGTATCAAGTCCCCTTCGGCACCCGGGGGTTCACGGTCGCCGCGGTTCTCGTCTACGCCTGGATTCTGCTCGGCTCATGGGAGGCGCTGTTCCCCGGCACTCTGGAGCCGCTCGTCGGCATCGCATACGACTTCCGGAGCACGTGGGGTGTCTCCCGGACGTCCTTCGAGGTGTTCACGCTCGGCACCGTCCTCCTGCTGCTGGCCGTCGGGCTCGCCGGGTATCTGGTCCAGCACATGCACCCGCGGCGCCGCCGCCCCGACGATCACGGTGGCATGGACGGAGACCGGTCGTATCCACGATGACCGTGCTCTCCAAGGGGGGCCTTATGCCACGTCCGTTCCGCTTCGGCGTCCAACTCGGCGCTGCTCGCCCGGGACGTGGCCCCACCCGGATCGTGGAAATCGGTCGACACCGCACCACGCCCGATGCTGGGATCGAGACCATGACTGATCTTCATGTGCGGGCCGGTACGCCGACCGATCTCGATGCCGTGCTGGCCTTCTGGAAAGCGGCCGCCGAGGGCACCAGCATCAGCGATGACACCGATGGCGTGGGGCGGCTGGTGGCCCGCGATCCCGAGTCGCTGCTGATGGCCGAGCAGGACGGCGAGCTGGTGGGCACCGTGATCGCCGGCTTCGACGGCTGGCGCTGCCATCTCTACCGGCTGGCCGTGCACCCCGAGCGCCGCAGGCAGGGCATCGGCGGCGCGCTGCTGGCGGCCGCCGAGGAGCGGTTCGTGACGTTGGGCGGACGGCGTGGCGATGCGATGGTGCTGGACCGCAATGAGCTGGCCCAGCACGCATGGCGCGCCGCCGGTTACGCGCCCGAGCCGCAGTGGAGCCGCTGGGTCAAGCACCTGGACGACTGACGGCAGCAGCCCGGCGCACACCCCGAGCGGCCCAGGAGCCCGCTCCCGCCCCTGGGAGCGGGCTCTCCGCCTGCCACCGACTTTGCTGATCCTTTACCATGGTGGTTCCCTCCCCCAGCGAAAGGTGTGTGAGCGTCCAGCCATGGGCGAACCTCCCAGTTGTCGAGCACGCTCCCGACATAGCGCGAACCTCCCGTTCCTGTTCGAACATGGGACGGAGGTGACCCGATGACCGAGCTGCTCCTTCTGGCCGTGGCGCTCCTCCTGACCCTCGCCTGCGGCGTCTTCGTCGCGGCCGAGTTCTCGCTGACGACCGTCGAGCGCAGCGATCTGGAGCGCGCCGCCGAGCGCGGCGAGCGCGGCGCGGACAGCGCTCTGAAGGCCGTCCGCGGTCTGACCTTCCAGCTCTCGGGAGCTCAGCTCGGCATCACCGTCACCGGCCTGGTCATCGGCATGCTGTCCAAGCCGGCCATCGCCACCCTGCTCGCCGGCCCGCTCGACGCGATGGGGCTGCCGCGCTCCGCCGCGCAGTCCGTGGCCCTGGTTCTCGGTACGGCGATCTCCACGGTCGTCCTGATGGTCATCGGGGAGCTGGTCCCGAAGAACTGGGCCATCTCCAGCCCGCTGGCCATCGCCAAGAGGGTCGCCACCCCGCAGCGCGGTTTCAGCGCCTCGTTCAAGCCACTGATCAGGCATCTGAACACCACCGCGAACCACAT
The DNA here is from genome assembly GCF_040654775.1 of Streptomyces sp. NPDC050636. Taxonomy (NCBI): domain Bacteria; kingdom Bacillati; phylum Actinomycetota; class Actinomycetes; order Kitasatosporales; family Streptomycetaceae; genus Streptomyces; species Streptomyces sp. NPDC050636. The sequence continues at coordinate 4,445 of NZ_JBFAIP010000085.1, forward strand.
GGTCCGCCGGATGGGCCTGGAGCCCGCCGAGGAGCTGGCCTCCGCCCGTGGCCCGCAGGAGCTGGTGGCCCTGGCCCGGCACTCCGCGAAGGAGGGCGCGCTGGAACCGGACACCGCCGAGCTGTTCGTCCGTACCCTCAACCTCGCCGATCTGACGGCGGAGAACGTCATGACGCCGCGGGTGCAGGTGATGGCACTGGACGTGCAGTCCACCGCCGAGGACGTCGCCAACGCGACCCGGGCGACCGGGCTGTCCCGCTTCCCCGTCTACCGCGGCAGTCTGGACAGCGTCGTCGGCGTCGCTCACATCAAGGACGTGCTGACCATCCCGGCCGAACGCCGCCCCCGCCATCCCGTCTCCGAGCTGCTGCGCGAGCCGCTGCTCGTCCCCGAGACGCTGACCGTGGACCGGCTGCTGGACCGCCTGTCCGGCAAGCGCACGATGGCCGTGGTCATCGACGAATACGGCGGCACGGCGGGCGTCGCGACGCTGGAGGACATCGTCGAGGAGGTCGTCGGCGAGGTCCGCGACGAGCACGACCCGCTGGAGAGCCCCGATCTCGCGGCGGCCGGATCCGACGCGGACGGCCGCAGCGTCTACCAGGCCGACGGCGCCGCCCGCACCGACCAGCTGCAGCGGATCGGCCTCCGGCTGCCCGAGGGCCCGTACGAGACCCTCGCCGGCCTGATCGCCACCGTGCTCGGCCGGATCCCCGTGGACGGTGACACCGTCGAGGTCGCCGGCTGGACGATGGATGTCCTCGACGCCACCGGCCACCGCGCGGCGCACGTACTGCTGCACGCCCCGCTGCCCGGCAGTACCGGCGACGAGGAAGCGGAGGCCGGCCGATGACCGCGCTCCAACTTTTCGTGGGCCTGCTGACGCTGGTCGTCAACGCCTTCTTCGTGGGCGCAGAGTTCGCGATGATCTCGGTGCGCCGCAGCCAGATCGAGCCGTACGCCGAGCGCGGCGACCGCCGGGCGCACAGTGTGATGTGGGGCCTGCAGCACGTCTCCGCGCTGCTGGCCGCCGCTCAGCTGGGCATCACGCTGTGCACGCTGGTGCTGGGCGCGGTCGCCGAACCGGCCATCGCGCACCTCCTGGAGCCGGTGTTCCACGCCGTGGGCATCTCGCACACGCTGATCCACCCGGTGTCGTTCGTGATCGCGCTGGCCCTGGCGACGTATCTGCACATGCTCTTCGGCGAGATGGTGCCGAAGAACGTGGCGCTGGCGGAGCCGGTGCGCAGCGCCCTCGCGCTGGGTCCGCCGCTGGTCGCGCTGACCCGGGCACTGCGCCCGGTGATCTTCGCGATCAACGCGCTCGCCAACGGGCTGCTGAAGCTGCTGCGGGTGGAGACCAGGGACGAGGTGGCCGCGACGTTCTCGGACGACCAGCTCGCCAAGATGGTCGAGGACTCACGGGCGGCCGGTTTGCTGGACGAACGTGCCAAGCGGCGGCTGCGGGACGCCCTGGAACTGGGGCGCCGCCCCGTCAGAGACGTGGTGCTGCCCGTCGGGAACGTGGTGTCGGCACGGATGGGGATCACCCCCGAAGGCCTGGAGCGGCTGGCCGCCGAGTCCGGTTTCTCGCGCTTCCCGGTCGTCGACGACACCCGCCGCATCCTGGGCTATCTGCACGTCAAGGACGCGCTCGACGCCACGCCGCGCGATGTGCCGTTCACCACCGCCGCACTGCGCCCGATCGCCCGCGTCAAGGCGGCGACGCTGCTGGACGACGTCCTGACGGCGATGCGCGGATCCAGTACGCACCTGGCCGCGGTGATCGCCGACGACGGGACACTGGCCGGGCTGGTGACGATGGAGGACGTGCTGCGGCAGCTGGTGTTGCAGCGGCCGCCGACGGGCTGAGGAGCCATCGCACACCCGCCCTTGCCCTTCTTCGCCCTCCGGATGAAACCCGACCGCACACCGGGGATAGGATCCTCACGCCATGGAGATCAATGCCCGTTACACCAGTTTCGTCGCGGTCGGCGACAGCTTCACCGAAGGCATGTCGGACGGCCTTCCGGACGGCTCCTACCGCGGCTGGGCCGATCTGCTCGCCGGCCGGCTGGCGGCCCGGCTGCGCGCCGAGGACGGCGGGCCGCAGAACGGCTTCCGGTACGCCAATCTCGCGGTGCGCGGCAAGCTCATCGGGCAGATCGCCGACGAGCAGTGCGGGCCCGCGGCCGCGATGGGCGCGGATCTGGTGACGCTGGTCGGCGGGCTCAATGACGTCCTGCGGCCCTCGTGCGATGTGGACCGGGTGTGCGGGCAGTTGGCGGCGGCCGCGGGGCGGCTGGCGGAGGGCGGCGGTCAGCTGGTGCTGATGCGCAGCCCGGGGCGGCAGGGGCCGGTCCTGGAGCGCTTCCGGCCGCGGATGCAGCAGTTGTTCGCGCAGATCGACACGGTGGCGGAGCAGCATGGCGCGGTGGTCGTCGACCTGTACGCGTCGCGTGCACTGGCCGATCCGCGGCTGTGGGCGGACGACCGGCTGCATCTCAACGCCGAGGGACACCGGCGGGTCGCGGAGGCCGTCTGGCAGGCGCTCGGCCTGGACGCCCAGTCGGACTGGGACGCGCCGCTGCCGGCCGCCGTGCCGCCGGGGTGGGGCGCGCGACGGGCCGCGGATCTGCGGTTCGCGCGCGAGCATCTGGTGCCGTGGATAGGGCGCCGGCTCACCGGCCGGTCGTCGGGCGACGGCCGGACAGGTGCCCAGTTCAGCGCTGAACTGGGCAAAGCCTTCTGGGTCACCCCTGCGGACCACACAAACCCCGGCCCTGTGACGGACTGGCGACAAGTGGGGACGTAGCCCGTAGCCCGTACAACCACGCGATCACCGTGAACGGCGCACTCGTCGGCGCCTGTTCCCTCTACCGCACCCGCGAGCCACAGGGCCGCTTCCTGGGGTCTGGCGGCTGAACAGCCCGAGAGCACCGCTCAACAACACTCCCCACGCCTGAACTTCTGGAGGATCGACTGCTCCCGTTCCGGCCGAGCGGAGCATCACAGAGCAATCGGCCATCGCCTACGGATAGTTCGAGGAGTTCGAGGAGACTGCCCGAATGGCGCCGATGGGGTTGCGATCGCGGAGAAGCCGGGCCCGCATTCGGCGGCGCTCACCGGTCCATTGGCCTGGGTCGGCACCCCCGATCTCGCAACACTCAACAACCCAGCCAGGCACGACCATCAGCGACGAACACCTCATTGCGTCAGCGGTGGCATCAGGGCCTCACACAATGAGGTGCGTTGGGGCTGATCGCCGTGCCTGTTGGGCTCGGTGCGACTCGACTTTTCAGAAACGACTTCAGGCGCTGGACGAGGCGGAGGAGGGACCGCGCGGCACATCGCCCGCCTCGCCTGGCCCGAGCCGATATGGGATATCCGTCAGTTACAGAGGAGGACGATGACGCAGGCGCCGCCGAAGTCGTCGTGGCCGCCGGTCGGGAGCGACTGGGCAACCGTGGCCTTTGTGGCGACGTGGGCGGACGTCGCGGCGACGGCGGATGCGGCCGTCGCCGACCCTGCCGCGAGAGCAATGCCCAGGGCAGTGCTGACCGCGAATACTCGTGAAAAGGATTTCTTGGGGCGATCCATCTGTGGAGTGTTCATGCGCATCACGATGCATGCCCTTGTAGCCGATGTCGCCCCGAGCGTGGCTGATGGGTGAACGACACGGAGTCCAACGATCCGGGGGTTCCGTGACCTGCCGGTGTCGCCTTGAGGACAGGGCGCAGATGCCGGCGACCACCGCCGAGCGTTACGCGCACGGCCGTGCCCCGATCTGCCACTTCCCACGCTCTCCGCAACAGTTGGCCGCCGTCCACGATGCTCGGTGTTGATGACCAACGGGCTACCGGGCTACCGGACCGTCGTACAGCCCTGCCCGCCTGTCCGCCATGAGGCGCCCCCAGGGACGATTCCGCAACGTCGAGAGCTCCCCGCGCTCTCCGTACCTTCCGTACCTCTCTTCGGTCCCCTCGGGAAGCATCAGAGCCATCCCGCGCTTGCCGTATGCGAAGATCAGGCGGCCGGGCTCACTGCCGTCTGCCGGGTCGATCACGTCCAGGGCGGCACGGGCACGGGCACCCTGGCGGGATTGCGCCGCCCCCTCGCCGTGCGCGCCTTCCGCCCTGCGCGCTGGGAACCTGGGCGGGTGTCGCGCCGTCCGGCGACGGCCCCCACCAAGCGTCCCGAGCTGCTGCCGTACGGGGCTGGCGCCCCCGTCGCCCGCTCTTCCTCGCCCCGGCTCGCCCCTTGGAGGAAAGCACAGCCGGGACCGGGGCGCTGGCCTGCGTAAATCGCCAGTAGACTCTGGCCACGTGACTGCTGTGTCTGCGAAGCCTCGCATCCCCAATGTCCTGGCCGGCCGCTACGCCTCCGCGGAGCTCGCCGTGCTGTGGTCCCCCGAGTACAAGGTCAAGCTGGAGCGGAAGCTGTGGCTTGCCGTGCTGCGTGCGCAGAAGGATCTGGGGGTGGAGGTCCCCGAGCAGGCGCTGGCCGATTACGAGCGGGTCCTGGAGACCGTCGACCTGGCCTCGATCGCCGAGCGCGAGAAGGTCACCCGGCATGACGTCAAGGCCCGGATCGAGGAGTTCAACGCCCTCGCCGGCCATGAGCAGGTCCACAAGGGCATGACCTCCCGCGACCTGACGGAGAACGTCGAGCAGCTCCAGGTGCGGCTGTCGCTGGAGCTGATGCGGGACCGTACCGTCGCCGTGCTGGCGCGGCTGGGCTCGCTGGCCGCCCAGAACGCCGAGCTGGTCATGGCGGGCCGCTCGCACAACGTCGCCGCGCAGGCCACCACGCTCGGCAAGCGCTTCGCGACCGCCGCGGACGAGCTGCTGGTCGCCTACGCGCGGCTGGAGGACCTCCTCTCCCGCTACCCGCTGCGTGGCATCAAGGGCCCTGTCGGCACCGCGCAGGACATGCTGGATCTGATGGGCGGAGGCCCTGAAGGAGCAGCGAAGCTCGCCGATCTGGAGCAGCGGATCGCCGCGCACCTCGGCTTCGGCCAGGCGTTCACCTCCGTCGGCCAGGTCTACCCGCGGTCCTTGGACTACGACGTGGTCACCGCGCTGGTGCAGCTCGCCGCCGCCCCGTCGTCGATCGCGAAGACGATCCGGCTGATGGCCGGGCACGAGCTGGTGACCGAGGGCTTCAAGCCCGGGCAGGTCGGCTCCTCCGCGATGCCGCACAAGATGAACACCCGCTCCTGCGAGCGCGTCAACGGCCTGATGGTGATCCTGCGCGGCTATGCCTCGATGGCCGGTGAGCTCTCCGGTGACCAGTGGAACGAGGGCGATGTGTCCTGCTCCGTGGTCCGCCGGGTCGCCCTTCCCGACTCCTTCTTCGCGCTGGACGGCCTGCTGGAGACCTTCCTGACCGTCCTCGACGAGTTCGGCGCCTTCCCCGCGGTCGTCGCCCGCGAGCTGGACCGCTACCTCCCGTTCCTCGCCACCACGAAGGTGCTGATGGGCTCCGTACGGGCCGGGGTGGGCCGCGAGGAGGCGCACGAGGCGATCAAGGAGAACGCGGTGGCATCGGCACTGGCCATGCGCGAGCAGGGCGCGGAGCGCAACGAGCTGCTGGACAAGCTGGCGGCGGACGCGCGGATCCCGCTGGACAAGGCGCAGTTGGACGCCCTGATGGCGGACAAGCTCTCCTTCACGGGTGCGGCGGCCGACCAGGTGGCCTCCGTCGTCGGCCGGATCGAGGAGATCACCAAGCACCACCCCGAGGCCGCGGCGTACACCCCGGGCTCGATCCTCTAACGCGGGTCGCCGACCAGCGCTTCTGACATGGCCTTCACACCCGAGGAACTCCAGGCCGCTCGCGATCGCCTCGTCCCCGACGTGGCGGCGAGCGGTCTGCGGGTCCTCTTCTGCGGCATCAATCCCGGGCTGATGACGGCGGCCACCGGCCACCACTTCGCCCGGCCCGGCAACCGCTTCTGGCCGGTCCTGCACGCCTCCGGCTTCACGCCCCGGCTCTTCAGGCCCGCCGAGCAGGAGGAGCTGCTCGCCCACGGCCTCGGCATCACCAATGTCGTGGCGCGGGCGACCGCGAAGGCCGACGAGCTGACGGCGGAGGAGTACCGCGAGGGCGGCCGGCTGCTGGCCGAGAAGGTGGCGCGGCTGCGGCCGCGCTGGCTCGCCGTCGCGGGCGTCACGGCCTACCGTGTCGCCTTCGGCGACAAGCACGCCGCGATCGGCCCGCAGCAGCGCACCCTCGGCGACACCCGCATCTGGGCGCTGCCCAACCCCAGCGGCCTCAACGCCCATTGGACGCTGGCCACCATGGCGGAGGAGTACGGGCGGCTGCGCGACGCGGCGTTCGCGGAGACCTGACGGGCACCCCCACGTCACCACAGCCGGTCCCCCACATCCTCCTCCCCCACCGCCACCAGCAGCTGGAACGGCAGCTCGCGGTCTCCCTGTCCCACCCCCACGCCGACCCACCGGCCGGCCACCCGCCAGCCGTACACCAGCGGGACATATCCGCACAGCGCGTCCAGCGGTGGCCGGACCGGTATGCCCATGGCCGACCGTTCCAAGTGGGCGGCGAGATCGATCATTTCGGGTTCGCCCCACCGTAAGGACAGCGCCTGCACCAGCGCCGTCAGCTCGGCCTCGAACTCGTCCAGGGCCTCCGCCACCTCGGTGAGGTCCGCGTCCCAGAAGTCCTGGCTGACCCGCAGGTCGGCTATGTGGAAGCCCGGCCCGCTCTCGACCATGGCGGAACGCACCGCTTCCGCCGGGAAGTCCCGCAGCCGCAACCGGTCGATGGCGGTCAGATGCTCGTCAATGGTCATGCCGTCAGTAAACCGTCCGGGTCTGACAATTGGCTTTCCCTCTGCTGTGGGCGAGAACGGGCAGGTGGTCGCGGGCCCGGCGTGCCTTGGTCAGCTCGTGTACATCGATGCTGGTCATGGCACCGGGCTGGCGGTCCGGACCGGCCGTGGCTTCCCCCTCCGGCGGGGAGCGGCTCCCCCGCCCGGGGGAGGTCCCGGACTCCGCCCGCTGGCACGATGGCGGGGTGTACCCGACGTCCCGAGCCGTGCTCCGCCCCCTGTGGAACACCGTCTCCACAAGCCCCCTCAGGGCCGTCTCCAGGACCCTGGTCAAGCCGCTCTTCAAGCCGCTCTTCAAAGCTGTCACCTACAGCCGCTGGCTCCATTTGCTGATCGCCTCGGTGGCCGGGGTCCTGACCGGCTTTCTGCGCGACGGGTCGTTCCACCCGGGCGGGGGTCGGCCATGGCTGTGGTTTGCGGTGCTGCCCGTGCCGTTCCTGCTGCTGGCCGCGCTGGTGCCGGCGGTCCGGCGCATCGAAGGCGTCCAGGCCCAGCTGCTGCTGGTTACGGGCCCGCACGACCCCGGCGAGCAGCCCACTTCCGGGATCGGCACCTCGACCTCGGCGAGCTGGCGGGACCGCGGTCGTACGGCCGCGTGGCTGTTGCTGCGCCTCGAAGCGGGTGTGGCCGTGACGGCCCTGACCGTCCAACTTCCCATGCTGGCAGCGGCGTTCATGTCGGCCGCCACCGGCCATCCCGCGCACTTCAACAACCTGCCGGCGATCGAGGCGCCCCACTGGTGGTACGCGCTGCTCGCGCCGCTGCCGCTCGTCCTGCTCTTCGTCGTCGCCATCGGTACGGGCTCCCTGATGGCCGCCGCCGCACGGCTGTTGCTGGGCCCCTCGGCCGCCGAGCGGCTGGCCGAACTGGAGGCCCGTACGGAGCGCCTCCTGGAACACAACCGGCTGGCCCAGGAGTTGCACGACTCGATCGGCCACGCGCTGTCCGTCGCCGTGATCCAGGCGGGCGCGGCCCGCGCCGCCGAGTCGCCCGAGTTCACCGACCGCGCGCTGGCCGCCATCGAGGACACCGGGCGGCAGGCGCTGACCGACCTGGAGCGGGCACTGCGGCTGCTGCGCGAGGACGCGCCCAGACCCGCCGACCGACCGGCGCTCACCGAAGCGGAGCGCCTGCTGGAGTCGGCGCGGGCCGCGGGTTCGGCAGTGCGGGCCGAGCTGGGCGGACCGTTGGAGGCGTTGCCCGGTCCCGTGTCGCGGGAGGCCTACCGCATGCTGCAAGAGGCCCTGACGAATGTGCTGCGGCACGCGGGCCCGGTGCCGGTGTCCGTACGGATAGCGGCCGACGCGGACGCCCTTGAACTGGAGGTACGCAACCCGCTGCCAACCGGGACTGCCGGCACTCCCCGTACGGACGCGCAGGGCCGCGGCGGTCGCGGTCTGCGCGGCATCCGCGAGCGGGCCGCGCTGCTCGGCGGCGAGGCCGACACCGGGCCGGAGGGCGGCGAGTGGCGGGTACGTGCCCGGCTCCCACTGCGCCAACTGGGCGCCCGTCAGACCCTAGGCTGATCCCGTGCCGATATCCGTACTCCTCGTCGACGACGAGCCCCTGGTACGCACCGGGCTGCGCGCCATCCTTGAAGCCCAGCCCGACATCGAGGTGGCGGGCGAGGCGGCCGACGGGGCCGCCGTCATCCCGCTGGTCCGGCGGCTGCGGCCCGATGTGATCGCCATGGACGTCCGGATGCCGCTCCTGGACGGCATCGAGGCGACTCGCGCGGTGCTGCGTTCGGTGCCCGAGCCGCCCAGGATTCTCGTCGTCACGACGTTCGAGGACGACGAGTACGTCTACGAGGCGCTGCGGGCGGGCGCGGACGGCTTTCTGCTCAAGCGCTCCCGGCCCACCGAGATCGTGCACGCGGTGCGGCTGGTGGTGGAAGGCGATTCCCTGCTCTTCCCGACGACGCTCCGGACCATGGCGGCCGGCCACCGCAACGAGCGGGCCCGCGCGGACTTCGAACGGGCCGCGCTCACCGAGCGGGAGCGGCAGGTGCTGCGGCTGATGGCCCGCGGGCTGTCGAACGCGGAGATCGCCGCGGAGATCTTCCTGGGAGCCGAGACGGTGAAGACGCACGTCAGCTCGGTGCTGGGGAAGCTGGGGGCCAGGGACCGCACCCAGGCCGTGATCGTCGCATACGAGTCGGGGTTCGTCTCGCCCGGCTAGAGCCTTTCCGACCCTGACCCATCGGACAGGCCGTAGCGCGAGTCCGGCGACGCCCCAGCGGGGCAACGGCCACTCCGGGGCTCGCCGCACACCCGCTGACCGGCTACGCTCCGCCAGACACGCGAGACGAGGGAGACGGACGTTGGGGCGGCTCACCGGCGGGGATCCCTCTCTGCTGCGACGGATCAACTCCGCGGTGGTGCTGCACGCACTGCGCGCCGCGGACTCCCCCACACTCACCGATCTCGTCCAGGTGACCGGCCTGTCCCGGCCGACGGTCGAGGGCGTGGTCGAGGGGCTCATCGAGACCGGGCTGGTGGTCGAGGCGGCCGCCGAGGAGGGCGAGACGCGGCGCCAGGGGCGGCCGGCCCGCCGGTTCCGGTTCCGTGCGGAGGCCGGGCATCTGCTGGGCATCGAGATCGGTCCGCACCGCATCGCGGCACTGCTCTCCGACCTCGGCGGGCGGATGCTGGACTCGGCGCAACGTCCCGTGGACGAGACCGCCCCGGCCGACGAGCGGCTGGAGCGGGTGCGCACCGTGGTGGCCGAGCTGCTGCGCCGTGCGGGGGTCGCGCGGAGTTCGCTGCGGGCCGTCGGCGTGGGCAGCCCCGGCATCGTGGAGGCGGACGGCACCGTAAGGCTGGGCACGGCGCTGCCCGGCTGGACCGGCCTGCCGCTGGGCGAGCGGCTGCGGCGGTCGTTCCACTGCCCGGTCCTCGTGGAGAACGACGCGAACGCCGCCGCGGTGGCCGAGCACTGGAAGGGCGCGGCGGTCGAGTCCGACGACATCGTGTTCGTCCTGGCCGGGCTGAGCCCCGGTGCCGGTTCGCTGATCGGCGGCCGGCTGCACCGGGGGTTCGGCGGGGCGGCCGGGGAGATCGGCGCGCTGCATCTGTTGGGGCGCGAGGCGAGGCCGGAGACGCTGCTCTCGACGACCGGGGAGCCGCTGAATCCGCTGGACGAGGCGCAGGTAGCGGCGGTGTTCGCGCTGGCGCGGGACGGCGACGTCCAGGCGCGGGAGGCGGTGGACCGGTTCATCCAGCGGCTGGTGCACGATGTCGCGGCGCTGGTGCTGGCGCTGGACCCGGAGCTGGTGGTGATCGGCGGCTGGGCGGCCGGACTGGCCGGCGTACTGGAGCCGCTGCGCGGGGAGTTGGCGCGCTACTGCCTGCGCCCACCGCAGGTCGCCCTCTCGGTGCTGGGCGAGGCGGCGGTGGCCACCGGGGCACTGCGGCTCGCGCTCGACCATGTCGAGGGCGAACTCTTCGCGGTGGAGGGCACGGTGACGGGACGCCGGTGAGGCGTACGTAGGCGGTTCACCGCATCCGGGCCCGCGCCGGTGTCGGCACGGGCCCGGATGCCAGGACGCTACGGGACGGTCAGCCCGCGAGCAGGGCGACCGCGTCGCTCTCACCGAACGTGAGGCGGCAGGTGTCGGCGCGGTAGGTGGAGACCGCGACGGCGGTGGTACGGCCCGCGGACACATAGCGGGTGGTGACGACCAGGACGGGCGCTCCGGGCAGCCGGTCCAGCTGCTTGGCGTCCTCCGCGCGGGCCGAGCCGAGCTCAACGGTCCGGTCCTGGCCCTCCAGCTCCAGCTTCTGCAGCTCCTGGAGGACGGCACGGGCGCGGGCCGGGGCGCTGACCGAGGCCACACCCGAGCAGCCGGGGACCGAGGCCGACGGCACATACAGCAGCTCGGCGGCGACCGGCTGGCCGTTGGTGACGCGGCTGCGGCGCACGATGTGCACCCGGTCGCCGGGGACCGTCTCCAGGAGCCGGGCCACGGCGGCGGGCACCGCCTCGGTCTCCGCGGCGTCGACCGGCTGCCAGTCGTCGCCGGGGGCGCCGGGCCAGGTATGGCGGGCGGGGTCGACGGCGACGCCGACCCGCGGCGGCGCGACGGTCGTCCCCACACCGCGCCGGCGCTGCAGCCTGCCTTCCAGCTCCAGCTGTTCCAGCGCCTGCCGGAGCGTGGCCCGCGCGACGCCGAACCGCGCGGCCAGGTCACGCTCATTGGGAAGAATCTCACCGACCGCGAATTCCGAGTCCAGCGCGTCGCTGAGCACGGTCTTGAGGTGCCAGTACTTCGGCTCCGGCACCGTTTCGAGCTGCGTGGTCCCCACCCTGTCCTCCGCACTGGCCGTTGCCCCGCAAGGCTGCGCCCCCATGGAGCACGGGCCCGCGAATATGAGCGCTTCTTTATTAAAGGTTGTTGCAGTATCCCGACGATATGGCCGCCCCCACCCTTGGTCAAGACCAATCCCGGAACCGTTTGGAGCAGGTCCGGCCAGGAATCCGACCGCTTCGCCCACCGCCGGGCTCGCCCTGCTGCACACCTCGCCCGTCCATGTCCCGGTCTTCGACGCGCTGCGCGACGAGGACGTCCCCGGGCCGGCCCCGCGTCACCTCGTACGCCCCCAACTCCTCGACCGGGCAAGGGATCAGGGGTCCGGCGCGGTGGCGATGGCCGCGACCGCGCAGCGGAAGACGGCCGACCGATGGGACGGCGGCGTGCCGGTGCTGTCGAGCCCGCGCCCCAGCCAGCACCGCAGCCCGCGCCCCGGCCCGCGGGCCGCCGCTCAGCTCGTAGCGAGGGAGAGGAGCTTGTCCGGGTTGCGGACGATGTAGACCGTGTGGATCCGGCCGTCGTCGATGCCGAGCTGGATGACGCAGTCCGGCTTGCCTCCGTAGTGCGCCAACAGAGCGATCCCGCCGTTGAGTTCGAGCAGGGTGAACTCCATACCGGGAGCAGGGGACTTGGCGATGCCGACGAGGAACCGGGCGACCTTGTCCGGGGACTCGATGATCCGCAGCGGGGCCTTGGCCTTCCCCCCGCTGTCCCCGACCAGCCGCGCATCCGCGGCCAGCAGGCTCAGCAGCCCTTCCAGGTCCTCGCCCGCCGCGGCGGCCAGGAACCGCTCGGTCAGATCGCGCTGCCGGTCGGCGTTGACCTCGAAGCGCGGCTTGCCCTCCTCCACATGCCGCCGGGCCCGGCCCGCCAGTTGGCGTACCGCGGCCTCGCTCCGGTCGAGGACGGTGGCGATCTCCGCGTACGGATAGCCGAAGGCCTCACGCAGGACGAACACCGCGCGCTCCAGAGGGGAGAGCGACTCCATGACGACGAGCACCGCGAGCGTGACGGACTCGGTGAACACCGCCCGTTCCGCGGTGTCCGGGGCGATACCGCCGACGTCGGTGGCGAGCGGCTCCGGCAGCCAGGGGCCTACGTAGGCCTCGCGGCGCGACTGGACGTGCCGGAGGCGGTCGATGGCCAGCCGGGTGGTGATCCGCACCAGAAAGGCGCGCGGTTCGCGGACCTCGGTCCGGTCGGCGGCCGACCAGCGCAGCCAGGCGTCCTGAACGACGTCCTCGGCATCGGCCACCCGGCCGAGCATGCGGTAGGCCACCCCGTGGAGCACCGGCCGATGCTCTTCGAAGATTTTGGTGGCATCGCCGGCGTCGGCGGTATGGGGCGTGGAATCGGTCGGCACACTGCCATCCCACCGGTCCGGCGTCGCGTTGTCCAGCGGAAACGTCGGAGTTTGAATCCTCCCCTCCCTGAAGGAAGGGGATTCCTCACCCTCCAGGGCCGATGTGGGGATTTCTAGCTCACGCTGCCAGACCAGGCAGCGCCTGGTCTGGACTTCCACGATCAGCACCAGCCGGGTTGAGACCAGCCCGGACCAGCATCACGCGGGCGGAGTTCTTATCCCTGGGGGATACGACTCCGCACGCAGTGCAGGCATACGTTCTCTCGGAAAGAGGTAGTGCGTGCTTGGTTCTCGCTCCGCACTGCGCACAGTCCATGGTGGTGTGCGCGGGGTGGACCAGGTGCACGGCCCTGCCGTGCTTGCGGCCCATCTCGACCAGAGCCGCCTTCGTGGCGCCGATGGCCGCGTCTGCGGCCTTGCGGGCCATGGTGGTCTTGGCGAGGAACTTCGGGCGGAAGTCCTCGACCGCGAGAGCGTCATGGTCGCGGACTACGTGCTTGGCCCACTTGCGGCCGGTGTCCTGACGCTTCCGGGCCACCTTCTTGTGCAGCTTCGCGGTCTGCCGCTTCGCTTCGTGGTAGCCCTTCGATCCGGCCTGTCCGCGCTTCGGCTTCCGCCTCGCCATCATCCGCTGATAACGGGCAAGCTTCTGCGCGGCGGTCTTCCCGTGCTGGGCGTGGGGAAGGTCGTGGGCGTCGGATGTAGTGGTCGCGGTCTCCTTGACGCCCCAGTCGATCCCGATCACACGACCGGTCTCGGGGAACCGCTCGACTTCGGCAGGCACCACAAAGCTCGCGTACCAATGCCCGATGGAGTCCTGATAGACACGCACACTGGATGGGTCGGCCGGAAGGTCCCGCGACCACACCACTGTCAGGGCGATGCCGCCCGCCAGGTGCAGACAGCCGTCCTTGAGACGGAAGCCACGCCGGGTGTAGTTCAGGGACGGCAGCGCCTCGCGCTTCCTCTTCCAGCACGGCATTCCGGCGCGCTGCCGCATCGGCAGACGCTCACGGATGTCCTTGTGCGCCTTCCCCTTGGACTTCCCGAAATCCCGGATCAACTGCTGCTGCGGCACCGAGGAACCCTCACGCAGCCAACCGGTCCGCTTGCGGGCCTCGGTCAGCATCTTGTCGAGCTGCGCCGGACCACACGTCTTCTTCTCCGCGCCCTCGGGACGCGTCTTGTTCCAGATATGGGTCTGCTTCGACTTGGCGACACATTCATTCCACACCCACCGGCACCGGTCCCACTCACCCATCAACGCCCTGCGGGCCGCAGACGACACACGCAGACGGAAGGTCCACCGGGCATGTCCGGCATCCTCCGCCATCGCCGCGGTTGTCATACACGTCAACCTATCTGGGAGGACTGACAGTTGAGAACGATCGATCTTGATGGGCTCGCTCACCCCGCTGTCGAGTGGACGCCGTTCCACCCTGACGGCGAAACGCTATCCCTGCCCTGCCCCGCAGGAGTCCGATTTCTCCCCACCCCAAAGGACGGGGCATCCTCGGAGGAATCCGGTGACGGGGCGGGGGCGTGGGTGCGGCACAGTCACGGGCGCGGCGCCGGCGGGACGCGGTCGTTGGTTCGCTGGTGGCCGACACTCGATCCGGCATCCCCATACCGCTCAGTAGCCTTTGCTGGCATCGTGTTTGCACATGTCCCCCGGCAACGCCGCACACCCCCGGCAGCACCGCAAGCAACGCACCCCCTTTGAGGAGTCCCCCATGGCCGACTCGGTCTCCTTCGCCCGTGTCCGCCCCGTGGACCGGCCACCGTTCACGGTCGCGTACGAGCGCAAGGGTTCCGGTGAACCCATCGTTCTGCTGCACGGCATCGGTCACCATCTCCAGGCGTGGCGGCCGGTCTGCGACATCCTCGCTGCCTCCCACGAGGTCATCGCCGTCGATCTGCCCGGCTTCGGCGCCTCGCCCGCGCTGCCGGACGGCTCCTCGTACGACCTGTCGACGGTGGTTCCGCTGCTCGCCGCGGCCTTCACGGAGCTGGGCCTGGACCGCCCGCATGTGGCCGGGAACTCGCTGGGCGGCCTGCTGGCCCTGGAGCTGGGCCGGACGAAGGCCGTACGGTCGGTCACCGCGCTCTCGCCGGCGGGCTTCTGGACGCAGGCCGAACGCCGTTACGCGTTCGGGGTGCTGCGGGGCATGTACGCCGGTGCGCAGGCGCTGCCGCAGCCGGTGGTGGAGACGCTGGCGCGGTCCGTCATCGGCCGGGCGTCGCTGACCGGCACCATCTACGCGCACCCCGGCCGCCGTTCGGCCGAGGCCGTCGCGGCGGAGACCCGGGCGCTCCGCGAGGCACCCGGGTTCGCGCGGACGCTGGCGGCCGGCCGGGAGGTGCGGTTCACCGATGACGTGCCGGACGTCCCGGTGACGATCGGTTGGGGCAGCCGGGACCGGCTGCTGCTGCGCCGCCAGGGCGTGCGCGCCAAGCACACCATTCCGGGCGCCCGGCTGGTGCGTCTGCCGGGCTGCGGGCATGTGCCGATGAATGACGATCCGGCGCTGGTGGCACGGGTCATCCTCGACACGGTGGGCTAGGACCTGTCCGATGGGCGTTTCGGCAACGCCGCGCGGCGCCGTGCCAGGCGTCGCGGGCCCGGCCATGGCCCATCGGACAGGCCCTAAGGCCGCAGGCGTCAACGGCGGGCCCGGGGCCGGGTGTTCGTACGCTCCGGCACTCGGGTCGCCGCGTCCGCTCCTGACGCGCTGCGGCGCAGCATTCCCGAGCCGAGCGCGACGCCCGCGCCGACCAGCAGGCTGCCGCCCAGCTGGGCGAAGCCGTAGCCGCCGGTTCCGGCGAGCGGGGCGGTGACGGCGGCGAAGACCGGGATCAGGCCGGAGAAGAGGGTGGCGCGTTCGGCGCCGATCCGCTGGATGCCCGCGTACCAGCAGACGAACCCGACGACGGTGACGACGGCGGCCTGCCAGCCGAGCGCCGCCGCCTCCACCGCGTCCGGCATCCGCAGCCATTCCGCCCGGTCGGTCAGCACGCCGAGCCCGCCGAGGAAGCAGCCCTCCAAGGCGGCGATACCACAGACGGCCGCCGAGAGGAGCTTGGGGCCGAGTGGCGCCAGGACCGGGACGGCCAGGACGGCAAAGCCGACCTCGCCGCACAGTGCCGCCACGGACCAGGCGATACCCATGCCGTCCGTACGGCCCCAGCCCTGTACGGCGAACGCGCCGGCGGCGACGAGCAGCGCGCCGTACACCACGGCGGGGCGCGGCCGACGGCCGGCCAGGGCGGGCACGATGACGGCCACGACGACCGGGGCGCAGCCGACGAACACGCCGGGCACGGCCGGTTCCGCGGTCCGCTCCGCCGCCAGGATCGCGAGGTTGAAGCCGAGCATGCCGACGGCGGCGAGCAGGGCGAGGCGGCCCCATTGGCGGGCGGTGAGGGTGCGCAGCGGCGCGGTGCCGCGGCGGCCGAGGAGGGGCAGCAGAAGCAGGCAGGCGAGACCGTAGCGCAGTGCCTGGCCGCCCGCGTACGGGTAGTCGCCGAGCAGGCTGTTGGCGGTGAAGGAGCCGCCGACGAGGAAGCAGGCGAGGGCGGCGAGGAGCACGCCGTGTAGGTGGGTCCGGTTCATGAGACGGACGTTAGGCAGGCGGGTGGTACGTCTTAAGGTCCACTTCTGTGGCGCTGTAGAGGGCCAATTGCGCGGGGATGGGACAGAGCGGGGGCAAGCTGGTGGCGAAGGACGGCGAGACGGACGGCGAGAAGGATGGCGACACGCCGGGAGACGTGGCCTGGAACGCCGCCTGGGAGCTGTTGTTGCCGACGGCGTCGGCGCCGCCGCGGCAGCGTGGCCGGGTCCTCCAGGAGGCACTGCGCGATGCGGTGCGCTCGGGGCGTCTCACCGCCGGGACACGGCTGCCGGCCGGCCGGGAGCTGGCCGCCGACCTGGGCGTGTCGCGGGGCCTGGTGACCGAGGCGTACGAGCAGTTGACGGCGGAGGGCTATCTGCGCAGCCGGCGCGGCTCGGGGACCTGGGTGGGCGGCGCCGTACGGGCCACCGTGGCGCCGGAGGCCGTCGACTCACCGCCGGACCGCCTCCCGGAGGTCGACTTCTCCCCCGGCACGCCCGATCTGTCGCTGTTCCCCCGGGCCGCCTGGTCGGCCGCGCACCGCAGGGCCCTGGCGCGGCTGCCGCATCGCACGCTGGGCTATCCGGATCCGCGAGGACTTCCCGAACTCCGGTCAGCTTTGGCCCAGTTGCTCGCCCGGCGGCGTGGTGTCGCGGCCGATCCCCGGCGGCTGGTGGTGTGTTCGGGAGTGGCACAGGCGCTGACGCTGCTGGGGTTCGCGCTACGGGCCGCCGGGCAGCAGTCGGTGGCCGTGGAGGACCCGGGGAGCCCCGAGCACGCGCAGCTGTTCGCGGCCGCCGGGCTGGCGTCCGTACCGGTGCCGCTGGATGACGAGGGGCCGGATACCGCCGCGCTGACGGCCTCCGGCGCGCGGGCCGTGGTGCTGACCCCGTCGCATCAGTTCCCTTCCGGGATCGCCGTGTCGGCCGCCCGCAGATCGCAGCTGCTGGAGTGGGCGCGGACGGCCGGCGGGCTGCTGATCGAGGACGACTACGACGGGGATTTCCGCTACGACCGGGCACCGGTCGGCGCATTGCAGGGCTTGGACCCGGAGCGGGTGGCGTACACGGGCTCGGTGAGCAAGTCGCTGGCACCGGGGCTGCGGTTGGGGTGGCTGGTGCTGCCGGAGGGGCTGCTCGACGCGGTGGTGGCCCGTAAGCGGACGATGGATCTGGGCAATCCGGTGCTGGATCAGGCGCTGCTGGCCGACTTCGTCGCGCGCGGCGACTACGACCGGCAGCTGCGCCGCTGCCAGCGCGCCTACCGGGAGCGGCGGGACGCGCTGACCGGGGCGTTCGCCGAGCACTGCCCCGGTGCCGTGGTGACCGGGATCGCCGCCGGCCTCCATGTCATCGTCACGCTGCCCGCCCAATACGGCCCCGAGGACCGCTTCCTGGCACGGGCCCGGCGCGCCGGGGTGGCACTGCGGCCGCTCTCCGCCTACCGGAGCACCGGCCCCGCGCCGTCCGGGCGCGACACCCGCGTACGCCTCGTCATGGGCTATGCGCATCTCCCGCCGTCGGACATCGTGCACGGCGTCCGGCTGCTGTTGCGCTGAGGCCGACGCACGGACATCGGGGCGGTGCACTTGCGTTGCCCGACCCGGATCCGCGGCACCCCGCCCTGTCCGGCTCGTGTAGCAGGTCCGTAATCGTCGGGTGGCCGACCTGGCGATCGGTCAGGGCTCTTGCGACCATGGGCGCGGCCCGTGGGGCGTACGGCGCAGGTGGTGTTCACCGCGCGTTCGGCTGCCGGGCATCGGACACCGGTACGAACGGAACGTCACCGAGTCGGTCGAACTACGGAGGTATCAGATGGCGCAGGGATCCGGCAGCGGCTTCGGACGGCGGTCGCTGCTGCAGCGCGCGGCGGGCGGTTCCGCTGCGCTGGCGCTGCCCGCTCTTTCCTGTGCCGCGCCCGCGCAGGCCCGCGGTGCCGCGCCCGCGCAGGCCCGCCAGGGGCGGCCGAGCGCCGACTGGGGCGTGCAGGTCGGCGATGTGACGACGTCCTCCGGCCTGGTGTGGGTGCGGTCCGACCGGCCGGCCCGGATGGTCGTGGAGACCGCGGCGACCGAGTCGTTCCGTAACGCCAGGCGGTGGCACGGACCGGTGCTCGGGGCCGGTACGGACTTCACCGGCGTCACGTCGCTGCACGGCCTGCCGTCGGGTGAGCAGATCCACTACCGGGTGCTGCTCGCCGATCCGGACGAGCCCAGGCGCTCCGGCGAGCCGGTCACCGGCACCTTCCGTACGGCGCCCGACACGCGCAATCCAACTGGTGCATCGCGAAGCGATTCCGACTGGGGCGGTGGTGGGCGACGGGCGGGCGTGCGCTTCCACTGGTCGGGCGATCTGGCCGGACAGGGCTGGGGCATCAATCCGGACCGCGGCGGTTACCGCATCTACGAGGACATGCGGCGCCGCAACCCGGACTTCTTCCTGTGCAGCGGCGACAACATCTACGCGGACAACCCCATCACCGACAAGGTGACGCTGCCGGACGGCCGGATCTGGCGGAATGTCACGACCGAGGAGAAGTCGAAGGTCGCCGAGACGCTCGCGGAGTTCCGGGGCGCGTTCCGCTACAACCTGCTGGACGACAATCTGCGCCGGTTCAACGCCCAGGTTCCCACGATCACCCAGTGGGACGACCACGAGGTGCACAACAACTGGTACCCGGGGCAGCTGCTGGACGACGACCGGTACACGGAGAAGGACGCGGACGTGCTGTCGGCACGGTCGCTGCGCGCCTTCGGTGAGTACTTCCCCATCCGTACGCTGCGCCCGGACGGGGGAGGCCGGGTCTACCGCGTGGTGCGTCACGGTCCGCTGCTGGATGTGTTCGTGCTGGACATGCGGCGCTATCGCAATGCCAATTCGCCGGGGCGGCAGACCGACGACCGGCAAGGGATTCTCGGTGCCGAGCAGCTGCGCTGGCTCAAGCGCGAGCTGTCCCGTTCACGTGCGGTGTGGAAGGTGATCGCCTCCGACATGCCGCTGGGGCTGGTCGTCCCGGACGGCAAGACGGATTTCGAGGCGGTGGCACAGGGTGACCCGGGGGTTCCGCTGGGTCGTGAGCTGCAGCTGGCCGAGCTGCTGCGGCACATCAAGCACCAGAAGGTGACCGGCACCGTCTGGCTGACGACGGATGTGCACTACACGTCGGCACAGCACTACGCGCCCGAGCGGGCGGCGTTCACGGACTTCGCGCCGTTCTGGGAGTTCGTCTCCGGTCCGCTGAACGCGGGCGGGTTCCAGTCGCTGAAGCTCGATGGAACGTTCGGGCCCGAGCAGTCGTTCATCAAAGCGCCGGACCGTGCGAACACCTCCCCTGCGGAGAGTCCGCAGAACTTCGGCGAGATCGACATCGACGGGGGAAGCGGGGAGCTGACGGTGCGGCTGCGTCAGGAGGGCGGCGAGGTCTTGTTCAGTAAGGTGCTCCAACCGGGACGGGTCGGACAATAGTGGGCCAATGCATCGATTCTTCTGATTCCATCTTTTACCCGTCGGACACAATGTGTTGGTGATCAGGCAACACCAGTCCGCAAGGCTGTGTGCATGACTGAGAAAACCTCCGCCAATTCCTCCCGCCGCCACCACTGGCGCCGGGACGTCGTCGAGCTGGCCGCCCTGTTCACGGCCGTGGCCGTGGCGGACGCGGTCGCCAATACGATCGCGCATGTCCCCCGGGGCACAGTGCTGCTGTGCGCCGGGGCCGTCGCCCTGCTCGCCACCGCGGGGTTCCACGTCTGGTGGTCACGCCGCCACGAAACCGGGCCGCCGCCGTCCGATACCGGCACCATGGCGCCGTCCCCCGCCCCGGCCCCCGAGGCCGGCGGGCAGGAGACGGCGCTGTGGCGGATGCGGACCACGGTCCGGGACGAGCCGGGCAGCCTGGCCGCGCTGTGCACCGCGCTCGCCGCGCGCCGGGTGGACATACTGAGCATGCAGACGCACCCGCTGTCCAACGGCACGGTCGATGAGTTCCTGCTGCGCGCGCCGGGCGCGCTGGCGCCGGCCGAACTGACCCGTACGGTGGCCCGTGCGGGCGGCGCGCACACCTGGCTGGAGCGGGCGGACGCCCACGATCTCGTCGACGCGCCGACCCGGATGCTGGGCCTGGCGACGCGTACGGCGCTGGACTCCGCCGAACTCCCCCTCGCCCTACGGCAGTTGCTGGGCCGCTGCACCATCCGCTCGGTGCCCGCGCGCTCGCTGAGCGGGCTGCCGCTCGCCGAGGACGTGCCCGCCGAAGGCGTCCTGGACGAACACACCATGAAGTTCCGCGCCCCCTCCGGGGGCTCTCTCACCATCGAAAGGCCGCAGTTGCCGTTCACGCCCACCGAGTTCGCCCGGGTGCGCGCGCTGGTCGAACTGGACACCAGACTCGGCCAGCGGGTGCCGCCGCGGCGTGATGTCCTCACGCTGCCCGAGGGCAACGAGATCACCGTCCGCCGCGCCGACACCTCCGACCTCGCCGCGGCCCGCGAGATGCAGGACCGCTGCTCCCCGAAGACCCTCTCGCTGCGCTATCACGGCCCGGTCGGTGACACGGACCGCTACCTCGGGCATCTGCTCAGCCCCCGGTTCGGCCGCACCCTGGCGGTGGAGACCGCGTCCGGGCGGCTGGTGGCGCTCGGCCATCTGCTGTGGGACGGCGACGAGACCGAGGTCGCGCTGCTGGTCGAGGATGCCTGGCAGCAGCGCGGGATCGGCGCGGAGCTGCTGCGCCGGCTGGTGGCGATGGCGGCCGAGGCGGGCTGCGACAGCGTCTACGCCATCACCCAGGCCTCCAACACCGGGATGGTGGCGGCGATGCGCGGCCTGGGCCTGCCCCTCGACTACCAGATCGAGGAGGGCACCTTGGTGATCACCGCGCGGCCGACGGACGTGCCGGCCCGGCAGGCCGCCCTGGAGCCCGTCATCGCCCGGGAAGGCTCCGGCCGCCGCTGAGCACCCGCGCTGCCCCCGCCCCGGCGGGGGCAGCGCACCCGGCGCGCAGGCAACGGGACTGTAAAGCGACAGGAACGTCCGGCCTAATGATGGTGACGCAGCGGGTGCATCCATACGAGGATGGCCCGCATGGCCAACACCACTACTTCCGGGGGCAGTCAGCTGCCCCGCCAGGTCGCCGACGCCTATGTCGACGCCCTCGTCGACCTGGACCCGATCACCGGCACCTACCTCGGCGTCGCCGAGAGCTCCGGCAGGCTCCCCGACTTCTCGCCGACGGGCCAGGAAGCGGTGGCCCAGCTCGCCCGCACGACCCTGCAGAAGCTCACCGAGGCCGAGGCCCGGCCGGGCGGCGACAACGCGGCCGAGCGGCGCTGCGCCCGGCTGCTGCGTGAGCGGCTGACCTCCGAACTCGCGGTGCACGAGACGGGCGAGGGACTGCGTACGGTCAGCAACCTCAGCTCGCCGCTGCACCACGTCCGCGATGTCTTCACCGTCACCCCCGCCGACACCGACGAGGACTGGACGGCCATCGCCCGGCGGCTGCGGGCCGTACCGGACGCGCTGGAGGGCTACCGGGCCTCGCTGGACGCCGGCCTCAAGCGGGAGCTGCCCGCCGGGCCGCGCCAAGTCGCCACCGTCATCGACCAGTTGGGTGAATGGATCGGTACGGACCGCAGCTGGTTCGCGGAGTTCACCGACCCGGGCCCGGAGCGGCTGCGCGACGAGCTGACCGAGGCCGCCGCGGTGGCCACCGGCGCCCTGGTGGAGCTGCGCGACTGGTTCCGTGACACCTACGCCCCGGCCGTCGAGGGCGCACCGGACGTCGTCGGCCGGGAACGCTACGGCCACCTCGCGCGTTACTACAACGGCACCGACCTCGACCTGGACGAGGCATACGCATTCGGCTGGGCCGAGTTCCACCGGCTGCTGGCCGAGATGCAGGCGGAGGCGGGGAAGATCCTGCCGGACGCGAAGACCCCGTGGGAGGCGCTGGCCTGGCTCGACGAGCACGGCGAGGCCATCGAGGGCGTCGAGGAGACCCGGCAGTGGCTCCAGTCGCTGATGGACGAGGCCATCGACGCGCTGGACGGCACCCACTTCGAGCTCGCCGAGCGGGTGCGCCGGGTGGAGTCCCGGATCGCCCCGCCGGGCACCGCCGCCGCCCCGTACTACACCGAGCCGTCGCTGGACTTCTCCCGGCCCGGCCGCACCTGGCTGCCGACGATGGGCGAGACCCGCTTCCCGGCGTACGACCTGGTGTCGACCTGGTACCACGAGGGCGTGCCCGGCCATCACCTCCAGATCGCCCAGTGGGCGCATGTCGCCGACAGCCTCTCGCGGTACCAGACCACCGTGGGCATCGTCAGCGCCAACGCGGAGGGCTGGGCGCTGTACGCCGAGCGCCTCATGGACGAGCTGGGCTTCCTGACCAACGCCGAACGGCGGCTGGGCTACCTGGACGCGCAGATGCTGCGGGCCATCCGGGTCATCATCGACATCGGCATGCATCTGGAGCTGGAGATCCCGGCGGACTCGCCGTTCCACCCGGGTGAGCGCTGGACGCCCGAGCTGGCACAGGAGTTCCTGGCCGGCCACAGCAGCCGCCCGGCCGACTACATCGAGAGCGAGGTCATCCGCTACCAGGGCATGGCGGGCCAGGCCATCGGCTACAAGCTCGGCGAGCGCGTCTGGCTCCGGGGCCGGGAGGCGGCCCGTGCCCGGCACGGCGCGGACTTCGACCTCAAGACCTGGCACATGGCGGCGCTGTCGCAGGGCTCGCTGGGCCTGGACGATCTGCTGAGCGAGATCTCGGCGCTCTGACACCGGACAGCCCAGGGCGGCCAGTGCGGCGAGTGCGGCCCCGGACGACCGGGCACCCTCGCGTCCGGGGCGCGGCGGCCGGCCACCACACATCGTGTTGTGGC
>NZ_JBFAIP010000086.1:0-26679 GCF_040654775.1 Streptomyces sp. NPDC050636
CCGATGCAGGGCACCATCGTCAAGGTCGCGGTCGAGGAGGGCCAGCAGGTCGTCGAGGGCGAGCTCGTCGTCGTCCTGGAGGCGATGAAGATGGAACAGCCGCTCAACGCGCACCGCACCGGCACCATCAAGGGCCTGACCGCCGAGGTCGGCGCGGCCCTCACGTCCGGCGCCGTGATCTGCGAGATCAAGGACTGACGCGCGAGAGCGTTGCGCACCACGCGAGGGCGCCCGGCGGATCACCGCCGGGCGCCCTCGCGTATGCGCCCCATCGGACAGACCCTAGGAGTTCCCCACCACATCCTCCGGAAAGGTCAGCGACTTGCTCATCCACTGGAGCGCGGCGGGCAATTCGCGTCGCCAGGTGGCGAAGTTGTGGCTGCCGTGGTCGAGGACGATCGCATCGGCCTTCATCGGTGCCCTGACCGCGGCCAGGAACGCCTTGGCCGCCGGATAGTTCTTCTCGCCCGAGCGGCTGGTGCCGATCAGGACGTTCACCTGCGGCGTGGGCAGATGCTTCAGCCGCCACATCAGATCGTGCTCCTGGCGGCGGCGTATCCGGTCCTTGCCGTCGCCGAAGAGATTGCCGGTCGTGGGGTCGTTGGTGACCCGGTACTCGGGTGAGAGGGCCGCCGCCGAGGTGTACGTCCGGTCGTGCCGCATGGCCAGCTGGAGGGCGCAGCTGCCGCCGGAGGAGTAGCCCAGTACGCCCCAGCCGCCCGGGTCGTGGCCGACGCGGTAGTGCGACTTCAGCGCGTCCGGCACATCGCGTGCGAAGAACGTCTCGGCCTGCGGCCCGCCCGGGACGTCGACGCACTGGGTGTCGCGCGGCGGCGCGATGGTGGGCCGCAGCATCACGATGACGGTGGGCTGCATCCGGCCGCTGCGGATCAGCTGGGCGGCCGTCTGCGGCAGCCGCAGATGCTGCCCGAGCAGGAACGTCCCACCCGGGTAGCCGCTGAGCGCGACGATGACGGGGAACCGCTGGCGGGCGTACTGCGGCTGGAAGTACTGCGGCGGCAGATAGACGTACGCGGGGTCCACGGCCCGGGTCCGCTTGCCGACGATCCGTACGGTCTCGACCTTGCCCGCCATCTCGGGCGGTCCCTTCGGCAGCCCGTGCACCTTGTCCAGGCCCTCCGGGCCCGATGCCTGTATGAGGCCCTTGGACGGGTCCCCTGCGGGCCCGGCCGTACCCCCGTCGCCCCATTTGCCGAGGGCTTCCGGGGCGTCGTCGTACAGGCCCAGCAGCTCGTGCCAGGAGGCGTAGAACTGGAAGTTGGTGTTCACCGCGAGACCGAGCGCGGCGACGATGGTCAGCTGGGTGGCGACGATCGAGCCGAGCCGGCCCAGCAGGGCCCGTGGCCCGCGCCCGGCGAACCGTGGCCACAGCCAGAGGGTGAGCCCCACACAGACCACGGCGACCGCGGCCATGGCGTACAACAGCGACCGGCTGGTCAATCCCATGACGTTTCCCCAGATTCCCCACGACGTGTCCGCACGGCGGGATTCCCACGACGTGTACCGGCGCCTTCCGGATCAGCCCCGGAAGACCTCTTTGCGCCAGGTTTGATGGCTCTTGGGGGACGGGCGTTGCGGCCGCAGCGAGGTGTTCGGGTACGCGCCCACCAGGAGATGCCGGGCCTTCATCCGCCGTCCGTCCATCGTCCACCCGGCGCGGCGGCGGGGAGGGCACACGAAGATTCCGGAGGGATGCTCCGCTTGCGCAATGGCATCCTGGACCCACCGGACCGGGACCGGCCGGGTCGAGGGAGGACGGCGATGGCGACCGAGACGGCAGGACAGCGGCACGCGGGGCAGGGCTCGGTGGGGCACGCGCCGGCGGGCGCGCAGGGGCACGCCGTACGTCCCATGCGGGCCGATGCCCGCCGCAACTACGAGCGGCTGCTGACGGAGGCCCGTACGGCCTTCACGGAGCACGGCACGGACACCTCACTGGAGGACATCGCCCGCCGCGCCGGCGTCGGCATCGGCACCCTCTACCGGCACTTCCCCCACCGCACGGCCCTGATGGGCGCGGTCTTCCAGGGGGAGGTGGACGCGCTGCTGACGCACGCCAGGGAGCTGGCCGACGCGCCGCAGCCGTGCCATGCGCTGGTCGACTGGCTGCGCGCGATCATCACGCATGCCACCACCTACCGCGGCCTGTCGCGCGCGCTGATGGCGGCGTCGGTGGACGACAGCTCGGGGATGGCGCGGTGCAGCGTCCCGATGCGCGAGGCCGGCGCCGCACTGCTGACCCGCGCCCAGGAGGCCGGGGCGGTACGCCGCGATGTGAGCATCGGCGATCTGATGCAGCTGACGAACGGCATCGCCCTGGCCGCCGAGGAGTCCCCGGACGATCCGGAACTGGCCGACCGGCTGCTGACACTGACCCTGAGCGGGCTCAAGGCGGACCGTTAGGGCTACCGAGGCCTTCTAGGGCCTGTCCGACGGCTCAGGGCCGGACAGGCCCTAACAGCGCCCTGCCCCCTCAGCGTCTCCGCGGCGCCAGATCGGCGACCCGGCCGCCCGGCGCCTCCGACAAGGTGGCGGCCGGGCGCAGCTGTGGCGCCGAACCTGCGCCACCCGGCGGGTGGTTGCGCCGCTGGCCCGGCAGCGGCACATCCCGCCGGGGGCCCCGGCGGTCCGCCGCGCTCTCCGCGCCCAGTTGGCCCGAGCCCTGCCCTGCGCCCGGTCCGCCGGCGACGGCGATCTGCACACCCTGGTCGGCCAGGGCCTGCAACTCCGTCGCGGCCCGGTCGTCATGGCCCGGCGGCTCGTCCGTGACGAGCCGGGTGATCACATCCGTCGGCACCGTCTGGAACATCGTGTCGGAGCCGAGCTTGGTGTGGTCGGCGAGCACCACCACCTCCCCCGCCGCCTGCACCAGCGCCCGGTCGACGCTGGCGGAGAGCATGTTGGAGGTGGACAGCCCGCGCTCGGCGGTCAGGCCGCTGCCCGAGAGGAAGGCGCGGGACACCCGCAGGCCCTGGAGGGACTGTTCGGCACCGCTGCCGACCAGCGCGTAGTTGGATCCGCGCAGAGTGCCGCCGGTCATCACGACCTCGACGCGGTTGGCATGGGCCAACGCCTGTGCGACCAGCAGGGAGTTGGTGACGACGGTCAGGCCGGGGACGCGGGCGAGCCGGCGGGCCAGCTCCTGGGTGGTCGTTCCCGCGCCGACGACAATGGCCTCGCCCTCTTCGACGAAGCTCGCCGCGAGATCGGCGATGGCCGTCTTCTCCGCGGTCGCTAGATGGGATTTCTGCGGGAATCCGGACTCCCGGGTAAAGCCTCCCGGCAAGACCGCACCGCCGTGCCGGCGGTCGAGCAGCCCTTCCGCCTCCAGCGCCCGCACGTCCCGCCGTACGGTCACTTCGGAGGTCTGGACAACGCGGGCGAGCTCCCGGAGCGATACCGCTCCGTTGGCGCGCACCATTTCAAGGATCAATTGGCGACGTTCTGCAGCGAACACGAAACTGACAGTAACGCCAACGACCGTCTGTTTTCAGCAGGTTGCACCAATTAACGGAAGTTGTTCACGCCGCGCAGCGTGACGTGGTATGCATCGCGCATATGTCGAACTCACGGCCGACGTAGTCCGCTCGCCCCCTGGTCAGTACCTCCAGAGAGCCGTTCGAAACCGCCCCTCGGGGGTCCGGGCGGACTTCCGGCCTTGGGGGAACGTTTCATCCCAATTGCTCAGTAGGGGCACAAACATTCCCGCCGGCCTGTCCGTCGTCTGGCCGTGCCACCGCGGCCCGTGGCTACTCGTTCGCCGCCTTGCGCGTGTGCAGCTGGCGCGCGACCTCGGCGATCGAGCCGGAGAGCGACGGGTAGACCGTGAAGGCGCTGGCGATCTGCTCGACGGTCAGGTTGTTGTCGACCGCGATCGAGATGGGGTGGATCAGCTCGCTGGCACGCGGCGAGACCACCACACCGCCGACGACGATGCCCGTACCGGGGCGGCAGAAGAGCTTCACGAAGCCGTCGCGGATGCCCTGCATCTTGGCGCGCGGGTTGCGCAGCAGCGGCAGCTTCACCACCCGGGCGTCGATCTTGCCGCTGTCGACATCGGCCTGCGAGTAGCCGACGGTGGCGATCTCCGGGTCGGTGAAGACGTTCGCGGAGACGGTCTTGAGGTTCAGCGGCGCGACCGCGTCGCCGAGGAAGTGGTACATCGCGATCCGGCCCTGCATCGCGGCGACGGACGCCAGCGCGAAGACGCCGGTGCAGTCGCCGGCCGCGTACACGCCGGGGGCGGTGGTGCGGGAGACCTTGTCGGTCCAGATGTGGCCGGAGTCCTTGAGCTTGACGCCGGCCTCTTCCAGGCCGATGCCCGCGCTGTTCGGGATGGAGCCGACGGCCACCAGGCAGTGCGTACCGGAGATCGTCCGGCCGTCCGCGAGAGTCACCTCGACGCGGTCGCCGACGCGCTTGACCGCAGAGGCGCGGGAGCGGGCCATGACGTTCATACCGCGGCGCCGGAAGACGTCCTCCAGGACGGCGGCGGCGTCCGGGTCCTCGCCGGGCAGCACCCGGTCGCGGGACGAGACGAGGGTGACGCGGGAGCCGAGCGCCTGGTAGGCACCGGCGAACTCGGCGCCGGTGACGCCGGAGCCGACCACGATGAGCTCCTCGGGGAGCTCGTTCAGGTCGTAGACCTGCGTCCAGTTCAGGATCCGCTCGCCGTCCGGCAGCGCGTCCGGGATCTCACGGGGGTGCGCGCCGGTGGCGATCAGCACCGCGTCCGCGACCAGCGTCTCCTCGGAGCCGTCGGCGGCGGTCACCGTCACCCGGCGCGAGCCGTCCGGCGACTGGCCCGGCTCCAGCCGGCCGCGGCCGCGGGTCACCCGGGCACCGGCCCGCGTGACGGAGGCGGTGATGTCATGCGACTGGGCGAGCGCGAGGCGCTTGACGCGTCGGTTGACCTTGCCGAGGTCCACGCCGACGACACGCGCGGGGCGGTCGATGTGCGGCGTGTCGTCCTCGACGATGATGCCCAGCTCCTCGTACGAGGAGTCGAAGGTCGTCATCACCTCGGCCGTCGCGATAAGAGTCTTCGACGGCACGCAGTCGGTGAGCACCGACGCCCCGCCCAGACCGTCGCAGTCGACGACGGTCACCTCCGCGCCGAGAGAGGCGCCCACCAGGGCCGCCTCGTATCCGCCGGGTCCGCCACCGATGATCACGATCCGAGTCACGTACCCCATTGTCCCGCACGTCCGTACGTCGTTCGCTTCGGGGGCCGCTTCGTGTCCCTGCGGAGCCCGTTGGCGCGCCCGTCGGCCCCGCGCTGCGAACCGCCCGTACCACGGGCCCACCCGATAACCTCCCGTACCCTCGGAACCATGTCGCTCTACGCCGCGTACGCCGGCAACCTCGACGCGCGGCTGATGTCCCGCCGCGCACCGCACTCGCCGCTGCGCGGCACGGGCTGGCTCAACGGCTGGCGGCTCACCTTCGGCGGCGAGCAGATGGGGTGGGAGGGCGCCCTGGCGACGATCGTCGAGGCCCCCCGCTCCCAGGTTTTCGTCGCGCTCTACGACATCGCGCCCATGGATGAGGAGTCCATGGACCGCTGGGAGGGCGTGGGCCTGGACGTCTACCGCCGGATGCGGGTGCGGGTGCACACGCTCGACGGTGACGAGGCGGCCTGGGTCTATGTCCTCAACGGCTACGAGGGCGGTCTGCCGTCCGCCCGCTACCTGGGCGAGCTCGCGGACGCCGCGGAGTCGGCGGGCGCGCCGCACGACTATGTGATGGAACTCCGCAAGCGGCCCTGCTGACGCCGGGTCCCCGACAAGGGGGGTGCGCCCGGCCGGCCCCGTGCTCCGTACGGGTGGCGCGACGCGCCCGGGCGGAGATTCGTCGGAAGGCACAAGACAACGATCCGAG
This sequence comes from Streptomyces sp. NPDC050636, assembly GCF_040654775.1. Classification (NCBI taxonomy): domain Bacteria; kingdom Bacillati; phylum Actinomycetota; class Actinomycetes; order Kitasatosporales; family Streptomycetaceae; genus Streptomyces; species Streptomyces sp. NPDC050636. The sequence goes on from NZ_JBFAIP010000086.1 coordinate 5,902, forward strand.
CACCGTGGGCACTGACATCTACGCGCGTAGGCTTTTAGCGGCTACGCTCGTCCGCGTGAACGCATCTGTTACCCCGGACATCGCGAGCGACCCGCAGGGCGCCGCCGACGCCGCCGCCGCGCGCCTGCGCGAGCTCACCGGCGCCGAGACCCACGACGTCGCCCTGGTCATGGGCTCCGGCTGGGCTCCGGCCGCCGAGGCTCTGGGCGCCCCCGAGCATGAATTCCCGGTCACCGAGCTGCCCGGCTTCCCGCCCCCGGCCGTCGCAGGACACGGCGGCAAGATCCGCTCGTACAAGGTCGGCGAGAAGCGTGCGCTGGTCTTCCTGGGCCGTACGCACTACTACGAGGGCCGCGGCGTCGCCGCCGTCGCGCACGGCGTCCGTACCGCCGTCGCCGCCGGCTGCAAGACCATCGTCCTCACCAACGGGTGCGGCGGTCTGCGCGAGGGCATGCGCCCCGGCCAGCCGGTCCTCATCAGCGACCACCTCAACCTCACCGCGACCTCCCCGATCGTCGGCGCGAACTTCGTCGACCTGACGGATCTGTACTCGCCGCGGCTGCGCGCGCTGTGCAAGGAGGTCGACGCGAGCCTGGAGGAGGGCGTCTACGCCCAGTTCCCCGGCCCGCACTACGAGACCCCCGCCGAGATCAAGATGATCCGGACCCTGGGCGCGGACCTGGTCGGTATGTCCACCGTCCTGGAGGCCATCGCGGCACGCGAGGCCGGCGCCGAGGTGCTCGGCCTGTCGCTGGTGACGAACCTCGCCGCCGGCATGACGGGCGAGCCGCTCAACCACGAAGAGGTGCTCCAGGCCGGCCGCGACTCCGCGACCCAGATGGGCAGCCTGCTCGCCCAGGTGCTCGGCAAGCTCTAAGGCCTGTCCGATGGGTCATGGCGGCCGGCGGCGGGTGCGCGACACCCGCCGGGCCGGCCTCCCGCCGTCGAGTGGCATTGGCCGGTTCGACCGCACGAAATCCGCGCGCACGGGGTAACCGCACCTCGTAGGCGCACCGGGCAGGCGTGCCGCGCAGCCGAGCGCGCCCCCACCCGCATCCACCGTCAGGAGCATCACGTGGCTACCGATCCCGCGGAGCTGACCAACCGGGCCGAGGCATGGCTGGCCGAGGACCCCGACCCGGAGACCCGGGACGAGCTGTCCAAGCTCATCGAAGGCGCCGACAACGCCGACATCAGCGCCGAGCTGGCCGCCCGGTTCGCCGGCACCCTCCAGTTCGGCACCGCCGGGCTGCGCGGCGAGCTGGGCGCGGGCCCGATGCGGATGAACCGCTCGGTGGTCATCCGTGCGGCGGCCGGCCTCGCCGCGTATCTGAAGTCCAAGGGCGACGGCGCGGGACTCGTCGTCGTCGGCTACGACGCGCGCCACAAGAGCGCCGAGTTCGCGCGGGACACCGCGGCCGTGATGGTCGGCGCGGGGCTGCGGGCCGCCGTGCTGCCCCGCCCGCTGCCCACCCCCGTACTGGCCTTCGCGATAAGGCACCTGGGCGCGGTGGCCGGCGTCGAGGTCACCGCCAGCCACAACCCGCCGCGCGACAACGGCTACAAGGTCTACCTCGGCGACGGTTCGCAGATCGTGCCGCCCGCGGACGGCGAGATCGCCGCCGAGATCGCGGCGATCGCCTCGCTGGACGACGTACCGCGGCCGGAGTCCGGCTGGGAGACCCTCGACGACGAGGTCCTGTCGGCCTACCTGGCGCGTACGGACGCCGTGCTGACCCCGGGCTCCCCCCGTGACACGCAGGTCGTCTACACGCCCCTGCACGGCGTCGGCCGGGAAACCCTCGTCGCCGCCTTCGCGCGGGCCGGCTTCCCCGCCCCGACGGTCGTCGCGGAGCAGGCCGAGCCGGACCCGGACTTCCCGACGGTCGCCTTCCCCAACCCGGAAGAGCCCGGTGCGATGGACCTTTCGTTCGCCACCGCCCGGTCCGTGGGCCCGGACATCATCATCGCCAACGACCCCGACGCCGACCGCTGCGCCGTCGCCGTCCCCGCCCCCGGCACGCAGGACGGCTGGCGGATGCTGCGCGGCGACGAGGTCGGCGCGCTGCTCGCCGCGCACCTGGTCAGCAAGCAGGCGACGGGAACCTTCGCGACCACGATCGTCTCCTCCCAGCTCATGTCCCGTATCGCCGCCGCCTCCTCGCTGCCCTACGAGGAGACGCTGACCGGCTTCAAGTGGCTGGCCCGGGTGGACGGTCTGCGGTACGCCTTCGAGGAGGCGCTGGGCTACTGCGTCGACCCGGAGGGCGTCCGCGACAAGGACGGCATCACCGCCGCCCTGCTGATCACCGAGCTGGCGGCAGAGCTGAAGCAGGCCGGCCGCACCCTCACCGACCTGCTCGACGACCTCGCGCTGGAATTCGGCCTGCACGCCACCGACCAGCTCTCGGTGCGCGTCGAGGACCTGTCGCTGATCGCCGACGCCATGCGCAGGCTGCGCGAGCAGCCGCCGACGGCGCTCGCGGGCCTGGCCGTGAGCAGCTCCGACGACCTGAACCAGGGCACGGAGACGCTGCCGCCGACCGACGGGCTGCGCTACTACCTGTCCGGTTCGCCGGAGTCGGGGGTGGAGGCCGGCCGGGTCGTGGTCCGTCCCAGCGGCACCGAGCCCAAGCTCAAGTGCTACCTGGAGGTCGTGGTCCCGGTGTCCTCGGCCCGGTCCCTGCCGGAGGCCCGCAGGCAGGCGGACGCAGCGCTGACGGCCATCAAAGCGGATCTGTCGGGGGCGGCGGGGATCTGACACCCGCCCGCACCGGAAACCGCGGCACTGCAAGCGCCCACCCCCTCGGGGGTGGGCGCTTGCAGTGCGCGGAGGGTTCGCCAGCGGCAAGGCAGGGTTCTTGCACGCGTCGGCACGCCGGGCCTGCGTAGGCAGACGGCATTGCGGACCCACGCTTGACTCTCCCACCATGGGAGATCCGAAAGTGGGCCGCATGCACGTCGACGACACGCAGTTGTGGGGCATCGGAGAGGTCGCGCGGAAGACGGGGCTGCCGGTGAAGCTCGTCCGGCACTGGTCGGACATGGGGGTCGTGCCGCCGGCCCGGCGGACGGCCTCCGGGTACCGCCGCTACGACGCGGGATCCGTAGCCCGTCTGGAGCTGGCACGGACCCTGCGGGACCTCGGGCTCGGCCTCCCGGCGATCCGTGACGTACTCGACCGCGAGCACACCTTGGCGGAGGTGGCCGCGGCCCACGTCGACGCGCTGGAGGCACAGATCCGTACGCTGCGCTCGCAGCAGGCGGTCCTGCGCTCCGTCACCCGCCGCGGAACCACTGCAGAAGGACTCGCCTTCGTGAACCGAACGGCCCGCCTGACCGCCGCCGAACGCCGCACCCTCATCCACGAGTTCGTGACGGACACCCTCGGAGACCTGGACGTACCGACCTACCGCCGCGGCCTGCTGGCCGCCACCCCGGAGCTTCCCGACCACCCCACGGACGAGCAGGTCGACGCCTGGATCGAACTGAGCGAGCTGGTGGTCGACCCCGCTCTGCGCTCCGGGATGCGCCGCATGGCGGAGTACGCCGCCGAGCACGCCCCCGGCGAACACGACGACGCCGCGCTCCGGGCCGTACAGCAGGTCGCCGACGACTGGATGGAGCGGGTGAACACGGCGATACGGGAGGGGATCGTTCCCGACTCACCGGCAGCCGACCCCGTCGTCGCAGCCATCGTCGCGTCCTGGCTCCCGACGCAGGCACACACCCGTGACGAGGTGCGCACCGACGACGCAGCGGCCCGGCGCCTGCTGCTGGAACAGCTCGAAGTCGCTTCCGACGTGCGCGTCGAGCGGTACTGGCAGCTGTTGTGCATCATCAATGGCCAACCCGTGCGGGCGAGTTCGAAAGCGGCCGGCGACTGGCTGATGACGGCGCTGCGTACCAACCCCGAACCCGGGGCGCGCGCCAAGGAGCTCGGCGCACTGTACGACGCCGGAGCCGACGCCTGGGAACCGGAAGGCCTGCTCGACGGCTGCGAGCGCGTGCTGCGCGCTGTGGGCGGCCTCGTCTCCGCCGTCACCCCAAGCATGTTCGACCGGTCGACGCCCTGCGCTGATTGGGACGTTCGCGCCCTGCTCAACCACCTGGTCTGGGAGAACCTACTGTGGGCCGGCCTCGCCAACGGCGCCCCGCGCTCCGACGTCACCGTCGACCACCTCGGCGAGGACCACGTCGAGGCGTTCCGCGCCGCCGCGCACAGCGCGCTGGACGCCTTCCGCCGCCCCGGAATGCTCGACCAGCGGTACGGTCCGGCCCCGGGCCGGCGTCTCGTCGAGCAGCTGGTCATCGAGATGCTGGTGCACGGCTGGGACCTGGCCACGGCGATCGGACACCCTCGCGACCTCGTGCCGGACCTCGCCGAGTCGGCACTCCCGGCGGTACGCGAGATCTACGGCAGCCTGCCCCGCACAGCGGGCGGCTCCTTCGCGACACCCCGGCCCCTTCTCGACGACGCGACAGCCCTTGACCGCCTGGCCGCCTACCTCGGCCGTGCCGTCACCTGATCAACCGCAGACCACGGGCACCGACCGCGCGCCACCGTCGAGGCGGTCCGCCCCGACGGCACCCCCAGCGGCCCCCTACAGCGCCAGCAGCACCGCCAGGCCGATCGCCCCCGCCACGCACGGCGCGATGATCTCGTACGCCCAGCGCACCGTCGGCTCGCCCTGGGCACTCTCGCTCTGGCCGGCCCGTTCCTTCATCTCACGCAGTTCGTCCATGGTCTGATCGACCGTCGCGCGCGGCGCCGGGCCCGCGTCGGAGGCCCCGAGGCCGAAGCCGCCCCGTGCGGACGCCTTCGCGCCGCGCTCCGCCCGCCGGTTGGCCTTCTTGCGCTGCCGCAGGGAGACCGGCACCGCCCACATCTGGTACTTCCCGCCGCTGGTGAACACCTCGGCGGAGAACGACGCCCGCAGGTTCTCCACCGCGCCCCAGGGCAGCGTGATCGTACGGAACGGATTGCGCACCACCAGCCGGTCCTCGCCGGCCCTGACCGTCGGCCGCAGGGTGAAGGCGACCACCAGCGGCACGAGCAGAAGCAGCGCGAACAACGCCGTGAGCTTGGTGTGCGCGTCGCCCTGCAGCACCGCGTCACCGCCGAGCCAGAGCGCGAGCACGAGCAGCAGCACGCCGCCGGCGAGGGCCGCGGGCGAGCGGTAGCTGCGCTCCGCGTTCTGCGTCTGTGGCGGGGTGGACCGTTCGGGGCTCGTCATGCCGCCGATTCTGCCTGACCGTCCGCATGCCGGACATTGCGTTACGGCATCTTTCGAACGGCGTGGCGAGGCCGCCACCGGCCCTGCGAGGCGGCCCGCCACCAGCACGAACCGGCTTCCCCCGGCCGGATTCGGACGTCCAGGGGGGATGACATTGCGCTACGCGCGTAGATATGCTCCCCTCGTGACCATGCCCATCACTGTTCCCGCATACGGCAAGGAAGCCGCGGGGCGTCTGGCGTCAATGGCGGACGTGACCGCCGACGACGGTGCGCTGCGCCGCTTCCTCCACGGCCTCCCGGGGGTCGACGCGGTCGGCCTGCAGGCCCGCGCCGCCACCCTCGGCACCCGCTCGATCAAGACGACGGCGAAGGCGTATGCCATCGATCTCGCCATCTCGATGATCGACCTGACGACCCTCGAAGGCGCGGATACCCCGGGCAAGGTCCGGGCGCTGTGCGCCAAGGGCATCCACCCGGACCCCACCGACCGCACCGCCCCCAAGGTCGCAGCGATCTGCGTCTACCCCGACATGGTCGCGACGGCCAAGGAGGCCCTGCTCAACGGCGGCGCTCCGGACATCCATGTCGCCTCCGTCGCCACCGCCTTCCCGGCGGGCCGCGCCGCGCTGCCGGTCAAGCTCGCCGACACCCGTGACGCGGTCGCGGCCGGCGCCGACGAGATCGACATGGTGATCGACCGGGGCGCCTTCCTCTCCGGCCGCTACATGGCGGTCTTCGAGGAGATCAAGGCCGTGAAGGAGGCGTGCGCCCGTCCCGATGGCAGCGCCGCGCACCTCAAGGTCATCTTCGAGACCGGTGAGCTCCAGACGTACGACAACGTCCGCCGGGTCTCCTGGCTCGCGATGCTCGCCGGCGCCGACTTCATCAAGACCTCGACCGGCAAGGTCGCCGTCAACGCCACCCCGCCCGTCACGCTGCTGATGCTGGAGGCCGTACGGGACTTCCACGAGGCCACCGGCGTGCAGGTCGGCGTGAAGCCGGCCGGCGGCATCCGTACGACCAAGGACGCCGTCAAGTACCTGGTCATGATCAACGAGACGCTGGACGAGCGCTGGCTGACCCCCGACTGGTTCCGCTTCGGCGCCTCCAGCCTCCTGAACGATCTGCTGATGCAGCGCCAGAAGCTCAGCACCGGCCGGTACTCCGGCCCCGACTACGTCACGGTGGACTGAGGCACCCATGACCTTCGAATACGCACCCGCACCCGAGTCCCGCTCGGTCGTCGACATCGCCCCGTCCTACGGCCTGTTCATCGACGGCGAGTTCGCTCCGGCCTCCGACGGCAAGGTCTTCAAGACCGTCTCCCCGTCGTCCGAGGAAGTCCTCTCCGAGGTGGCCCAGGGGAGCGCGGAGGACGTCGACCGCGCCGTGAAGGCCGCCCGTAAGGCCTTCGAGAAGTGGTCCGCGCTGCCCGGCGCCGAGCGCGCCAAGTACCTCTTCCGGATCGCCCGGATCATCCAGGAGCGCTCGCGCGAGCTGGCCGTCCTGGAGTCGCTGGACAACGGCAAGCCGATCCGCGAGTCCCGGGACGCCGACCTGCCGCTGGTCGCCGCGTACTTCTTCTACTACGCGGGCTGGGCCGACAAGCTCGACCACGCCGGCTACGGCCCGAACCCGCGCCCCCTGGGCGTCGCGGGCCAGGTCATCCCGTGGAACTTCCCGCTCCTCATGCTGGCGTGGAAGATCGCCCCGGCGCTGGCCACCGGCAACACCGTCGTCCTCAAGCCCGCCGAGACGACCCCGCTCTCCGCCCTCTTCTTCGCGGACATCTGCCGCCAGGCGGGCCTCCCCAAGGGCGTCGTCAACATCCTTACCGGCGACGGCTCCACGGGCGCCGAGCTGGTCGCGCACCCCGGCATCGACAAGGTCGCCTTCACCGGCTCCACCGAGGTCGGCAAGGCCATCGCCCGTACGGTCGCCGGCACCGACAAGAAGGTCACCCTCGAACTGGGCGGCAAGGCGGCGAACATCGTCTTCGACGACGCCCCGATCGACCAGGCCGTCGAGGGCATCGTCAACGGCATCTTCTTCAACCAGGGGCATGTCTGCTGCGCGGGCTCCCGCCTCCTGGTCCAGGAGTCCGTCGCCGAGGAACTCCTCGACTCCCTCAAGCGCCGGATGCGCACGCTCCGGGTCGGCGACCCGCTCGACAAGAACACCGACATCGGCGCCATCAACTCCGCCGAGCAGCTGGCCCGTATCACCGCGCTGGTCGAGGCGGGCGAGGCCGAGGGCGCCGAGCGCTGGGCGCCGGCCTGCGAACTCCCCACCTCCGGCTACTGGTTCGCGCCGACGCTGTTCACCGGTGTCACCCAGGCGCACCGCATCGCCCGCGAGGAGATCTTCGGCCCGGTGCTGTCCGTACTGACCTTCCGCACTCCGGCCGAGGCCGTGGAGAAGGCCAACAACACCCCGTACGGCCTGTCCGCCGGCATCTGGACGGAGAAGGGCTCGCGGATGCTCTGGATGGCGAACAAGCTCCGTGCGGGCGTCATCTGGTCCAACACGTTCAACAAGTTCGACCCGGCCTCGCCCTTCGGCGGCTACAAGGAGTCGGGCTTCGGCCGCGAGGGCGGCCGCCACGGTCTGGAGGCGTACCTCAATGTCTGATCGCCTGAGTGTGCTGAAGACCTACAAGCTGTACGTCGGGGGGAAGTTCCCCCGGTCCGAGAGCGGGCGGGTGTACGAGGTGACCGACTCCAAGGGCGAGTGGCTCGCCAATGCGCCGCTGTCCTCCCGCAAGGACGCCCGCGATGCGGTCGTCGCCGCGCGCAAGGCGTTCGGCGGCTGGTCGGGCGCCACGGCCTACAACCGCGGCCAGGTCCTCTACCGCGTCGCCGAGATGCTGGAGGGCCGCCGTGACCAGTTCGTGGCGGAGGTCGCGGCCGCCGAGGGGCTGTCGAAGCCGAAGGCCGCCGCCCAGGTGGACACCGCCATCGACCGCTGGGTCTGGTACGCGGGCTGGACCGACAAGGTCGCCCAGATCGCCGGCTCAGCCAACCCGGTCGCGGGCCCGTACTTCAACCTCTCCTCCCCCGAACCGACCGGTGTGGTCGCCGTCCTGGCCCCCCAGGAGTCGTCGTTCCTCGGCCTGGTGTCGGTCATCGCACCGGCCATCGCCACCGGCAACACGGTGGTCGTGGTGACGTCGGAGAACGCCCCGCTGCCCGCGCTGTCCCTGGCCGAGGTGCTCGCCACGTCCGACGTTCCGGGCGGTGTGGTCAACATCCTCTCGGGCCGCACCGCGGAGCTCGCGGCTCCGCTCGCCGCCCATCAGGACGTCAACGCGATCGATCTCGCGGGCGCCGACGCCGAGTTGGCGAAGTCCCTGGAGACGGCCGCGGCCGACAACCTCAAGCGCGTACTGCGCCCGGGGACGGCCGACTGGACCGCCGACCCGGGTACCGAGCGTCTGTTCTCTTTCCTGGAGACGAAGACGGTCTGGCACCCGATGGGCGTTTAGCGGACTTCTGTCGCCTTTCCGGCGGCTACGACCCGACAGTGCGGGGCCCCACCTTTACGGATGGGGCCCCGCACCGCTGTCCGAGCTCCCGGAGTGTCACCCCGGCATCAGCTTCGTGGCCGAGCCCACCACCGGCAGGTCCCCCACGGTCGCGCCCCGCGACACGGGGCCGGTCAGCGTCTTGGTGCTCACGGACTTGAAGTCGGCGATCTCGGTGCCCACATCGTTGTTCAGCGGGTCGACCGGGGTGTTGGCCAGCGGGTTGAGCTGCATTCCCCTGACCGCGCCGGGGGCGCCGTCGACGGACTTCCGCACGACGCCGGTCAGCGCGGACACGGTGCCGCCGGCGCCCTGGTCGGGGGCGGCCGTGGGCACGGGAGCGGTCGCCGCGCCCGCCGATGCCGTACCGCCCGCCGCCAGCGCCGCGCCGACCGCGGAGACCGCCAGGCCGGCGCGCAGCAGAGTGCGCGGGATGCGGCTGGGCTTGGGACGTACGTGAGAGACCATGTGCCACCTACCTGTATGTAATCGCTTGACTGCGAAGCGTAGTTGAGGGCATGGCGGGCGATCCACCTCCTACGCCAGGGGTAGCCCGCACGGCCCAATGCCCGACAATGGGTACCCGTGACCTCCCAGCGCCCTGCCCGGCAGTCCTCCCCCAAGCTCTCGGCTCCTCCCGCACCCTCGGCTTCGCCCGAGCGGGGGGACCCCCATGCGCAGGGAGCTGCCCCCATCCGCGTCGTCCTGTTGACCGGCCCCTCCGGCTCCGGCAAGACGTCCCTGGCCGCCCTGACCGGCCTGCCCGTCCTCAACCTCGACGACTTCTACAAGGAGGGCACGGACCCGACGCTGCCGCAGCTGCCGGACGGCGGCGGCGCCGACTGGGACTCCCCGCTCTCCTGGGACGCCGGTGCCGCACTCGCCGCGATCGAGTCGCTGTGCCGTACGGGACGAACCTCCGTCCCGGTGTACGACATCTCCGTCAGCGCCCGCGTCGGCGAAGCCGGGCTCGACATCGGCGACGCCCCGCTGTTCATCGCGGAGGGCATCTTCGCGGCCGATGTCATAGCGGACTGCCGCGCCGCGGGGCTGCTGGCCGACGCGCTGTGTCTGCGCGGGCGCCCCACCACGACCTTCCGCCGGCGGCTGATCCGGGATCTGCGCGAGGCCCGCAAGTCGCCGCCGTATCTGGTGCGTCGCGGACTGCGGCTACTGCGCGCCGAGCGGTCGGTCGTCGCCCGCCACAGCGCGCTGGGCGCGCACCCGTGCGCCAAGCCGGAGGCACTGGCGCGCATATCGGCCGCGCGGATGGGGGTACCTCCCTGTTCGAGCGACGTCGAGAGCTTGGGGGACGACGCTCTCGGCGAGACCGTACGTTCCTGAATCCGTACGTTCCTGAATCCGGCCCTGGATCCGGCGCCGGCAAGGGATGCCGTGGCAGCACGAAGAAGCGGGCTCGGACAGACCCCCCGGCCGTCCGAACCCGCTTCGTTCCCCCGTGCTCCCCCTACTTCCCCCTCCCCCGTACTTCCCCCGTGTCCCCCGATACGCCCGGCTTCGTGGAGCCCCCCAGCTCCGCCGGTTCCCCCGTATCCCCGTCCCCTCGGGTATTTCCCCCTGTCCTCAGGCCACCAGCTCGCCGAAGGACTCTTCCTCGTCACGTCCGAAGCTGAGGACCTCGTCCTCGCGCAGCCGGCGCAGGGCGCGCCAGATGCTCGACTTCACCGTGCCGACACTGATGTTGAGGATGTCCGCGATCTCCGGGTCCGTACGGCCCTCGTAGTAGCGCAGCACCAGCATCGTGCGCTGCGTCTCGGGCAGCCGGGCCAGCGCCTGCCAGAGCACGGCGCGCAGTTCGGTGCCGCGCATCGCGTCCACGTCGCCGGCGGTCTCCGGCAGTTCCTCGGTCGGGTATTCGTTGAGCTTGCGCCGGCGCCAGGCGCTGATGTGCAGATTCGTCATCGTGCGCCGCAGATAGCCGCCCAGCGCCGCCTTGTCGCTGATCCGGTCCCATGCCCGGAAGGTCGAGAACAGCGCGCTCTGCAGCAGGTCCTCGGCCTCGAAGCGGTCACCGGTCAGGTGGTAGGCGGTGGCGTACAGGGAGGCCCGGCGCTCCTGGACGTAGGCGGTGAAGGCCGCTTCGGCCTCGGCCGCCTCCGACGCGGAGCGCCGTTCCCCCGTGCCCTCCCTGTACTGCCGTTCCCGGGGGTTCTCCCCGTTTTTTCCCCCGTGGCCCGTGTTTCCCCCGTGGGCCCCGCTGTTTCCCCCCACCGTCGCGTCGACGGCCACCATGAAAGGCGGACGCAGACGCCCGGTGCCGCGAGCGCACCCCCGTCCTCCCCCAAGCTCTCGGCTCCGCTCGAGCAGGGAGGTACCCCCATCCGCACCGGACTTCTCGCAGGCACGGCCGACGTCATGGAGACGCGTGATAACTGCGCTGGTGGTGGTGCCGTGCAGTGTGTTCATCTCGCGCCCCCCGTCGGTTGAGCCAGCTCGTTCGGTGTGTCGCCGGGCGTTGATCTCTCCCGGTGCCCAAAAGACTGCCAACCCAGTTTCATCGCGTTGTCCGCCGACTGTCACAGGCCTGTCACAGGGCCCGGCGGAGTGCGACACGAGGGCCTCGCGGGTGCGCGCCTTGTATAGGAGGGCACCACTGGTCGATGTCCTGGCATCCCATGGGCCAGAATGGCGGACGTGCCTTTCCTGTTGCTGATCGAGGACGACGACGCCATCCGCACGGCCCTCGAACTCTCGCTGTCGCGCCAAGGTCACCGTGTGGTGACCGCGGCGACGGGCGAGGACGGCCTGAAGCTGCTGCGTGAGCAGCGCCCGGACCTGATCGTGCTGGATGTGATGCTGCCGGGCATCGACGGTTTCGAGGTGTGCCGGCGGATCAGGCGTACGGACCAACTGCCCATCATCCTGCTCACCGCGCGCAACGACGACATCGACGTCGTGGTGGGTCTGGAGTCGGGCGCGGACGACTATGTCGTCAAGCCGGTCCAGGGGCGGGTGCTGGACGCCCGGATCAGGGCGGTGCTGCGCCGTGGGGAACGCGAGTCCAACGACTCGGCGACCTTCGGCTCTCTGGTGATCGACCGGTCGGCGATGACGGTCACGAAGAACGGCGAGGACCTGCAGCTGACGCCCACCGAGCTGCGGCTGCTGCTGGAGCTGAGCCGCCGGCCCGGACAGGCGCTGTCCCGGCAGCAGTTGCTGCGGCTGGTGTGGGAGCACGACTATCTCGGCGACTCGCGCCTGGTGGACGCCTGTGTGCAGCGGCTGCGCGCGAAGGTGGAGGACGTACCGTCCTCGCCGACCCTGATCCGTACGGTCCGCGGCGTCGGCTACCGGCTGGACTCCCCGCAGTGACGGAACGTTCCTCGGGCCGTACGACCGATGACAGGACTGCCGATGACAGGGCGGCCGACGGCGGGACGACCGACGGCAGGGCGGCCGACGGCCGGGGTGACGCCGCCGAGGCAGGCGGCGGTGGCAAGCCCCGGCTGCTGATGCGGCTGTTGCGCCGCACCTCCGGGCTGCTGCGCTGGACCAGCCTGCGGCTGCGGCTGGTCGTCGTCTTCGCGCTGGTCGCGCTGACGGCGGCGGTCTCCGCGTCCGGCATCGCGTACTGGCTCAACCGCAACACCGTCCTGGACCGCACCCAGAACTCGGTGCTCAAGGACTTCCGCAAGTCACTGGAGGACAGCACCCGTTCGCTGCCGCAGCGGCCTCGGTGCGCCGAACTCCAGGACGCCGCACGGCAGATGGCGGGCGGGCCGCAGAACTACACGGTGCTGCTGATCGGCGTGGACCGCGAGGGCAAGGACTGTGCGGCGACCACGAACAAGGACCTGCTGACCCTCAAGACGGTGCCCAAGTCGCTGCGTGCCGCGGTCAACGAGGTGCGCAAGGTCGACGAGTCGAACCGCTATCCGCACCATCTGTACTGGCAGCGCGAGGAGTTCGGGGACGTCCCCTATCTCGTCGCCGGGGCGAAGGTGATCGGCGGCGGCCCGACCGGCTACATGATGAAGTCGCTGGCCGCCGAGCGGCAGGACCTCAACTCGCTGGCCTGGTCGTTGGGGATCGCGACGGCGCTCGCGCTGGTCGGCTCGGCGCTGCTGGCGCAGGCCGCCGCGACGACCGTGCTGCGGCCCGTCCAGCGGCTCGGGCACGCGGCGCGGCAGCTCGGCGAGGGCCGCCTCGACACCCGGCTGCGGGTGACCGGCACGGACGAACTCGCCGACCTGTCCCGGACGTTCAACCGTACGGCGGAGCGGCTGGAACAGCGCGTCGAGGAGCTGAGCGCGCGCGAGGCGTCGTCCCGGCGGTTCGTCGCCGACATGTCGCACGAGCTGCGGACGCCGCTGACGGCGATCACCGCGGTCTCGGAGGTGCTGGAGGAGGAGTCCGAGTCCCTCGACCCGATGATCGCGCCCGCCGTGCAGCTGGTGGTCAGCGAGACCCGGCGGCTGAACGACCTCGTGGAGAACCTGATGGAGGTCACCCGCTTCGACGCGGGGACGGCGCGCCTGGTGCTGGACGATGTCGATGTCGCGGACCAGGTGACCGCCTGTATCGACGCGCGGGCCTGGCTGGACGCGGTGCATCTGGACGCGGACCGCGGCATCGTGGCCCTCCTGGACCCGCGGCGGCTCGATGTGATCCTGGCGAATCTGATCGGGAACGCGCTGAAGCACGGCGGCTCGCCGGTACGGGTGTCCGTACGGACCGAGGGCGCGCCGGGCGACGGAGCGGGCGGCGGGGCCGCGGAGGCGTCCGCCGGTGGGCGTGAGCCGGAGCGGCCGGACGCCGGGCAGCCGGCCCGGGACGCGGGCCGGGCCGGGGGCGGCGATCTGGTGATCCGGGTACGGGACCACGGCCCCGGTATCCCGGAGGAGGTCCTGCCGCATGTCTTCGACCGCTTCTATAAGGCGAGCGCCTCCCGGCCGCGGTCGGAGGGCAGCGGTCTCGGCCTGTCGATCGCGCTGGAGAACGCGCATATCCACGGCGGCGAGATCACCGCGGCCAACCTGCCCGAGGGCGGCGCGGTGTTCACCCTGCGGCTGCCGATGGACGCGTCCCGCCTGGCGGACGACGGCGGCAGCCGGCGGGACGGCGGTGCCCCGCAGGAGCGCGGCGGCGCGTCCCGCGCGGCCGACGAAGGCACGGAGGACGACCGATGACGCGGACCGGTTTCAGCTGGTGCGTTCCCACCCGGGGCGGCGTCCGCGCCCCGGGCACGGAACCGGCCCGGAGGTCCGCCCGTACGTGGCAGCGCACCGCCGCCGTCGCGGCCCTCGCGCTGGCCGCCGCGGGCTGCGGCATCCGGGGCACCTCCGTCCCGGTCGACGCCGGCGGCGCGCCGTCGCGGGTGAGCTGCAAGGTCCCCGCCGGCGATGCGGCACCGACGGCCCCCGATCGCGTGCGGGTCACCGTCTATCTCGTGTGCAGTTCGACGCTCGCCCAGGTGGAGCGGACCGTGTCCCCGCCCAAGGGCGTACCGGCCGCCGCGCGCCTGAAGGCCGCCCGTACGCTGCTGACCGAGCTGCAGAAGCAGCCCTCGCCGACCGAGGACGAGGCCGGGTTCAGCAGCGCGGTGCCCGAGGACCTCACGGTCGAAGGTCCCCGTAAGGGCGATCCGGCGGACGCGCTGCGGCTGAGCATCCGGCCGGACGATCTGCCGTCCTTCGCGCTGGCGCAGCTGGTCTGCTCGTACGGCGCGGACCCGGCGCTGGGCCGTACTCCCCTGAACGGGGCGGCGGGACCCCCATCGGCGGTGCTGGGCGGCCCCGGCGACGACGTGCCGCAGCACTACGACTGCTCCGCCGATGTGCTGGCCAACCCGGACATCGCGCAGAACGCGGGCTGGGGCGATCCGCTGTCCCGGAAGGGCTAGCCGAGCAAGTCCAGGGACAGAGGACTTTCTCGGCCAGGGTCTGGCCGGTGGATCAGGGCCGGAAAGGCGCCGGAAGCCATCCGGCCAAGACGGGCGCAACAGGGCGGAACCGCGGCCCCCGCTACCGGCGTCCTGGCCTTTGTGCAGCGTCATGGTCCCGGCGGCACCGCCGCCCTCCGTTTGCGCGCCACCGGACTTCTCCTCCTTGTGGCGCATCTGATGATCGTCGGCTGGCTGATGCTGCGGCCCCGTACGGTCCCATGGGTGCCCGCGCCGAACCTTGAGCCGCTGGCGTCGATCAGCGCCGAGCTGGCGCGCGGCCCGTGGGAGGCCGTGACGAGCCTGAGCGGCCCGGTGCTGCTGCTGGCGCCTCTCGGGATACTGCTCCCCATGTCGGCCGGGCGGCTGTACGCCTCCCCGGTGGCGTCCCTGGCCCGCACGGTCTTCGCCGGCGCGATGATCGCGCTGGCCGTCGAGCTGCTGCAGACCGGGGTGCCGGGCCAGGTCCCGGACGTCGACACGGTGCTGCTCAACACCGTCGGGGTGGCGGTGGCCCACCTGGCCGTCGTACCTAGGTGCCGGTCCCGGCTACGCCGCCGGTACGAGCATCTCGGGGATGCGACCCCGAAGATCCCCAGGGTCGAACTAACCCCGCAGGCTGACGTTCTCTCCGGCTTCCGGACCTACCTTTGAGACATCGGGGCAAACGCCCCACAGAGTCGAAAAGGAGTCGTCCTCATGGCCGCCGCACTGGTCCGCCCTCGCAACAACCGAATGATCGCCGGAGTGTGCGCGGGCCTGGCCCGTCGCTTCGGTACGACCCCGACGACCATGCGCGTGATCTTCGTGCTCTCGTGCCTGCTGCCGGGCCCGCAGTTCCTCCTCTACCTGGCGCTGTGGATACTCCTCCCCTCCGAGAAGGACAGCCACGCCGCCGCCTGGTAGCCGAGCCCCGCGTCGCGGCCCGGCGCGCGGACGTCGTGCACGGACATGACAGCGCCCCGGCCGTACGCGATGCGGCGTACGACCGGGGCACGGTCAAGTGTCCGTTCCCTGGGGGACGGACAGCTCAGCCGATTCCGCCGACGGGGAGGGTGGTGACGGGCGGCAGGCCGCCGAGCAGCTGGTTGCCCTTCGTCTTCGGCGTGACCTTGACGGGACCGGTCGCCGGCTTGGCCTTGTTGGTGGCCCCGCTCAGGGCCTTGGTGGCCTGACCGGGCAGGCTGTTCACCACGCCGGTGGCGTCGGCTCCGTCGAGCGCCGGGGCAGCGGCGGCGGTGCCCGCGGCGGTGGCGGCGAAGGCGGCACCGAGCGCGACGGCACCGAGGGTCTTAATGGTTCCCTGCTTCATCGAAATACGTCCTCGTGATGGGGGTTTTACCGACTCGAAAACCTAGTGATGCGGCCCCCGTCGCCGCAATCAGCCACGGCCGAAGAAAAACGGCCGGTGGACAATCCACCGACCGTTTTGCTAAACCCCGCGAGATCGCTTACTCAGCGTCAGAACGCCTGATGACAGCGGGTGTTGCGCCCGCGTGACGGAACAGCCACTCGGCGCGCAGCTCCGCATATCCGGGCTTGATCACGTCATTGATCATGGCCAGACGTTCGTCGAAAGGAATGAACGCCGATTTCATCGCATTGACAGTGAACCACTGCATGTCATCGAGCGTGTACCGGAATGTCTTGACCAGGTGCTCGAATTCCCGGGACATGTTCGTACCGCTCATCAGCCGGTTGTCGGTGTTGACCGTGAGCCGGAACTGCAGGCGGCGCAGCAAACCGATGGGGTGCTCCGCGTAGGACGTGGCGGCGCCGGTCTGGAGGTTGGAGGTGGGGCACATCTCCAGCGGGATGCGCTTGTCCCGCACGTACGAGGCGAGCCGGCCGAGCTTGACCGAGCCGTCCTCGGCGACCTCGATGTCGTCGATGATCCGGACGCCGTGGCCGAGGCGGTCGGCGCCGCACCACTGGAGCGCCTGCCAGATGGAGGGCAGACCGAAGGCCTCACCGGCGTGGATGGTGAAGTGGTTGTTCTCCCGCTTGAGGTACTCGAACGCGTCGAGGTGGCGGGTGGGCGGGAAGCCGGCCTCGGCACCCGCGATGTCGAAGCCGACGACGCCGAAGTCGCGGTAGCGGTTGGCGAGTTCGGCGATCTCCAGGGCGCGGGCGGCATGCCGCATGGCGGTCAGCAGGGCGCCGACGCGGATGCGGTGGCCGTTGGCGTGGGCCCGGCGCTCACCCTCGCGGAAGCCCTCGTTGACGGCCTCGACGACCTCTTCGAGGGTCAGCCCCTGCTCCAGGTGCTGCTCGGGCGCATACCTGACCTCGGCGTAGACCACGCCGTCGGCTGCCAGGTCCTCGGCGCACTCGGCGGCGACCCGCAGGAGGGCTTCCTTGGTCTGCATGACGGCGCAGGTGTGCGCGAAGGTCTCCAGGTAGCGCTCCAACGACCCGGAATCGGCGGCCTCGCGGAACCAGATCCCGAGCTTTTCGGGGTCGGTTTCGGGGAGTCCCTCGAATCCCGACTCGCGGGCGAGGTCGACGATGGTGCCGGGGCGGAGGCCGCCGTCAAGGTGATCGTGGAGGAGCACCTTGGGGGCACGGCGGATCTGTTCACTGGTCGGAAGGTTGGTGGTCTCGCTCGTCATTTCGGCACTCTAGCCCCTACGCGCGTAGATCTCACCGAACGATACGTAACAGTGACCCGTCCACAGGGTGGCGCGCACCCCACCTTCTGCCATCGTTCTCGTCATGGCTCAGCAAGCGCTGCCGGTGCGTGAGGCCCGGCTGGGAAGACCGCTGGGAACAACCAGGGCGGAGAAGACGGTGAGCGGCGTCGCGCTCTTACTGCCGGAGGGCGGGCCGACGGGGGTCCGGCGCCCATCCCCCCTCCCGGCGCTGGCCGCCCGCCCGCTCGCGGTCCGGCTGGCGAAGGCGGGCCGCCCCGAGGGCCTGGCCGCGCATGTGCTGCACTACCGCTGCCGCGGCTGGAACGGCGCGGCGGCCCATCCGGCGCGGGACGCGACCTGGGCCCTGGACGAGGTGGTGCGCCGCTACGGCGATGTGCCGGTCTGCCTCGTCGGTACGGGCATGGGTGCCCGCGCCGCCCTGCACGCCGCCGGGCATCCGGCCGTCAACTCCGTGCTGGCGCTGGCCCCGTGGCTCCCCGGCCCCGGCCCGGACCCCGAGGAGCCCGAGCCGGTGAAGCAGCTCATCGGCCGCCAGGTCCTGCTGGTGCACGGCACCAACGACGAGCGCAACGACCCCGACCTCTCCTACCGCTACGCCCAGCGCGCCAAGAAGGTCAACCGCGACATCTGCCGCTTCGAGGTGCACTCCGACGGCCACTCGATGCACCAGCACCGCGCCGAAGTCCTGGCGCTGGCGTCCGACTTCATGCTCGGCTCGCTGTTCGCACGGGACTTCTCCCGCCCGGTGAAGGACGCCCTGGCAGCGCCGCCGCCGCTGGGCCTGAGGATGCCGCTGGCTTCGGGCTTCGGAGCGTCGTTACGGCACTGAGGGCACCGTCGCCCGCACCCTCACCGCGGCAGCAGCAACCCCCGCCGGCTCAGCAGGAACTTCTTGAACGCGGCTACCGGCGGTGTGTCCGCATGGCCGTCCAGCCAGGCCACGCCGATCTCCCGGACCGCGCGCGGCGCCGTCACGGTCAGCTCGGCGACCCCGGGCCGCGGCACGGCCGGCGGCGGCAGCAGCGCCACGCCCAGTCCGGCCGCGACCAGACCGCGCAGCGTCTCGGCCTCCTCCCCCTCGAACGCGACCCGCGGCGTGAACCCCGCCTCCGCGCACAGCGCGTCGGTGATCCGGCGCAGCCCGTAGCCCGGTTCGAGGGTGACGAACAGTTCGGTGGCGGCCTCCGCGAGCCGGATCCGCTTGCGGCGGGCCAGCGGATGGTCGTCGGGGACGACGAGCCGGAGCTTCTGCTCGTCGAGCCGGCGGGCGACCAGGTCCGGGTAGTCCGGGACCGGCGAGGTCAGACAGAGGTCGAGGTCACCGGCGCGCAGCCGCTCGATCATCGCCTCGCCGTAGTTCTGCACGAGCTGGAAGCGGACGCGGGGGTGGTCGGCGCGGAACGTGCGGATCAGGCCGGGGACGGTCTCGGAGCCGAGGGTGTGCAGAAAGCCGAAGGCGACCTTGCCGGCGCCGGGGTCGGCGTCGGCGCGTACCGACTCGGTGGCGCGCTCCAGATCGGTCAACGCGCGTTCGGTGGCGGCGAGAAAGGCACGTCCGGCCGGGGTGAGCGAGAGGGTACGGCCGTGTCGGGCGAAGAGGGCGATGCCGAGGTCGTCCTCCAGCCGGACGATGGCGCGGCTGAGGGTCGGCTGCGGCATCCCGAGCTCCTGTGCGGCGCGGGTGACATGCTCGTACCGCGCGACGGCGGTGAACTGGGCGAGGCGCGGCGCGAGCGTGGACGCCCACGAGCCGACGCCCAGCTCCACCGCCTCTCCCCTGTCGGCCGGGCGGGCGTTCAGGGAGGCACTCTGTTCCGGCATGTCTTTTCTGTTGCGAGGTTGCGACAGAGCCGCCCGTGAACTGGGATCATGTGTCACAGCATTGATTATGCCGTTTCCATGCATTGGACGCATGAAAAACCTGGGCCTACCTTCGAAGCATGCCTCCCGCTGATACCGGGGCGTCCGTCACCGACCGTGCGGCCGCCTCTCCCAAGTCGTCCACAGACACCTCTTCCACCGCCGCTGCCGTCGACCCCGAGTCCGGCAAGCTGCACCCGGGCGGCCCCGGCTACCGCCGGATGAGCTTCGCCCTCTTCGCCGCCGGAGTCGCCACCTTCGCGCTCCTCTACTCCACGCAGGCCCTGCTGCCCGCCATCTCCGGGGACCTCGGGGTGACGCCGGATCAGGCCAGCTGGACGGTGTCGGCGGCCACCCTCGGCCTGGCGCTCGGCGTGATCCCGCTGAGCGCGGTCTCCGAACGCTTCGGCCGGCGCACCATGATGACCGCGTCCCTCTCCGTCGCCGCGCTGATCGCGATGCTGGTGCCGTTCGCACCGTCGCTCGGCTGGCTGATCGCGCTGCGCGCCGTCCAGGGCGTGGCGCTGGCCGGGCTGCCGGCCTCGGCGATGGCCTTCCTGGCCGAAGAGGTACGCGCAAAGGCGCTGGTGGCTGCCATCGGCCTGTTCGTGGCGGGCAACAGCATCGGCGGGATGTCCGGACGGATCGTCACCGGCTGGGTGGCCCAGGCCTGGGGCTGGCGGGCCGCGCTCGGTGCGGTGGGACTGCTGGCCGTGGTGTGCGCGGTGGCCTTCCGGCTGCTGGTGCCCAAGGCCCGTCACTTCGCGTCCCGTTCGGTCGGCCCCCGGGTGCTGGCACGCGCCCTCGGCGGCCACCTCGCCGACCCGCTGCTGCGGCGTCTGTACGGCATCGGCGCGCTCTTCATGACGGTCTTCGGCGCGGTCTACACCGTCATCGGCTACCGCCTGGTCGCCGCGCCGTTCAACCTCCCGCAGGGCATCGTCGGTTCGATCTTCATCGTCTACCTGGTCGGTACGGCCTCGTCGGCCGCGGCGGGCACGCTGGTCGGCCGGATGGGCCGGCGCGGCGCGCTCTACCTGGCGGTCGGCGCGACGTCCGCGGGTCTGCTCCTCACCCTCGCCCAGTCCGTCGTCGCGGTCCTGGCCGGTCTGGTCCTGATCACCGCCGGCTTCTTCGCCGGTCACGCGGTCGCCTCGTCGTCGGTCAGCCGCACCGCCAAGACGGCCCGCGCCCAGGCGTCGGCCCTCTACCAGTGCGCGTACTACGTCGGCAGCAGCCTGGGCGGCGCGCTCGGCGCCGCGGCCTTCCACGCCGCCGGCTGGGACGGCACCGTCCTCCTCGGCCTGGCCGCGATGGTAGGCGCCGCCGGGATCACCCTGTACGCCACCCGCAAGGCCGTGGTCGAACGCCGCCTCCTCCACTTGGAGAAGGCCTGACGCTGCGCTTTGCCTGGGCCGGCTTGGTTGCGCGCCGTTTTCGGCTGCCCCGCCGTCCGCTGCGCTTTGCCTGGGCCGCGTCTTTGACTGTCCCGCCGTGGTGGTTTGTCGCCGTTGCGCCTGCGGCGGGCGTGGTTTTTCGGGTGCGGTGACAGCCCTCCGGACTCCGTCCTGCGGGCTGTCCCCTCCCGTGGGTGGGTGGA
>NZ_JBFAIP010000087.1:0-25897 GCF_040654775.1 Streptomyces sp. NPDC050636
CGCCACATCACCCTGGCCATGGCCGCACACGCCTGCCTGACCGTCCTACGGGCCCGGGAACTCGATGCCGACAAAGCAGAAACGGATCCTCCCAGATCATCCACCTCAGCCTCGCCGAGATCAGACGCCTGATCACCCGCCTCACCCACCGCCAACCCGCACCCGTCGACCACATCCTGCACTGGTCAAAGTGGCGCCGAAAGCGACAACACCAGGCCCGCATCAGCCACTACACACGACGCGGACACAGTCCATAGAACTACCCAACCGTCACAGCAAACACCGTTGCAGTACTAGGCCCTGTCTCCTTGGTCATCTGCGGGCCGGAGGACTTGTAGATGATCCGCGGTGGTTCCGTCGGGCTTGGGTCCGAAGGCAGCCGCAAGAACGGCGGAGAGGTCGGCCTCGGGGACGGCGGCGCGCACCTCCTCCAGGACATGAGGAAACTCGTCGTCATCGATGGCGCCCATGTGCTCCTGGCGCAACTGGTAAATGGCCTCGACGAGCTCGGGCCGCAGCCGCATCCAGGCGCGGGACGTGCGGACCTCCTCCTCGACCTGGTCCATGAACCAACGCATGACCTCGTACGGGACGTCCAGGTGACGCCCGTGAGGGTTGAAACAGACCGTCGGCTCCCGTGCCGGGTCCTCGTCGGGGACGATCGCGGTCACAAGGTTCTTTTGCTCGGCAACGAGGTCCAGTTCCAAGTACCAGGCGTCATCGGGCACGGAGTACATCGTGGTGATCGCGTAATCCCCGTTGGGGTGCGGGTCAGGCATGGCCGAATGCTGTCACGCCCGTCTGGCGGCAAACCGGCCCCATACGTCGACGGCAGCTCCAAGGCTTGCGGTCTGTCTCGACGAACCGAGTCCACGCCTCTCACGCAATCCAGTCCACACAGGTCAGCCACATGCGGACGACTAACTTCGTTGAGACCGGACAGCGACCCTCCCAAGTGAAGGTCAACGCCCGGCGTGTCCAGTCTCATGCGAATTGGCCCCTATCTCAGGCGATCTGGTCCGATTCGCTCGTCGTCTCGGGCGGTCTGGTCCGTTGATGCGACTCATGTCACGCGAGACCTCGACCCACGCGGCATTGACACTCCAAGGTCTCGGTGAACAGCACGCGCCACAGCCCTCCGCCGCTGGCTTTGCACAAGACCCGCCAGACAGAACCTGGTCCGGATTTCCCATCGAGCGCGAGCTGCAGATGTCAGGAGGCAAGCCGTATGGAGGACTTCACCTGGTCGTAGACCTTCTGGGTGCGCTCGTCGGCACCGGGGTTGTCACTGACCACCCTCAGCACGATCGTGGCGTCAGGCGTCACCACCGCGAACTTCCGTCTCCGGAAGGTCGGGACGTTGGAGTCCGGAGGCTGGACCGTGTAGCCCATCTCCGCGGCGGGGTGCCCCGCGATCGTCAACCGGTTCTCGTACTGGTCGTGGTAGTACTCGCCGTAGTTGCTCATGCCCTGGCCGTCGTCGTCGAGCAGCGCCTTAAGAGGATCGGTGGCCTTCTTGCCCGTGTTGTCGTAGACGCGGACCCAGAGGTCCACCGTCGCTTTCCCGGTCCCGAGCACGATCTCGCAGGGGGCGTACCGGGACCGCTTTTCGTTGTCTGTGTCCCTTTCCCACCGCTTGTGCCTCCACGGCGTCGGAATCTTGAACGTGACCGGCAGCTCGCACCCCGATCGGGCGCCGCCTACCGACGCGACGTAGTAGCCCTCGTCCCGCGCGCAGTACAGGGCCGCCGCCCCGGCCAGCAGCGCGGTACTCAGCACCCTCGCGGTCCATCGTCGTATGCGGCTCGACACCCGGGTCCCCCTCCCTCTGGTTCCGCCGAACGGTAGCCGACTTCCGCAAAACGACTCAACTGATGCGATAGAGGCCAGGCGGCCGGAACGTCGGCGTACCGCTCAGGCAGGCTCTCCACCTGGCCCACGGCTTCACACAGAGTCAATGACCAGTCGAGGCCGCATTCCTGGCAAGGGCTCCCGCACGGGCGCGCTCCCCAAAGTTCCATGGGAGAACAGCTCATCGAGCCGGCGGTATCTGCTGATCACCGACCCGTCAGACAGGCCCTAACCGGAACAGCAGCGACGGACCAGATCAACTGACACGGCACCGGGCAACCGCGCGTCCGAGACCAGATCCACTGAGATTTCCAGGGTCACAGGGCCTCAGTTCTTCTGATCGCTGTAGGTCACATGCATCACCAGGGACCAGATCATCTGAGACGGGACACGACCACTGGCGCGAGCTACCGGTGCTGGAGCCCGGTGGCCTCTACTGTCGGCTGTGGGCCGGCCATCTTCTGCCAGCAGCTGGCCAGCAGGCCGTAGAGGAGGGTATCGGTCCATTCGCCGGTATTGATGTTCAAGCTGAACTCGGGGCATCGGCCTTCGAGATCGAAGCCGGCGCGTTCCAGCAGACGGGCCGAGGGAGTATTGCGGGCATCGCATTCGGCGGAGACCCGGTGCAGCCCCCGGCGGAAGAGGTGGCCGAGCACGGCGCGGACGGCTTCGGTGGCGTAGCCCTGGCCGTGCAGGGCCGGGGCGAGGGTGTAGCCGAGGTCAGCCTGCAGGCGGTTGTCGTGGAGATTCACGCCGAGGTCGCCCGCCAGGCTCCGGTCGGCTTTAAGTTCGATGGCGTACTGGAACCAGCCGGGCCGCTCGGAGTCCTGTTCGCTGTAGACGCGAGCCTGATCGGTAGCGGCCTCGGGGGTGAGGGGCGAGGGCCACGCCTGCTAGCGGGCTATCTCCGGGTAACTGCAGTAAGCCGCCATGGGCGCCGCATCCTGGACACGGAAGCGCCGCAGGACCAGGCGCAGAGTCTCGATCTCGCTCATCGGCGCAGTGTCACACAGCATGGCGCCTCAGCACGCTCCGCCTCCCACCGCACCACGATCCGCGGATCCGGCCCACACAACACATGCCAGATGCGGCCACCCTCACGAGCCAGAGCCACAGATGTCTTCGCAGGGACGTGAACACCCCTTCAACGACAGGGCGGGGCACCGGGCAACGCCGGCACCTGGCAGCCGGAGGACGGCGCGGGCCGTGCTCGTGGCCGATCGGTTCAGTCGCATCCGGGTCGCATCCCAGGCTCTCCAAGAGGAAACGGCGTTCATCCTCCCCATGCTCAAGGAGTACCAGCGTCTTGAAACCAGCTCGGGAGTCACCGAACTGTTGGGCCCGTGACTGGACATTCACGAATTTCGATCCCGCCTCAACTTCCGTGACACGCACACGCTTAGCCTCGATCCACCGGTCTGATACCTGGGAGATGTGCGGCGGGAACGTACGAGTTGCCTCGTGACCTGTGATGATGGGCTTGTCGAAGGCTTCTTCACGCACGATCGGCGAGGCATCTCGTGGGTGAAAGCGTCCCATGCCGTTTCGGTGGTCTCTGTCTGGTTCGGCGGAGCGAATCGGATCGCGGACGACGGTCTGTCGGCGGTGGTTCGGCTGGCGGATAGACCCCGACCGCCGTGGTGCACCGGACCGGTACGGTGAGGACATGACGCTACCTGACAGTAGATCAGTCGGCCGTGGGGCGGTGGAGGCAATCACCTATCGCGTGGCTGAGAGCGAGAGGGACAGGTCCGCCGTCATCAAGGGGGAGTTCAGCTCGGACACCGTCTTCGAGGTGGTCGACTCCGGGGGCGGGTTCTCCATTCGGCCGATTCGGCTGGACCTGCCGGTTCACAAGGTCTTCCCCGACGACGAGCCTGAGGGCGATGAGGCGTCGGCGGGCGAGCGCCGGTTCGTCGCGCTGGACGGCGATCGCGTATGCGGCTATGTCGACACGGAGTATGAGCCCTGGAACCGGCGGCTGGTCATTGCCGATATCGAGGTGGCCGGGCCGTACCAGGGCCGGGGAATCGGGCGCACGCTGATGAGCCACGCCATCGAATGGGCTCGGGCATGCGGTGCCGGGCACGTCTGGCTGGAAGTGACGAACATCAACGCTCCGGCTATCCGCGCCTATCAGCGGATGGGGTTCACTTTCTGCGGCCTGGACACTTCCCTCTACAGCGGAACCGAGTCCGAGGGCGAGACGGCACTGTTCATGAGCCGCTTTCTCGACTGACCCGCTGGTCGATAGCCATGCCAATGCTTGAACATGGAGACGCGGAGGCCCTCTGAACTGGGACGATGGGACCTCCTACAGTTCCACATCCACAGAGCATGAGGGCACCCGCGCTTTGCAATCTTTCCATGGCGTTTCGGCGGTGTCCGCCGCGTTCGATGACACCAATCTGGTCGCGCATGCCGAACTGGTCCCGGTGATGCGGCTGGCCGAGCGGTGCGGGCTTGCCCGTCTGACGTCGCAGAAGGTGAAGTTGAACGGGGCGAAGAACAGTGCGAGTGCCGCAGCGGAGGCCAAAGTCACCAGCATCGTGGCCGGCATGGCAGCGGGCGCGGACAGCATCGACGACCTGGACCTGCTGCGCCACGGCGCGATGCCGACCGTGTTCCGGGGCGTCCGTGCCCCGTCCACCCTAGGCACGTTCCTCCGCTCCATCACCCACGGTCACCCCTCCAACTCCATGCGGTGCACCGGAAGTTCCTCGGCGAACTGGCGGCGCACACCCCGCTACTGCCCGGCTCCGACGAGAAGGCGTTCATCGACGTCGACTCCACCCACAAACGCGTCTACGGCCGCACCAAGCAGGGCGCCGAGTACGGCCGGTTCAAAGGCATCCGCACCCTGCACCCCCTGCTCGCCACGATCTGCACCCCCGCCTCCCGGCCAGTGATCGCCACCGCGCGGATGCGCCGCGGCAAGGCAGCCGACTCCCGCGGTGCCCCGAAACTCGTCAGCGAGGCACTGGCCACCGCCGTCGAGGCCGGCTGCACCGGCACTCGCATCCTGCGCGCGGACTCGCAGTTCTACAACGCCGGTGTCATCGCCGCCTGCCGCCGGGCCGGCGCCCACTTCTCGATCACCAGCGGCGTGAACCCTTCCATCAAACGGGCCATCCACAGCATCCCCGGCACCGCCTGGCAGCAGATCACCTACCCGACCGCGGTGCCCGACCCGGAGACCGGCGAGCTCATCTCGGACGCCGAAGTCGCCGAGATTCCCGCCTACACCGCGTTCACCAGCCGGAAGAAAGCCTCGCAGGTCACGGCCCGGCTGATCGTGCGCCGGGTCCGCGACCTCGCCAAACACGCCGTCGTCGGTGAGCAGGGCGAGTTGTTCCCCGTCAGGCGCTACCACCCCTTCTTCACCGACAACCCCGCCCCAACCCTCCAGGCCGAACAGGGACACCGCCACCACGCCGTCGTCGAACAGGTCATCGCCGACAGCAAAGCCTCCGCCCTGGCCCACCTGCCCTCGACTTCCACGCCAACGCCACCTGGCTGACCCTGTGGGCGATGACATACAACCTGCTACGGGCAGCCGGGACACTGTCCTCCGCCTTCCATGCCAAGGCCACCACCGCCACCTTCCGCGCCCACCTGGTCCACGTCCCCGCCAGGATCGCCCGCTCAGCCCGCCGCATCACCTTGCACCTACCGCAGCGATGGCCCTGGCAAGACGCGTGGACACAGCTGTTCGGCGCCCTCCATCACCCGCCCGAACCGGTCTGACATCCCTGACCACCCGCCCACCAGGGCCCGACCGGAGCGCAACCCGCGGAAAAGCTGGGCAGACCAGCGGATACCCCCTGCCCACACCCCAGCCGAAAGCCCAGAACCCGCCCCGCAGACCATCGAAGATCACTTCGAAACCACATCGGTGGATCGAGGCTTAGTGGTCGGCTTGGGAAATCCTTCGGGGGTTGATCACGTAGCTGGCTCTGTGGAGGATTCTTCCTGGCTATCGGCGGTGTGCCGGTCGAGCCTGGCCAACAGATCGTCCAGGGCGGAGGTGGTGAACTTCCACTGGAACGGCTGTGCTGTGGCGTTGTAGCGGTCTTCGAAGGCTCGGAGTCGGTCCCCGACCTGGGCAAGATCGGTGAAATCGTTGGGCGAGACGACCTTGCGCTGCACGACGGAGAAGTAGATCTCCACCTGGTTCAACCAGGAGGCGTGGACCGGGGTGTGGACCATGACCGTGTTCGGGAACGCGTTGGTCAACCGAGCGGCGGCCGTCTTGCCGCGGTGGGAGGAGCCGTTGTCGAGGATCCAGAACACGCGCTTGGCGCTGGCGTAGGACTCGCGGCTCATGACCTGGGTGACCAGATTCATGAACGGGACGATGCCGGTGCGTGGTTCGGTGCGGCCGAACACCTTCGCGTGGTGGACGTCGTAGGCGGCCAGGTAGGCCACCGCGCCGCCGCGGCCGTAGGTGTGGTTGACGCGCATGGCGCGGCCTTGCCGGGGGCGAGGGTGGGATGGCAGCGGCAGCGGGCCTGGATGGAGGTCTTCTCGTCCGCGCTGATGACGTACTCGTCGTCGCCGAGCGGTCTGCCCTGCCAGGTGCGGGCATACAGGTCCAGCACCCGCTGGGCCTTGGGGCGGAAATCGGGGGCGGTGATGAAGATCCAGGAGCGGTGTTGCCAGGGTTTGAGCGCATCCTGAGCGAGCCACCGGCGCACAGTGGAGGCGGACAGGAAGGTCGCTATGCCGCGCGCGATGGCCTCGCGGGCCAGTTCCGGGGCCGACCAGCGCGAGATCGGCACCCCGCTCTCGGCGGGCAGTCGGCACGCCAGCGCAGTGACCGAGGCGGCCTGCAATGCGGTGAACGCGCCGGGACGGCCGGAGCGCTTGCGATCCGCCAGACCCTCCAGGCACGCTTCGGCGAACCGGCCCCGCCACCTGCGCACGGTGTCCAGGTGCACTCCCGTCTGGCGGGCGATACGCGCGTTGGAGCGTCTGCGCGCCGCGTGCAGCGCAATCTGCGCGCGCATCCGCAGCCGGTGCTCGGTCTTGTGACCGCAGGCCGCCTTCTTCCGCTGGTGCCGCTCGGCGGCGGTCAGGGATATCGAGCGGGCCAGAGCAACGGGCATCAGGTGAAGGCCGATCGGGCGAAGTGGGTCACGACGGGCCGCAGCCTGACGCACCCACCGCACCGGATCGGGCACGACACACCGCATGCCCAAGCGCGCGGCTGAGGCAGGATGACCGCCATGCCCACGCCTCCCTCGACCAACACCACGCTCGCCGTCTCGGCCCACCAGGATGGCCTGAGCGCCGAGACGAGCGAGCGCCCGAGTGGTCTCTGCCGCCGCGTACCATCGGCCGGGTGGACCCGGAGCACATCGACGGTCGGAGTCTTCGTTACCAGCATCGGCGGCCTGAACTGCTGGGCGCCGTCGCCGACTACGTCCTGGAGCACGGCGTCAGCGGCCTGGCAATGCGGCCGCTGGCCGGCGCGATCGGGGTAAGCCACGGGACGCTGCTGCATCACTTCGGCTCCAAGGAGAACCTGCTCACGGAGGTGATCGAGCTCCTCCGGCGACGGCTGGCGCAGGCCGCGGACCTCGCCGACTCTCCACGCGACCTGACGAGCCTGACGCGCTGGTGGCGGACCACAACCGCCCCGGGCGACATGGCCGTCTACCGACTGCTGTTCGAAGTGCACGCCCTGGCGGTGCGGGAGCCCGAACGCTACACCCGCTACCTCCAGCGGGCCGCCCACGACTCGCTCGCGCTGATGGAGAGCCTGGTGGTGGCCGAAGGATGCCCGGCCGACCAAGCGCCTCTAGCGGCCTCGATGATCGTGGCGCAGGCGCGTGGCCTCCAACTCGACCTGCTCGCCACCGCGGACCGGGACCGGGTCGACCGCAGCTTCGAGCTGCTCGTCGACCTGATCGGCCGGCTCAGGCTGACCTGGCGCCTGGAGGAGCGGGCGCACTCCCTCGCACGTTGTGCGGGACCGCCACCCCATCCCTGTGCCCTCGCGGGCTGGCCGGCGTAGGCGTGGGCCTCGCGCACGCGTGCGTCAGGCCAGGGTGGCGGGAGCGGTGGTGTCTTCGGTCCAGTCGCCGTCGAACAGGGTGGCGACCATGCGGACGTGCTCGTCGGGGAGTTGGCTGGCGCGGTGCTTGGTGCGGGCCTTGGCGAGCCAGGCGCCGATGCTGACGGTTTCGCCGTCGACGCGGATCCTCTCGCGGGCGGCGGGGGCGCGGCCTTCGCGGTGGAGGAAGAGTTCCAGGAGCTGGACGGTCTGTTCAAAGGTGCGGCGGGTACGGCGGGTGGGGGCTAGTGGGTTGTTGTTGTGGGTCAAGCCGAGGCCGGACAGGAGTCGTTGCTGGCCGGAGTGGAGGGTGTGCCAGGTGGTGAGCTGTCGGTGCAGCCAGGAGCCGATCTTCACCGTGCCGATCAGAGTGTTGGGGGTGAGGGTGGACGGGTCGTGGCCGCCAGCGAGATGGCCGTGAAGCAGATGGTATTTGCGGTGCCAGTCCGCGCCATGGGGTAGGCGCCAGTGAGGATCGAGTGCGGCCAGGTCGGCGGCACGTGCCGGATTCAGTTGGTCTTTGGTAGCGAGGTGGCGTTGTTCGGCGAGCCAGGTGCCGACGGGTGTGGTGGCGGGGGCGGCGAGGTGGCCGTGGGCGGCGTGGTAGTCGGCGGCGGCAGTCAGACGGGCGCGCCAGGCAGCGGCGTGCTTGTCCCAGATCATGTTCAGGGCGTCGAGTTCGGCGATCCAGGCGGCTTCCAGGCGGCCGGTGGTGTGGGCGTCGCGCATGGTGGTGATGAAGGTGCC
Source organism: Streptomyces sp. NPDC050636 (assembly GCF_040654775.1). NCBI lineage: Bacteria > Bacillati > Actinomycetota > Actinomycetes > Kitasatosporales > Streptomycetaceae > Streptomyces > Streptomyces sp. NPDC050636. The sequence goes on from NZ_JBFAIP010000087.1 coordinate 8,657, forward strand.
CAGCGTGTAGCCGGTGGGGTCGGTGTGGTCGGTGGGGACGTCGAGGTGGCCGTAGGTGTCGTGGAAAGCCTGGGCTGCCGCCAGCCCGAGGCGGCGGGAGCGGGAGACGGTCTGGTCGCGGGGGTCGAAGGAGGCCAGGTCCATGGCGCGGGCGATGCGCTCGGGGTGGACGGTGAAGTCGAAGTGCCAGCGGCGCTCGATGACGTCGCTGGTCTCGCGTGGGAGGCGGTTGGCTTTGTCGGGCAGGCGCTCCAGGATGCGGTGGTCGTGGCTGGCCAGCGCGGTCGCTATCGCCCATACCGGCTCGTAGGCGGTGCCGAGGATGTTCTCCGGGTCGGCGCCGGGCGGGACGTAGGCCGGGATGATGAGGCTGGCGATCTTGCCGGAGACGTCCAGGCGCAGGGCGCGGCCGAGGGCCTGGACGCAGCGGATGACGCTGCGGGTGGGGTCGGCGAAGACGACCGCATCCACGCTGGGGATGTCGACGCCTTCGGAGATGAGGCGTGCGTTGGTCATGATCGCGCAGGAGGCGGCGGCGAAGTCGTCGAAGATGTCCTGGCGCTCGGCGGGGGTGTGCTCACCGTGGGCGACGAACAGCTGCGGGGTGATGTCCGGGCACAGCTCGGGGGCGGTGCGGCGTAGCAGGCGCAGGGTGTGGGGTAGTTCGCGGGCGAAGCGGCGGACGTCGGAGACGAGGGTGAAGTACACCAGCACCCGGCGCAGCTGGTGTTCGGTCATGGCTTTGAGGACGGCGAGGTGCAGCGCGGTGGTGCGCAGCGCTTTCTGGGCCTGGCCTGGGTTTTCGTCGCCGGTGGCTCCGGGGGTCGGCAGGTTCAGGCGCGTGCGCAGTTCGGCGTCGGCCAGGGTGGGTACCACGATGCGGTAGTCCGCTGCCCGGCCGTCGGCCACCGCGGACACGAGAGGGTATTCGAAGATTTTCTTGCCGTAGACGGCCTCGTTGTCCATGGAGTTGGCGGAGGCGTCGAGGTCCGCCTCGGTGCCGGTCCAGCGGCGGCGGCGCGGGCGGGTGGTGTCGGCGGACTCCGCCAGCTCGGGCGAGCCGAAGATCCGCGGGGTGGCGGTCATGTAGAGACGGCGGTCTGCGTGGATCCGCGTGGCGTCGTGGACGGCCGCCCACTTCTTGTCCGCACGGCCGGCGATCCTGTGTGCCTCGTCCATAATCGCGAGGTCGAATAGCGGCACCGTGTACTGCGTCTTCTGCGTCTGCTCGATCTTGTCGAGGGAGTCGTAGGTGCAGATCACCGTCACCGCAGGAACCTGATCAGCCCCTCCCCCACCACCGACAACAGAGCTGCGAGCGCGTGGGCGTTGCTGGTCGAGCCGACCTGTGCAGCGACCAGGTCCTCCCGGCCGGCCGCGTCCATCGAGGACACGATCACCATGTGCTCGCCGTGCCCGTCGCGACGCCACGCCAAAGCCGTCTGCGCCGCCAGATCCAGCGTCGGGACCACGAACAGCACCAATCGTGCGTCGAGCTCATCGGCGACACGGACCGACACCAGTGTCTTTCCTGTCCCCGTCGCTGCCACGTACAACCCTCGCGATCCCGAGCGCCGCAGGTGCCGTACTGCTCGGTGCACCGCCTGAGCCTGGTCAGGGAAGAGTGGCCGCTTCTCTGAGCCGCCGGGCCGGGGTGCTTCGACCACAGTCATACAGGGTTACCTCAGCAGAGGGGACGTACCAGCGGGCCCTGTCATTGAGCCGCCGGGACATCCTCCCAGACTGACACCGCATTCGGGGCCCTCGCGGCTCTCCCCTCACAGTTCATGCCGCTCGTGGCTTATGGCTTCATCCACGCGCCGAACGCTTCGATGAGACCGGTACTGCTTTCATCGGCTGCAAGGCCCCTAGCGACCAGACGGCTTGGACTGCACCAGGATCACCGGCGCGATAGCGCGCAGGATGTGAGGCGCTGGACAGGCATCGTGCCAGGTAGTTGGCACCTCCGTTGTGTGCGCTCCCTCACTCTGGACGTGTGTCGGGGAAGTCTTTTGAGGTGGGGGGAATCCGTGTCTAGGGCGTGCGGTGACTCAGGCAGAGCGAGCTTCGTCTTGGCGGGGGAGAAGCTCAACGTCAGGTGCACGGAGATGTTTGTGGAAGTGCAACGGGCAGATGGGAAGGCGACGGCTCTGTGTGGGGTAGCCGGAGGTCTGTTGGCTGTTGGCTGTTGCCGGGGCCGCCTTGGCGGCTCTGCCTGTTGGTGCACGGCTTGCGGTAGCCGCCTTGGCGTGTGCTTGCCTCCTCCTCGGTTTAGCTCTGAGCGCGGCTGTGTCGGCCATCCGTTCCGTGCTGCCAGGGGGCCGTGCGTTCACGGGATTGGAGGGGATCTGTAGTGGGTCTACAGCCGAGGATGTCGTGGCGGCTTTTCAGGCCATGGGGCGACTGGATCAACTGAGCGTTGCGACAGGCCGGTTGGCTGTGCTGGCCAGCCTTGCCCGTAGGAAGTTCAAGGCAGTCAAAGTGGCCGTTGACCTGATTGTCGCCGCAATCCTGGTGGCCGGAATCGGGCTGTTGATCACTTATGTCTCCGCTTGAGAGCATCTGCATGTGATGGCCGCCACATGCCAGGGGGGATATGTACCAGCCACATGTCAGTGTCATCGGCGATCGCCTGTGGTCGCAGCTTCGCGATCTGGCTCCTGAGCGGATACGTCCGGCCAGGAGCCTGCTGTTGCGGCAAGGGGACCCGGGGACCCAGGTGATCCTGTTGGTTGCCGGGTCTACTCTCATCACTCTGGCGGGGGCGAACGGGCAACGTACGCTCCTTGCCGTACGTGGTGCCGGCGAGTTGCTGGGGGACCTTGCCGTTTTGGACGCGCAGCCGCGCACGGCTTCCGTCATAGCCGCCGAGCCGTGCCGCGTGCACATCATTCCGGCTGCCGACTTCCTCGCTTTCGTCCAGAAGCACGATTTGCTGGCTTCGCTGCTGCGCCATGCCATTGCCCGCGTCCGCGAAGCAGAGACGGTCCGACTCGAGCTTGCGACCGCTGCTGTGCCTGTGCGGTTGGCAGCGGCGCTGGGCCGGTTGGTGGATGCCGCGTCCGCCATCGGCTCCCAGTATGTGGTGCGCCTGACCCAGGTAGAGCTGTCCCAGCTGATCGGCGCCTCCCGCAATGCTGTGGGATCTGCCATCAAGCCATGGCGGGAGCAGGGATGGCTCGATACCGAGGCAGGGGGTGGCTTGCTCATCCGCGACATGGCGTCCATCCAGGCGCACGCCGGCGACCAGGGGTGACGCAGCACACCGTGGTGGTGCCCAGTGCTGGGCACCACCACGGTGACGGCTCGACCAGCATGTGGCACCAACCGCAACTTCCTTAGGTCGAAAGGCTGGTGGCTCCATGGCAGCAACCGATGGGTCCGAGGAATTCGACGTACCGCCGGAGCACGCGCTCCTGGTCGTCGATATGAAGGGCTACAGCCAGGTCCCTGAAGCGAAGATGGCCGTCGTGCGTTCGGATCTGGACGACATCCTGGCCACCGTGTTCGTCCAGAGCGGTCTGCCCGACCCACACTCGCTGGGCGACGCGTACAAGGACACCGGCGACGGCGCCATCGTCGTCCTGCCCGCCCGGCACACGGCACGACTCGTCGCCCCTCTGCTCGGGCATCTGCACGATGCCCTGGCTCGCTACGACAAGATTCGTCTTGCCAGCGCACCACCCATCTGGCTGCGGGCGAGCGTGCATGTCGGTCCGCTGGCACCACCGGACCACCGCGGTGACGCCATCAACGAGGCATGCCGGCTCGTCGACAGCGACGGAGCCCGCCAGGCCATGACCGCCGCCGTAGACAACGGATCCTTCCTGTCAGTCGCGGTCTCGGAGGCGGCGTTTCGCCGCACCGTACGCGCCGGACGCACACCCGACGTCAGCGAGCGGCATTTCCTCAAGACCACAGCCCGCGTCAATGGCAAGCCCGGCTTCGAAGAAACATGTTGGCTCCTTGTCCCCGGGGTGGCTCCTGCAGTGATCAGCCCGTACCTCGCCGACAGGAGTAATGAGTCGGCCCAACAGCCGCGGCCCCCCGGCGCTGAGGAAGGCGGGAAAAGGCAGGCTACGGAACGTCAAGCCAGCGTGAGGCAGAAGGGCAAAGCCAGCGGCAAAGCACGGATCGTGCAGGTCGGCGGCGACTACACCACCAGCTCGGAGCAGTCATGACGGGGCCGGAAGACGTCGTGACGGGCACGGTGCAGCATGCGGATGCCACCGGAAACGGCCGGGTGACCCAGGTCGGCCGCGACTACGAGGAACACCACCACCGGTACGTGCGCGGCTGGGAGTACCTGCGCGGGGTCGGCGTGGACAACCACGAGATGGATCTCGTGGAAAACGCATTTGTCGACACCCCCGGCATCAACGGGGCCGGCCAGGTGGCGCACGCCGTCAGCATGTTGAAGCGCGTCAACGGTCGAAGCCGTGCGCTGGTGCTCCTCGGTGAGACAGGCGTAGGGCGGCGCACGGCCGCTCTGCGGGTGCTGCGCGATGCGGGGGTTCCCCGGGAGCGGATCCGCTGGCTGGTACTGGACTGGGAACGGCCTCGCACCGAACAGGTGCCCTATACCAAGGGGCACGGTTTCATCCTCGACCTCACGGGCTACCGTTCGTTGCCCGAGGACTTCTACACGGGCCTCGCCGACTATCAGAAGGAAGCCGAAGCCGCTGAAGCCTTTCTGATCATTCTGGCGACTCCGGGCACTTGGGCTCCTGAAGCATTCGCCACCTTGCCCAGCGTGTGCTTGGCACATCCGCCGGCGAAGGGAATCGCCGAGGCCCATCTGCGGCACCTGGCGGCCGGCCGGCTGAACTGGCTCACGAGTGTTCCCCTGGACGCACTTCTCGCGGAGGCGACCCAGGCATCCGACGCGGCTCGTCTGGCCCGGCTCGTCGCTCAGGCTGCTGAGGACGACAGGGACGCGGTCAAGCAGGAATTCACGGACTGGAAGCAGCACCTGCACGACTGGTTCGAACGGTTCTCGAACCCAGAAGACCTGCGCGAGCGGGCGCTCCTGGTAGCCGCAGCGCTGCTGGAAGGAGTCCCGGCCGACGTCGTGCTCGAAGCTGCTGACCAGCTCTTCGTAGAGGTCGGGGGTGTCCTGCCGCCGGGCAGAGCACTGGCCGGCCGGGACCTGGACATGCGGCTGGACGCTATCAAGGCCTCGTCAGTGGGCGGTGGCGAGAGCATCTCGCTGGACGCTGAACGCCATGGTCTGGCCGGAGCCGTTCTGCAGTACGTATGGCAGCAGCGGCCGCAATTGCGGCGAGGGTTGCTGGAGTGGGCCTCGCGCATCAGCGCACCGAACGGAATCGCCGTGCGGCATTTGCGTCGCATCGCCACCTCCCTGGCGCGGTTGTCGTTGCTGCCCGGCGGCGCGACAGTGCTGTCCGTGGCCAGCACCTGGATCGACACCGGCCGGTCCGCACATAGGGAGCTGGCCGTTGAGGTCCTGGAGACCATGGCGCTCCATCCGCACACGGGCGCCGGGGTCCGCAAGCAACTGTATGACTGGGCCCATCAGAAGAACACCAGCGAAGCCCTGGCCACGGCGGTAGCGGAGATCTGCTCGGGCAGGCTGGGCCAGACGTATCCGCGTATCGCCCTGACACGGTTGCGCCTGTTGGCCTCACGGGAAGACGGCCGGGCCCGCGAAGCGGTGGCCAAGGCAGTGCGCACTCTGGCAAGTGCTCCCGAGCAGCGCACGCTGGTGCTGTCGGAGATCGTCGACTGGTCCGAGTCCGCCGACGACACAGTCCGCAAGGCCGGCGCCAGCACTTTCCTGGCACTGACCGATGTGACAGGAGACAACCTTCTGCCATTGCCCGTAGCGCGGGAGACAGCCGACGACTCCATCGATGCGCTCGCCGGACAGCTCTTGGTCCGGGGCTGGCGGGCAGCGCTGCTGGAACCCACTGCTGCCAAGGCAGCCCACGACCAACTGGCAGCCTGCCTGGACTCCCCCAGGCTCTCCGACGAACAGGTCCTTCCTCTGGCAGTGGCGGTGCTGCGTGGCCACCTCGGCCAGGAAGGAGCCGCCGAGGTGCTGGTGGGATCCGCCGATAGCTCCAGTGTGGGACGGACTCGGCGCCGACGCCTGCTCGATGAGCTGATCTCCGAGCAGGCCCCCTCCCCTACCGCGTCCGCTACGGTTCCTGAGCCCAGCAGTGACGGCGCCTCGACAACAGCGTGAGCATCCTGCCGTGGCGCCGCAGAGCCCGGTCGGTGCCTGCCGCGGCCGGCACCGACATGGCGCATCCGCTCGTCATGAGCGAGCGGATGCCCAGCCACATTGCCAGCGTGTACTTCACCGTGCGCGTCAACGGCGCGTGGCGCCCGACGCATGACGAAGCACTGGACCACCAGGAACCGGCGGCGCTCGCCCGCCACCACCTGCGCCAGAACATCGCCCGCGTCCTGTGCCGGCACTCCGTCCTCCATCTCGCCGCAGCCCAGGACGCAGCCAACACCGCATTGATGCGGTGGCTTCGTCCTGCGGCTGGGCTGGAGGTCACCGGCGCGGTTGCCCTAACTGCCTCGGCCCACGACCGCGATCTGGCAGAAGAGAACGCACGCCGGCAGCAGACTGCCGATCTCGAGCACGAAGACGAGCTACGCCGACTGGCCCATCTACAACGCGTGCTCGCCGATCCTGACCTGCGCCGGGTGTGGTGGATCGCCCAGTACCCCGACCGCCACAGCGACCTAGAAGATCTCGCAACGAATTTGGAGGGCCTGCCCTTGCCGCAGGAGTCCCCGGACGACGACATCCGCGGGGATATCAGGCGCTTCACCGACCGGCTCTACGCCGCCCTCCACACGCCGCAGCAACGCGAAGTCTTCCTCAAAGCCCTCACCCAGACCCTCCACACCCTCGGCCACCACGACCTGACAGCCATGGCCGCCCACTGGCAGACCCACAGCGAACCCGGGAGTACACCGGCATGAACCTGCACAGCAGACGATGGCTTCTGGCACCTCTGCGGCAACTGCGCACCCGCCGGCTCATGGCCCAGCACGGACCGACACTGCCCTACGGCACCGCATGGGCCTTGATCACCTTGGCAAGCGCCCCGGACGAAGCCGACCTCGTCCGCGCGTGGGCCACCGAGAACCCCGACGGTCTGGCAGGAGTCCACTACGACCACTGGCACACGCTGAGCGAGACAGAACAGACCCGCCGCAAACAGTGGTTACACCGCTATCGCCACTCCCCCATACGACTCCTCTACCTCGACACCGGCCTCATCAAGAGCACCGGCCTCCACGTCGTCGACTGGGGCCCATCCTCAGACCGGTGACGTGGGTGCCTTGCTCACGATGACTGCGCGCGGATGCCAGCCGATGCGGGTGCCGTCAGCGCATGGAGTTCAAGGATTCCCTGCCACAGTCCGTCAGCCGTGGCAGAGCGGAGGGGCACCGTCTCCGTCCAGCCGTCGTAGCTCTGTTCACCGTCGAGAACTGGGCGCCAGCCCTGCGAGCGCCACTCGGCCAGGACCTGCTTCTCCAGCAGTTCGGCATCGCGGCCCGTCGTGAAGGTGAGCACGGCGTACCGTACCGAGCCGCAGCGTTCGTGTTTCTCGATGCGGCCGGTGTCGAGATTGCAGATGCCGACCTTGTCAGCCAGCAAGCGTTCAACCATCTGCACAGCAGCCTCAGCTACGCACTCTCGCCGAATACGAGACTGCATTCGCAGCCTGACCACCACACCGATGGTGTTCGTCAAAGCGGAACAAGCTCAGAACTGATTCGGCGGCGCGTGTGGCGAGGGGTGCTCAACCATGCGCCGAATGTGGGGTGCCAGATGGTGCGTCCGGCGCCGCGCATCTTTCGCACAGGAGCTGCCGGATGGCGTGAGGCTTCGTGGCGACGCCCGTTCCGTTCAGGCGATGCAGCGTCTGCGGCATGGCGTGTGTGTGCGGGAGGCAGATGCCGGCGCCGCAGGCGCGGCAAGTGGCTACTGCCGGCGTGGGTTGGTCCAGGGTCTGGCAGTCGTAGCAGTTCATCACGGTCTCCGTTCGCGTGAGGGGTTGGCTTCGCCGACCATGTGTGTGGAGGCCGGTTTACGTTTACGTGGATGCGTGGCGTAGCCGGGTCATCGCTGCGACCGCCTCGTTGAAACGGGTGCATAGCGTTGTGTATTTGGCGGCGTTGGCCTGGTTGGGTTCGTAGCGCTCCTTGGGGATGTGCGGTCGTTCGGCTTCGTTGAAGGTTGACCACACGCCCGCACCGACGAGGGCCGTGGCGGCCGCTCCGAGTGCGGCGGCCTGCTGGTCCACTGTGGTTCTGAGCAGGGGGGCGTTGAAGACGTCTGCGTAGATCTGGTTCCAGCCCGGATGGCGGCTTCCGCCGCCGGAGATGAGGACCGCGGAGTCGTCCGTCGCGAACTCTCCGATGATGTCGAGCCCGCGGCGCAACGATGCGGCGATGCCTTCCAGTGCTGCGCGGGCGATGTGGGGGCGGCGGTGCGCGAGGTCCATGCCGTGCAGCACGCCTCTGGCTTCCGTGCCTCCTTCCAAGGGGGTTCCGCCGCTGAGCATAGGCAGAAAGAGCAGGCCGTCAGCGCCGAGCGGTGCGGTGCAGGCTTCGGTGACGAAGTCACGCATGGTCGTGCCGGGAGCCAGCAGATCGCGCAGCCATGTCATGGTGGTTCCGCTGCTGAAGGTGGACAACGCGCTGACGTACAGTCCGGGCACGACGTGCGCGAACACGAAGGGACGCGAGTGCGTGTCCAGGACGGGGTCGCTTGAGGTGACCGTGATCCAGCTCGACGAGCCGAGCGATGCGTACATGCGCCCCGACGTGACCCCGCGGGATCCGAGGGCCATGCACGCGTTGTCCACTCCCCCGGCGAACACGGGAGTCGAGCCAGGCAGGCTCAGTTGGTCGGCTGCCTGTGCGGTGAGTGTCCCCACCTGGTCCGTGGACTCCACGATGGGTGGCAGCAGTGAGATATCCAGGCCGGCCGCTGCCAGCAGGGTCTGGTCGTAGCGCCGCTCGCGCAGGTCGTAGCAGCCGCTCCCGGATGCGTAGGAGTGGTCGGTCACCAGGGTGCCGGTCAGTCGCAGGTTGACGTAGTCCTTCGAGCCGACCAAGTAACGCGTGGTGGACCAGTCCTCGGTCCGGTGATGCCGGAACCACATCGCCTTGAAGATGGGGTACAGGGCTGGGGTGAAGCCGTTCCCCGTGGTCGTGTACCACGACTCCTCGTCGACGCGAGCGAAGTACGCGGCTGCCTGGGCGGTTGCCCGCGTGTCCGACCAGATGGGCGTCGTTTCCCCCAGCGGGCGGTGGTGTGCGTCGAGCATGACCACGCCGAGGCTGTGACCGGACACGGCGATGCCTGCGATGCGGTGCTTGAACTCGGGGGATGTCGCCATCAGGGTCCGGGTCGCCCCGACGACGGCGTCCCACCAGTCCTCGGGACGTTGCTCGTTCCATCCGGCTCGTGGATGCAGTGTCGGATAGTCGACGACCGACTCGGCGAGGCACTCGCTTTCGGCGCTCCACACGGAGGCCTTGCATCCTCCGGTGCCGAGGTCGAGGGCGAGGACGAGCTCAGACACTGTCGGCCTCCGCTGCTTGCTGTGCCAGCTCTTTCGCGACCGTTGCGTTCATTCCGAAGCGGGTGACTCCGAGGTCTGCCATGGCTTGGACGGTCTTGAGGTCTCGGATGCCGCCGGCGGCTTTCATCCGGGCGCGGCCGGCCAGTTGGTCGGCGATGATGCGGATGTGCTCGACCGTGGTGGGCCGCCCAGACCAGCCGGTTGCCGTCTTCACCCAGCCGATCCCTGCTTCGGCGGCGCAGTCGCAGCCCAGGCGGATCTCCTTCTCGGTGAGATGTCCGACTTCGAGGATGGCCCGGAGCGGTACCGCGCCGTCGACCACGGCGGCGATCTGTGCGAGTTCCGAGGTGACGTAGCCGGTGTCTGCGGAGCGCAGTCGGCCGATGTTGGCGACGACATCGAGTTCCTGGGCTCCGGCGTCCAGCAGTCGCTGGGCTTCGAAGACCTTGGTGGCGGTGGTGGCTCCCCCGGAGGGGAAGCCGACGGGAGAGCCGACGAGCGTCTGTGAGCCTTCGAGGTGTTCGCGGAGGTAGGGGACCCAGTTCGGCAGTACGTGGGCGCTGACGAAGTTCGACTCGCGTGCGTGGCGGGCCAGTTCGTCGATGTCGGCGCGGTTGTGGAAGGCCTGCACGCAGCTGATGTCGACGAAGCGCGGGAGTTGTGTGATCGAGAAGGTGGACGGTTCAGGCACGGTAGCCTCCGTGGTCCGGGTTGGGCCGGGTCGTCCAGTGGCCGGCTTCCTCGACGACGAGTTCCTTCATTCCCCCGGCTCGTTCGATGATCTGGTAGTCCTGGCCGGCGTCGGAGGCGTAGCAGAACAGGGTGACCAACCGCTCGGTGCCTACGTTGACGCTGCGGTGGACCCAGTGTCCGGGAACGTAGACCGCTTCACCGGGCTTGATTTCGATGGCGTTGCTCTGGCCGTCGAGTGTCTCCAGCAGCATGACGCCGTGGCCGGCCAGGCCCACGTACAGCTCGGATCGGTCTGCCTGGGCATGCAGATGGCCGCGGGTCATGAAGTACTCGTCGCCGACCTTGCCGGGTTCCAGGACACTGACTCCCGTGATGAGACCGCCCGGGCCGTCCTCGCTCTGGCTGCTCTCCACCCAGTAGACGGGCTTGCCGTCGTCGTCGGCCAGGAGTGCCTCGAACGCTTCGGAGTCGCGGTAGAGGCCCTTGAGGTCGGGCAGGAACTTCTCGTAGCGGCCGTTGTTGCCGGTCAGCGCCCCGTTCTCGGGCACCATCGTCAGCTTCACCGGCGGTACGGGTACGGGTGCGGGCATGACGTCCTGTGTAGACACTGCTGTTCCTTCACTTTCCTGCGCTCATGATTGCTCTGTGGGGATGCCGGCGGGCTCTACCAGATGGTGTAACCGCCGTCGGCGACGACCGTCGCCCCGGTCATGAAGGACGCGGCGTCGGAGGCGAGGAACGCCACCACGGACGCCACCTCGTCCGGGGAGCCCATGCGCCCGGTGGGCGTGTGCGCCTTCCACTCGTTGAGCCACTCCTCGGGCACGCCTTCCTTGGTGAGGTCGGTGAGGATGTAGCCGGGTGCGATGGCGTTGATGCGGATGCCGTCGGTGGCGTACTCGGCGGCCAGGCTTGCGGTCACCGAGTGCGCGGCGGCCTTGGAAGCGTTGTATGCCGACTGCATCTGCGGGTGGTTGACGATGAGGCCGGACATGGAGCCGATGGTGACGATCGAGCCGCGTGTCCCCCTGGCCTGCATCTGGCGTACGGCTTCGCGCGCGCACCAGAACGTCCCGTCGAGGTTGGTGTCGAGGACGTATCGCCAGTCGCTCTCGCTGATGTCGGCGGAGGGTGTGTGGACGACGACGCCTGCGGAGGTGACCAGGATGTCGATCGTGCCGTGCTGCTCGGCGATCGAGGCGAACGTCGAGGCGACATTGCCGGCGTCCCTGACGTCGCAGTGGATGTAGTCGACTTCTCGGCCGGTCTTCGAGTGCTCCTCGGCCGTCGCCCGTCCCAGGTCGTCAAGGATGTCGATGATGATGCACCGTGCTCCCATCTCCTGAAGGGCTCCGACGATTGCGCGCCCGATGCCGCGGGCCCCGCCGGTGACGACGGCCACGCGACCGTCGAGTTCGAGCTTTTCTCTGTACATGACGTTCTCTTTCCGTTCGTTGCTGTCGGTGGAGGGGCGGTGGGGTGGTGAGGGTGGTGGGGGTCAGTCGATGGGGGTGTTGGCTTCGGTGAAACGGCCGAGCAGTCGCGCGGGGTTGGTGACCAGCACGGCTTCGGCGAGCTTCTCGTTCTCGCTCGTCACGAGACGTGGCACGATGCGTTCGCCCAGGTAGGCCAGGCCCGGCAGGCCGCCGTACGCGGCGTAGCGGGTACGGCGGGCGACGTCGCCGCCGAGCAGGAGGCGCTCGGCCGCACCGAGTTCCGCGGCTCGGATGAAGCAGTCGAGCAGTGCCGAGTCGGGCCAGGTGCGTGTGCGGGCGAATCCGTCGTAGCCGAGGTACGCGCCTGCGTGCGCCAGCTCTGCGTGCAGTACGGGATCCGGGTTCCGGTCGATGTGAGCGAGGATGACCGCGTCCGGTCTGACGCCATCGGCGGCGAGGACGTCGAGCAGCTCGAACGTCGCGCTTCCGTGCTCAAGGTGGACCATGACCGGGGCACCGGTACGGGCATGTGCCTGGGCGACGGCGGCCAGGACGCGCCGTTCGAAGGGCGAGATGTTCCAGTAGCCGATGCCTGCCTTCAGCACGCCCGCGCGGACCGGTTCGCCGTTCGGTGCGCGTGCCACCACGCCCCGGTCCGGTGCGTCGGCCTTGGGCATTCCGGCCTCGATGTCGCGCGTGAAGCGCTCTGCGAGCTGCTCGTCGGTGAGTTGGAGCAACCAGTACCCGGGGCCGTAGTGCGCTTCGCGGTGAGCCCCGGTCGTCGCGATGACGTGAAGGTGGCGGGTGGCGCTGATGCGGGCCAGGGCGGCGGGGTTGCGCCCCAGGCCGGTGGGCGTGGCGTCGACCATCGCGGTGAATCCTGAGTCGCGGAGTGACGCGGCCTCGGCTCCGCTGAGCTGCTCGTCGTCCAGCTCGTCGCCGGGAAGCAGCGGGGTGGCCTGGAAGAGGTGCTCGTGGTAGTCGGTGCGGCCGAGTTCGGCTGCGGGCGTGTCACCGAGGACGGTGCGTACCTGGGACATCAGCGCACGCCGGCTGCGACTTGGGCCAGTTCGTCGACGGTCTCGTGCGGCATGGGGATGTCGAAGACGTCGGCGATGACCTGGGTCCATCCGTGGATGAAGTAGCGCCAGCCGTCCTCGATGACCAGACCGCGTCCGGTCTGCTGGGCGCGGGCCTGGTGCAGGAACTCCAGTGAGCCTCGGTAGTTGAACTCCCACACCATGCCCTGCTCCGGGAACCGGCCGCTGTCGCTGAGCGGGGAGCCGGGGCGGTCCTTTCCCATGCCGGTTGCGTTGACCACGAGGCTGGAGGGGGGCAGGGCGGCTAGGAGTGCGTCCACGTCGTCGGGGCCGGTGGTCTTGACGTACTGCATGAGGGTGGGGTCGATGCCGGCCCGTTCGTGCAGCTGACGCTGGTGGTCGAGGCGCTCGTTGGACTGCGCTGTGCAGATCACGCGGGAGGGCCGGTCGGTGCGTGCGCCGAGTTGGTGGCTCAGTGCGCAGCCGGAGCCACCGGAGCCGAGGATGAGGGCAGCGGCGCCAGTGGTGGAGAAGTGTTCGGCGGGGAGGAATTCCTCCAGGGCCAGCCGGACGGTCACGGGATCCTTCGCGGAGCCGGTCAGGTGGGAGCCGCGTTTGGCGATGGAGGAGATCTCCCCGAAGGTCTGGGCGAGTTCGTCGAGGTCGTCGAAGAGATCGTGGGCTGCCTCGAACACCGCGATCTTGTGGGAGGTGACCAGAGCTCCCCAGTGGTCGGAGGTGCCCTTGATCGAGCCGACCACGTCGCGGTACGTCTCCTGTGGCGCCCCGAGCTCGATGTCGTGCCCGATCAGTGTGTGCGTCGGGAGCCCGAGGACCTCGGCCCACTTGGGGAACACCTTCATGATTGATGAGCTGCCGGTTGTCACACCGACGAAGCCCATGTGGGTGCCGTTTCCCGTTGGCGCTGTCATGACTTGGCCTCCGTCGTGGCACGGGCGAATGCGTCGGCGAACTGCCGCGCGGTGTCCTCTATCTCGTCCCAGCGGGCAGCGGCCATCGCGGATGCGGAACACAGCTCGCCGCCGGCTCCGACGGCGACGGCTCCGGAGTCCAACCAGGTGCCGAGGTTGCCGGCGTTGACGCCACCGGTGGGCATGAACGGCACGTCAGGGAAGGGGCCGCGCAGAGACTTGAGGTAGCCGGGGCCGACCAGCGACGCCGGGAAGATCTTGACGGCGTGTGTGCCGAGCCGCACGGCGGTCATGACCTCGCTGGGTGTCAGCGCGCCCAGGAACACCGCCGCGCCGGTGTCGAGCATGGCGTCGGCCAGGGACGGGTCTGTGCCGGGGCTGACCAGGAACCGTGCACCGGCGTCGACGGCTTCCTTGGCTTGGTGGGCGGTGGTGACGGTTCCGGCACCGAGGTGGACGGCCGCACCGTGCCGTCGGTCGACCTCACGGATCACCTCGGCCGCGTCGGGGGTGCTGTAGGTGATCTCGACGCCGGTGATCCCCCCTGCGACGAGGGCATCGACGGCACGCACGGCCTGGTCGGCGGTCGGGGCCCGCAGCACGGCCACGACTCCCGCGGTGCGTAGGGCGGCAAGCGCTGTTGTCTCGTTCACTCAGATCTTCTCTTTGGTGGAAGGGGGAAGGACGATGTTGGGAGGGGTGTCGCCGCGCAGTACGGCGAGCACCGCGGTCACCGTGCCCAGGCTCATGCTGTCGACGGCCTCGACGGTCTGCGCCGCGGAGTGCGGCGTGAAGATCGTTCGGTCGGCCAGGCCCTTGGCCAGCAGGGGGCTGTTGGCGTCCCCGGACTCCGAGGAGAGGGTGTCGGAGGCGTACACCTGGACCGTTCCGTCGGTCAGTGCGTTTGCCAGTGCCTGCTCGTCGACGAGGCCGGCGCGCGCGGTGTTCACGAGGATCAGTCCCGGCCGGGCGTGGGCGAGCCAGGCGGCGTCTATGAGGGGCTGCTCACCTGGGGCGTGCAGCGAGACAATGTCGCTGCGGGCGGCTATCCGGTCCAGGGGCACCGGCTCGATGCCGGCGGCCAGCAGGTCGGCGTCGGGAACCCAGGGATCGTGTCCGAGGACGGTGCTTTTGAAGCCCGACAGCCGGGCGGCGACGCCGCGCCCGATGCGTCCCGCGCCGACGATGCCGACCGTCAGGCGGCCGAGCTCGCGGGTTCTGTCGACCCGCCAGTCGCCGGCTCGGACCCTGTGGTCGCCGGTGGTGACGTTCCGCAGCGCGGCGAGCATCAACGCGACGGCGTGGTCGGCGACGGCACCGCTGTTGGCGCCGGGGGTGTTCGTCACCAGGACGTGGCGTCGTGCGGCTGCGGCGAGGTCGACGGCGTCTACTCCGACGCCGTATCGCGCGATCAGGCGCAGGTGGGGCGCGGCGTCCAGGTGGGTGGTGGTGATGGGGCCGGTTCCTGCGATCCAGGCTGCGGTGTGTGCCAGCAGGGGGCGGAGCGCGTCCAGGTCGTGGTCCGGTGGCGCGGTCACGATGCGGGCTCCGGCGGCTTCGAGCTGCCCGTGTGCGTCGAGATCTCCGGAGGAGAAGGAGCGGCTGGTTACCAGCACGGTGGGTGGCGACGTCATGGGCGGCCGTCCTGGGGCTGGGCCCGTTCGCCGTCGTTGTCCTCAGCCACGACCAGGATCTTGACCTCGGTCCCGGAGGTGATCGCTGCGAACGCTTCGGCGGCTCGGGTGAGCGGGAAGGTGGCGGTGATGAAGTCGGCGGCGTCGACCGCGCCGCTGGCGATGATGTCGGTCGCGTCGTGGAAGTCCTCGGCGCGGTAGGTCGTCGCGCCCTGGATGCGGACCTGGTACTCCTGCACGACGGGGAGGTCGATGGTGATGGGCTTGCGTGCGCCACCGACGACGACCACTGTGCCGCCCTTGACGACCATCTGGATCGCTGCTGCGACGGTGGGCTGGATGGACACGCAGTCGAAGACAACGTCGGCGCTCTCCCCCAGCTCCCATCGGATGGCTTGGGCGAGGTCGCTGCGTGCGGCGTCGATGACGGCGTCGGCGCCGAGGCGGAGTGCGAGCTCTCGCTTGGTGGCGAGGGTGTCGGTCATGACGATTTTCCGTGCGCCGTTGTGCCGTGCCGCCGCGAGGAGGAGCAGGCCGATCGTTCCGGCGCCGAGGATGGCCACGGCCTTGCCGTCGAGGTTTCCTGCCAGGCGTACGGCGTGTACGGGTGTGGCGAGGGGTTCGATGAGTGCTGCCTGGTGGGTGGTGAAGTTTTCGGGGACGGGGTGCAGTCGGTCGGCGGGGACGGTGAATACGTCGGCCATGCCGCCCTCGCGGTATCCGCAGCCGAAGAACTGCAGGTTCTCGCAGAGGTTTTCCCGTTCGGTCGTGCACGGTTTGCAGTGGCCGCACACCAGGGTGGGCTCGGCGGTGACGCGGTCGCCGGCCGATACGTTGTCGACCCCTTCACCGATGGCCATGACCTCGCCGACCACTTCGTGGCCGGGGTAGTACGGAGGCTTGAAGAAGGCGTGCTCGCCGTGTGCGCCTGCCTTGTCCGTGCCGCAGACTCCCGACACGTGGAGCTTGACGAGCGCTTCTCCACGTTCGGGGCTGGGGACGGGGGCGGTGTGGATCTCGATGGTGTCGGGTGCGGTGACGACGACTCGGCGTCGCGTAGCTGAAGCGTTCATCGGTTCTGCATCCGTTCGGGGTGACTCGGAGAGCGTTTGCGGGGGCTGAGCTCCCTGCGCGCTGGCCGGAGGCTGCGTGCGCGCTAGTTGACTAGGGTGTAGGGCGCGGTGTACTTGTCGACGTTTTCGGCAGTGACGAGCGTGCAGTTGAACAGCTGCTTCTCGGAGTCCGCTCCGGTCTTTCCGGTCCTGATGAAGCGGTCGGCTTGGACGACTGCCTTCGATGAGAACCACACCACCGGCTGCAGGACGGTGTAGGACATGTGGCCTGCCTTGACCGCCTTCACGGCGTCGGGTGAGCCGTCGAACCCGCCGACCTTGATCTTGCCGGCCAGGCCGGCCTGCCGGAGGGCGGCAACGGCGCCGACGGCGAATCCGTCGCCGCTCGCGAGGACTGCGTCCACCTTGGGGTGGGCTTGGAGCATCGATTGGGTGGTGTTGCGGCCGACCGCGTTGTCCCACGGAATCGACTGCGTCTGAAGGTTCTTCACGCCCGGGTACTGCGACAGGACGCTCTTGTAGCCGCCTGCGCGTGCGATGGCGTTGTTGTCCGACGACGGGCCGTTCAGCTGAACGTAAGTGCCCTTGCCGCCCAGGATCTTGGCGAAGTGTTGCGCGCCGAGTGCCGCGCCCTGGGCGTTGTCGGAGATCAGCTGTGCCTTGGCCAGCCCCTGCTTGTTGATTTCGGCATTGATGACGAAGACGGGAATGTCGGCCTTGACCAGCTTCTGGACGGCGCCGATCGAGCCGTCGGCATTAAGGCGTGTTTGAGATGTGGTCAGAGTGTTTGCCGTATCAGGGTGAGTTGGATGGTGGCTTCGTAGCGGACGGCGAGCTTGTCGAAGCGTGTCG
>NZ_JBFAIP010000088.1:0-25554 GCF_040654775.1 Streptomyces sp. NPDC050636
CATGCCCTGGGGGTCGCCGACGCCGGCGACCGCGACTTCTACGGCAATCCGATCGCCGACCCGCCGAACATCGGCGCCGACCAGGGGCGGGGGGAGTAGCGGGAGCGGCCGGCCCGCCACTCCTCCGCTGCCTGCCGGGGCCGGCGGGGCTGTCGAGGCCATTGGGGCGGATGGGCCGGACGGCCGAACCCCGTCGTGGTGCGTCCGGAACGCCGGAAATTCTGCGATTCTGAACGGCGCACCCCGAGTTCCGGCTGGTGAAACGGGCCACCGGGGTCACCCTCAGGCCCGGTGCCGCGGCTCGTTAGCGGTGCGTTAGCGCCCTGTTAGCGGACCGGCAGTGCCCTGGGTCACGCTGGAAGAGCAAACGGACGGACCGTGCGTACCCACGGAAGGAGTACGCACCGCACCCACACGAGGGGGAGACTCATGTCGCTCACCATCAAGACCCGTAGCCGCCGCGGCCTGGGGGCACCTCCCAGCGTTAGCTGGGGGCGTGTCGCCGCCGGATCGCTGATCGCCGTCGCGGCGCTCACGCTCACCGCCTGCCAGGACGGCCCGGGCAGCGCCTCCGGCCCCTCGTCGGCCACCGCGTCCGCCACCACCGGCGGAGACGGCAGCCAGGGTCCGAAGTCGTCCGAAAGCAAGACGCATCCCTCCGGCGGCGAGGGGCACGCCTCCGAAAGCGCCGGGCAGCCGTCCACGGGCGGGGCGAGGCCCACCGGCGGTAAGGCCAGCCCCAGTCGGCCGAGCTCCGCCGAGGCCAACACCTCACCGATGACGTCGTCGGACCGCTGCACCGCCGCCAATATGTCGCTGCGCCTCGGCCGCGAGGACATCGGCGCGGGCAATATCCGCTACCCCCTGGTGTTCACCAACAAGGGCAAGACGGCCTGTACGCTGCGCGGCTTCCCCGGCGTCTCGCTGATCCAGCGTGACGGCTCGACCGTCGGCAAGCCCGCCACCCGCGAGGGTGCGGCCGGCGGGTCCGTCCGGCTGCAGCCCGGGAAGAGCGCGCACGCCGTGCTGCACACCGTCAATGACGGCATGTCGGACACCCCGTGCTGGGCCGCCTCGCAGCTCGTCTATGTCTACCCGCCCGGTTCGAAGGACGCGATGACCACGGGCAGCCGGGGACTGCGGGTGTGCGGCGGCCGGTTCACCGTGACGACGGTGGAGGCCGGCTCCCTGGGCTGACGTAGGCCTAGCAGGCGGCGGGAGAGTACGGGGCGGGCGCACCGCGGGGGTGCCCTAGGGCCCGGCCATGCCCCATCGGACAGGCCCTGGCCCCGTCGCCGGCGGCTCATCACCGGATCGGCCTCGCTGACGGCGCCAGCCGTTCGTAACGGTGCTACCAAGGGGAACGGAAGCCGTAATGTGCGCTTTCGTCGTATACCTCCCTTAGGAGACCTCCCCATGGGCGCAGCAGCTGAGACCGAGACCGGCAGCCGGGGTGCCGCCCACGCGCCGTCCGCCGAGGACGAGTCCCCGATCCACATTCTCTGGATCAACGCCGGTCTGAGCTGCGACGGCGATTCGGTGTCGCTGACCGCCGCGAGCCAGCCGAGCATCGAAGAGATCGCGCTCAGCGCGCTACCGGGGCTGCCCAAGGTCGCCGTCCACTGGCCGCTGATCGACTTCGAATGCGGCCCGGTCCAGGGCGCGGACACGTTCATCGAATGGTTCTTCAAGGGCGAACGCGGCGAGATCGACCCGTTCGTGCTGGTCATCGAGGGGTCCATCCCCAACGAGGCCATCAAACCGGAAGGCTACTGGTGCGGTTTCGGGGACGACCCCGAGACCGGGCAGCCGATCACCACCAGTGAGTGGATCGACCGACTCGCCGACAAGGCGCTCGCCGTCGTCGCGATCGGCACCTGCGCCACGTACGGCGGCATCCATGCGATGGCCGGCAATCCGACCGGTGCGATGGGCGTGCCCGACTACCTGGGCTGGGACTGGACGTCCAAGGCCGGCATTCCCATCGTGTGTGTGCCCGGCTGCCCCATCCAGCCCGACAACTTCTCGGAGACCCTGGTCTATCTGCTGTACCAGGCGGTGGGCGCGGCCCCGATGATCCCGCTGGACGACCAACTGCGGCCGACCTGGCTGTTCGGCGCCACGGTGCACGAGGGCTGCGACCGGGCCGGGTACTACGAGCAGGGCCAGTTCGCCACCACGTACGACTCGCCCAAGTGCCTGGTGAAGCTCGGCTGCTGGGGTCCCGTGGTGAAATGCAATGTGCCCAAGCGGGGCTGGATGAACGGCATCGGCGGCTGCCCGAACGTCGGCGGTATCTGTATCGCCTGCACCATGCCCGGCTTCCCCGACAAGTTCATGCCGTTCATGGACGAGCCGCCCGGCGCGAGGGTCTCCGTCACCGCCAGCGCCACCTACGGCAAGGTCATCCGGCGGCTGCGGAACATCACGGCGAAGACCGTGGACCACGAGCCCAAGTGGCGCCACCGCGGCGACCAGCTGACGACCGGCTATCCGTCCCCCTGGTGACCGCACGCCCCACCGCTCCGAACGACCCCACCGCTCCGAACGACCCCACCGCTCCGAACGACCCCACCGCTCCGGCCAAACCACCGCTCCGGCCAACCCCACCTCCCGCGCGCAACGAAGGGCAACGGCACACACGATGGCACCGACGACAAAGACGGCCGGTGACGGCAGCGGTCTGACGGAGATGTCCTGGGACCCGATCACCCGGATCGTGGGCAGCCTCGGAATCCACACAAAGATCGACTTCAAGCAGAAGCGGGTGGCGGAGTGCTACAGCACCTCGTCGGTCTTCCGCGGCTACAGCGTCTTCATGCGCGGCAAGGACCCGCGCGACGCGCACTTCATCACCAGTCGGATCTGCGGCATCTGCGGCGACAACCACGCCACTTGCTCGGTGTACGCGCAGAACATGGCGTACGGGGTGAAGCCCCCGCACCTGGGGGAGTGGATTATCAACCTCGGCGAGTCCGCGGAGTACATGTTCGACCACAACATCTTCCAGGAGAACCTGGTCGGGGTCGACTACTGCGAGAAGATGGTCCGCGAGACCAACCCCGGTGTCTGGGAACTCGCCCAGCGCACCGAATCGCCGCACGCCGGCGACCACGGCTACCGCACCATCGCCGACATCATGACCGCCCTCAACCCCATCGAGGGCGAGTTCTACCGCGAGGCGCTCCAGGTCAGCCGCTACACCCGCGAGATGTTCTGTCTCATGGAGGGCCGCCATGTGCACCCCTCCACGCTCTACCCGGGCGGCGTCGGCACCGTCGCCAGCGTCCAGCTGTTCACCGATTACCTCACCCGGCTGATGCGCTACGTCGAATTCATGAAGCGGGTCGTTCCGCTGCACGACGACCTCTTCGACTTCTTCTACGAGGCGCTGCCCGGCTACGAAGAGGTGGGCCGACGCCGCATCATGCTCGGCTGCTGGGGCGCGCTCAACGACCCGGACCACTGCGACTTCACCTATCGCAACATGACGGACTGGGGCCGGCGGATGTTCGTCACCCCGGGCATCGTCGTCGACGGCGAGCTGGTCACCAACGACCTCACCCAGATCAACCTCGGCATCCGGATCCTGCTCGGCAGCTCCTACTACGACGACTGGCAGGGGCAGGAGCAGTTCGTCACCCACGACCCGCTCGGCAACCCCGTCGACCCGCGCCACCCCTGGAACCAGCACACCATCCCCGCCCCGCAGAAGCGGGACTTCAACGACAAGTACAGCTGGGTGATGTCCCCCCGCTGGTTCGACGGCAAGGAGCACCTGGCGCTGGACACCGGCGGCGGCCCGATCGCCCGCCTGTGGTCGACCGCCCTGTCCGGGCTCGTCGACACGCCCTACGTCAAGGCCACCGGCCGGAGTGTCGTCATCGACCTGCCGCGCAGCATGACGAAGCCCGAGACCCGCTTCGAATGGAAGATCCCGAAGTGGAGCAACGCGCTGGAGCGCAACCGTGCCCGTACCTACTTCCAGGCGTACGCGGCCGGCATGGCGCTGCACTTCGCCGAGAAGGGGCTCGAAGAGGTCCGCGCCGGACGCACCCAGACCTGGGAGAAGTTCGAGGTCCCGGACGAGTCCATCGGCTGCGGCTTCACGGAGGCGGTACGCGGCGTCCTCTCGCACCACATGGTGATCCGGGACGGGAAGATCGCCAACTACCACCCGTATCCGCCCACGCCCTGGAACGCCAGCACCCGCGACACCTACGGCACGCCGGGCCCGTACGAGGACGCGGTCCAGAACACGCCGATCTTCGAGGAGAACACCCCGGACAACTTCAAGGGCATCGACATCATGCGCACGGTCCGCAGCTTCGACCCCTGCCTGCCCTGCGGCGTCCATATGTACGTCGGCGACGGCAAGTCCGTACAGAAGATGCATGTGCCCACCGGCCTGAGCGGACTGAGCGGATGAGCGCCCCGTCGGACACTGCTGCCGCACCCGCGAAGACCGCCGCCACACCGCACGCCGAGACGACCGCACGGTGCGTCGAAGAGGTCCTGGACCGTCTCGCGCAGCGCGGCGATGCCGAATCCACCGCGGCCGCCGAGGAACTCGTCCGCGTCCTGATGGACTTCTACGGAGCGGGACTCGCCCGGATCATGCGCCTCCTCGACCGCGGGACGGACCGCGCGGGCGGCGACGGCCCGAGGGCGGCACTGCTCGGCGACGAGTTGGTGGCGAGCCTGCTGGTGCTGCACGAACTGCATCCCGAGAACACCTCGGCCCGCATCGGCCGCGCCCTGGAGAGCGTCCGGCGCCAGAACCCCGCAGGAGCCCTGGAAATCGCCGGGTTCGATGAGGAGACCGGTGTGCTTCGGCTGAGATCGTCCGGGTCCGGGGAGGGCTCCGGCGGCTGTGGTTGTCCGAGTACGGCCCAGGCGGCCCAACAGGCCGCCGAGAGCGCCCTGTCCTGTTTCGCGCCCGAGGTGACCTCGGTGCAACTGGAGACCGCGGGAGCGCAGGCCGAACCGGCCCTGTTGCAGATCTCCCGCCGCCCGCCGACCGCCGCCACCACCTCGTGACCGGCCGTCAGCCGGCGACCGTGCGCCCCGGACCAGCGGCAGCCCACCGCGGCCTGCGTCGATTCCGTACGCCGCCGCCACCGGCCCCCGAGCGCTGCGAACTGTGCGGCGCGGTGCTCACCGACCGCAACCACCGCCATCTGGCCGACACCCGCCGGCGCGCGCTGGCCTGCGCCTGTACCCCCTGCGCGCTGCTCTTCGACCAGCCCGGTGCCGGACAGTTCCGTACCGTCCCCAACCGCTGTCTCGCCGACCCCGACCACACTCTCGACGACGCGGCCTGGGACCGCCTCCAGATCCCCGTCGGCGTCGCCTTCTTCCTCCGCGACGCCGCGCAGGACCGGCTGGTCGCGCTCTACCCCAGCCCGGCCGGCGCCACCGAGAGCGAACTCGACCCGTCGACCTGGCAGGCCGTCCTCGGCGCCAGCCGCCTCGCCGGGCTCCTCGAACCCGACGTGGAGGCCCTGCTGCTGCGCCGCTCCGAGGGCCGTATCGACTGCTACCTGGTGCCCGTCGACATCTGCTACGAACTGGTCGGCCGGATGCGCCTGTTGTGGCAGGGCTTCGACGGCGGCGCCGAGGCCCGCGCCGCCCTCGCCGACTTCTTCGACGGGGTCGCCCGGCGGGCCCGCGCGCCGAAGGAGGACGACCGTCCGTGACCGACCTCTCCTTCGTCTGCACCGGTGTACGCGCCGACCGGTACGCCGCCGGGCCCACCCTCGTCTTCCGGCTGCGTATCACGGCCGCCGACGCCGCCCGGGTGCACGCCATCGCGCTGCGCTGCCAGATCCGGATCGAACCGGCCCGCCGCGGCTATGCGCCCGAGGAGGCCGCGGCGCTGACCGACCTCTTCGGCGAACGCTCCCGCTGGGGCAGCACCCTCCAGCCCCTGCAATTCGCGCAGGTCTCGCTCGTCGTCCCCGGCTTCACCGGTGAGACGGAGGTGGACCTCCCCGTCCCCTGCACATACGACATGGACGTCGCCGCGAGCCGCTACTTCCACGCGCTGCGGGACGGTGAGGTGTCGCTGCTCCTGCTGTTCTCCGGGACCGTGTTCGCCGGCGCCGGCGGCTTCCGCGTCGAACCGGTGCCCTGGGACAAGGAGGCGCCCTTCCGGATGCCGGTGCCCGTCTGGCAGGAGATGACCGAGGCGCACTTCCCCGGCTGCGGCTGGGTCCGGCTGCCGCGCGAGACCCTCGACGCGCTGCTCGCCTTCCGCTCCCGGCGTGCACTGCCCTCCTGGGAAGCGACGGTGGAGGCGCTGCTGGCCACCGCCCGCGCCACGGAACCGTTCCCCGTTGCCGCCCGCCCCGCCGCCGAGAGGACCGCGCCGTGACGACCACCGTCCTGCCCGACGAGATGGCGGACCGGTTCGCCGTCGCCCGCCAAGTGGCGGACGCCGTGCTGTTCGAGGGCTATGTGCTCTACCCGTACCGGGCGTCCGCGGCCAAGAACAGACTCCGCTGGCAGTTCGGTGTGCTCGTACCGCCCAACTGGGGGGCCGAGAGCGCGGAGCACTCCTTCCAGCGCACCGAATGCCTGATGGAGCCCAGAGCCGGCGCCCGACTCTCCGCCGAACTGCGGTTCCTGCACGCCCAGCGGCGTACGGTCCAACGCCTTTGCCCCGACGGCGAGTTCGAGGACGTGGCAGAGCTGGAGCTGCCCGACCGGGTGCTGGTCCCGTGGGACGAGGGGGCGGAAGAGCGCGTCACGTTCGTCGCCGATGTGGCGGAGCTGTGCGGCGACGGCATCACCGTCCCGTTCTCCCGGCCCGCGCGGGAGGAGACCGAGCCGGTGCACGACGCGGAGGGCCGGCCCGTCGGCCGGCTGGTGCGCCGCCGCGAGGAGGTCAACGGGCTGGTGCGGCTGACCGCGAGCGAACTCGACGGCCCCTACACGGCGATGCGGCTGACCGCCACCGTGGAGAACACCAGCGACTGGACGCCGGACGGCACGGCCGACCGGGACGCCGCGCTGCCCCGTTCCCTGGTCGCCGCGCACCTCCTCCTCGGGCTCGGAACGGGCGCGTTCCTGTCCATGACCGATCCGCCCGAGTGGGCCAAGGGCGCCGTCGCGACCTGCCGCAATCTGCACGCCTGGCCGGTACTCGCGGGCGAGCCCGGCCGCGCCGATGTGCTCCTGTCCTCCCCGATCATCCTGGAGGACCACCCGGCCATCGCCCCCGAGAGCCCCGGCGCGCTCTACGACGCCCTGGAGATCGACGAGATCCTCGCGCTGCGCACCGCCGCCCTCACCGACCAGGAGAAGCGCGAGGCCCGCGGCACCGACCCCCGGGCGGCCGAGGTCATCGAACTCGCCGACTCGATGCCCCCCGAAGTGCTGGAACGGCTGCACGGCGCCGTACGGGCGCTGCGCGAGGTCACCGGACCCGGCCCGGCCGCGCCCCCGGACCCGGCGGCCCCCGACGTGCCGGGCCGCCGCCCGGAAACCCCCTGGTGGGACCCCGAGAGCGACCGCAGCGTCGACCCCGTACGCGACCGGATCACCGTGGACGGCCGGTCGATCGGCGCCGGGAGCCGGGTCCTGCTGCAGCCGGGCCGGCGCCGTACCGACGCCCAGGACCTCTTCCTCCAGGGACGCAGCGCGCATGTCGAGGCCGTGTTGCACGACGTGGACGGCGGGGTGCATCTCGCGGTGACCGTGGAGGGCGATCCGGGCGTCGACATCCGGCGCGAACAGGGCCGTTTTCTGTACTTCCAACCCGACGAAGTCGCCCCCCTGGAGGACGTGTGAGCACCGACGCTCCCCTCGGCGAACCGCCCGCCGAGCTGCCCGACGAACCATTCGACGAGCTGCCCGGCAAGCCGCCCACCAGGACCCTGATCGCCGGTGTCGGCAATATCTTCCTCGGCGACGACGGCTTCGGAGTCGAAGCCGTCCGCCGGCTCGCCGACCTTCCCCTTCCGCCCGGAGCGGAGATCATCGACGCCGGTGTACGCGGCGTCCACCTGGCCTACCAGATGCTCGACGGCTACCACACGGTCCTGCTGGTCGACGCCTCCGCACGCGGCGGCGAACCCGGCACCGTCTACCTCCTCGACGCCACCGACCCGGCGGCCCCCGCCTGCCCGCAGAGCCCCGCACTCGACGGCCACCTCATGACGCCGGACACCGTGCTCGCGCTGCTCGACACGCTCAGCGAGGGCACCGGTGGCAGCCGCCCGGAGCGGGTGCTGATCGTCGGCTGTGAACCCGCCGACGTCGAGGAGGGCATCGGGCTGAGCGAGGCGGTCGGCGCCGCGGTCGACGAGGCCGTGGCGCTGATCCTGGACCTGCTCGACCCGGCGCGTCCGCAGGGAGTCGGGACCCGGCCGCGCAGCAACAACGCCCAAGCCGCACACCGCTGACTTCCGGCCGCACACCACTGACCACTGAGAGGAACCCACATCATGCTGAAGCTCGCCCTTGGCGGGGCGGCCACCGCCGCGCTCGCCGTCGCACTGAAGTCCCTGCTGCCCGACCTCAGGCGCTACCTCCGTATGCGGGCCATGTGACCGCTGGGACGGGGCGACGCTGCACCGAACGGCGTACGCCACCGCGCCGCCCCGGCGAGGCACCCCGGGCGCCCTCAGGCCGCACCGTCTAATGAAGCCGAGCGGCACCCGGTCAACCCCGCACCAGATGGAGACCGATGCACGAGATGTCCATCGCGCTGGCGGTCGTGGACCAGGTCGAAGGCGCGGCCCGGCCCGCCGGGGCAACGACGGTCAGCAGCGTCCGGCTCCAGGTCGGCGAACTGGCCGGAGTGGTCCCCGACGCGCTGGCCTTCTCCTTCGAACTCGCCTGCGCGGGAACGGTGCTGGAGGGTGCCGAACTCATCGCGGAACCGGTCCTCGCCCGTGCTCGCTGCCTCCCCTGCGCGGACACCTGGGCGGTGGGCATGCCGCCGCGGCTGAGCTGCCCGCGGTGCGGCACCGCGACGGCGGAGCTGCTGTCCGGCCGTGAACTGCAGATCGTCAGCGTGTGCTGGCACGACGCCCCGGCGCATGTACCGACGTCTGTGCCGGCACCCGTACCGACGTCCGTACCGGCACCAGTCCCGGAGCACCTGCCGGCCGATCGTCCACCGACCAATGAGGAGCGCTGAACCATGTGCCGTGTCGTCGACCTGCAACAGGCGGTCCTCGCCAAGAACGACGCCTGCGCCCACGCGCTGCGCGAGGACCTGGCCGCCCGCGGCACCGGCATCGTCAATCTGCTGTCCAGCCCGGGCAGCGGCAAGACCGCCCTGCTGGAGCGGGAACTGTCGCTCGCCCGGCGCCGCGGCGTGCCGGTGGCGGCGCTGACCGCCGACCTGGCCACCGAGAACGACGCGGTACGGCTGGCCCGGTCCGGTGTGCCCGTCAAGCAGGTCCTCACCGACGGACTGTGCCACCTCGAAGCCGGGATGCTGGGCGGGCACCTCGACGGCTGGCTTCCGCCGGACACCCGGCTGCTGTTCATCGAGAACGTCGGCAACCTCGTCTGCCCGGCCTCCTACGACCTGGGGGAGACCCTGCGGATCGTGCTCGCCTCGGTGACCGAGGGCGAGGACAAACCGCTGAAGTACCCCACCGCCTTCGGGCTGGCCCATCTGGTCGTGGTGACCAAGACCGATATCGCCGAGGCCGTCGCCTTCGACGAGGAGACGTTCCGCGCCAACGTCGAACGGGTCAACCCCGGCGTGGAGATCGTCCGCACCTCGGCGCGCCAGGGCGACGGGGACGGCGTGCTGCTGGACCGGGCGCTGGCGGCGCTTGACGGAGCTTCCCGTCACATCCCGGTCATGGCACGGCAGTTCCCGGTCACGACCCGGCAGTCATGACCACCCGGCAGGTCGACGAGGCCTCCGGCACCGCCCCCGCGACGGCCGTCGCACGCCGCCGGGTCACCGTGCGCGGCGTCGTCCAAGGCGTCGGGTTCCGCCCGTTCGTGCACGCCCTCGCCACCGAACTGGGACTGACCGGGCATGTGACGAACACCGTCGAGGGAGTCGTCACCGAAGTCGAGGGCGCCCCCGTCGCCGTCGCCCGCTTCGGCGAACGGATCGGCGGGGATGCGCCACCACTGGCCGTGGTGGAGACGGTCGACGGGGAGGACATCGCCGCCATCGGCGGCTCCGGCTTCACCATCCTCCCCTCCCGCACCGACGGCATCGCCCGCACCCTGGTCTCCCCGGACGCCGCCACCTGCGACGCCTGCCTGGCCGAGCTGACCGACCCGGCCGACCGCCGCCACCGGCACCCGTTCCTCACCTGCACACACTGCGGGCCGCGCTTCACCATCGTCACCGCACTCCCTTACGACCGCGCGCAGACGACCATGGCGCGCTTCCCGATGTGCCCCGACTGCACCCGGGAATACACCGATCCGGCCGACCGCAGGTTCCACGCCCAGCCCATCGCCTGCCACGACTGCGGCCCCCGCCTGCGTCTGCTCACCGCGGACCCGGGCGACCGCACCCGCCCGCCGTACGCGGTGACCGGCCCCGATCCCGTCGCCGAGACCCGCCGCCTGCTCGCCGACGGAGCGATCGTGGCCGTCAAGGGCCTCGGCGGCTACCACCTCGTCTGCGATGCCGCCGACGACACCGCCGTCACCCTGCTGCGCCGCCGCAAGGCCCGCGGCGACAAACCGTTCGCCCTGATGGCCCGTCACCTCTCGGACATCCGGCACCTGGTGCGCGTCGGCGTCGAGGAACGCGCTCTGCTCACCGGCGCGGTACGCCCCATCGTCCTGCTGCGCCGCCTCCCGGAACCCGCCCCGGGACCCGGAGGCCCGCGGTTGTCCCGGGCCGTCGCCCCCGGCAGCCCCGACCTCGGCGTCATGCTCCCGTACACCCCGCTGCACCACCTGCTCCTCGGCCTGCCCGGCGACCCTCCCGGGCCCCGGTTGCTCGTGATGACCAGCGGTAATGTCGCGGGCGAGCCGATCGTCACCGACGATGACGAAGCCCTGCGGCGCCTCGCGCACCTCGCGGACGCCTGGCTCACCCACGACCGCCCGATCCAGGTCCCGTGCGACGACTCGGTGGTCCGTATCTGCGATGGGGAGCCGCTGTTCGTGCGCCGCTCCCGCGGCTACGCCCCGTTCCCGGTCCGGCTGCCCGTGCCGGTACGGCCCGCGCTCGCGGTCGGCGGCGATCTGAAGAACGTGTTCTGCCTGGCCGAAGGCCGCCGCGCCTGGCTGTCCGCGCACATCGGCGACATGGACGACCTCGCGACCCAGACCGAGTTCGAGCGAGGCGAAGCCCACCTGGAGACGGTCACCGGGGTACGCCCCCGGCTCCTGGCCGCCGACCGGCACCCCGGCTACCGCTCCGGCCAGTGGGCGCAGCGCCACACCGACGGCAGACCGCTCGTACGCGTCCAGCACCACCACGCGCATATCGCCGCCGCCATGGCCGAACACGGCCTCGACGGCGCCCACCCGGTCATCGGCGTCGCCTTCGACGGCACCGGACACGGCGACGACGGCGCGGTCTGGGGCGGCGAGATCCTCCTCGCCGACTACGCCGGATACCGCCGCTTCGGGCATCTTGCCTACGTCCCGCTGCCCGGCGGCGACACCACCGTCCGGCGCCCGTACCGGATGGCACTCGCGCATCTGCGCGCCGCGGGCATCGACTGGGCCGGTGACCTGCCCCCGGTGGCGGCCTGCCCGCCCGACGAGCGGCGGTTGCTGGACCGGCAGCTGGCACGCAACCTCAACTGCGTTCCGACCTCCAGCATGGGCCGCCTCTTCGACGCCGTCTCCTCGCTGGCCGGGATCTGCCACCACGCCGGCTACGAGGCCCAGGCCGCGGTCGCCCTCGAAGCCGCGGCGCTGACCGCCGGCCAGGACGTCGGCCCCGGCTACGTCTTCGCCCTGCGGACCGCACCACCCGCCGCGGGCGGCACCGACCTCGTCGCCGACCCGGCCCCGGTGCTCGCCGCCATCGTCGAGGACCTCCGCGCGGGCACCGCCCCGGCGCTGATCGCGGCCCGCTTCCACACCGCGGTCGCCGGCCTCGTCCGGCGCGGCTGCGCCCTGGCCCGGGAGCGCACCGGCCTGCGGACCATCGCCCTGACCGGCGGCGTCTTCGCCAACACCCTGCTGGCCGCGGACACCGCCCGGCTGCTGCGCGAGGACGGCTGCACCGTGCTGCGCCACCGCCGGGTCCCGCCGAACGACGGGGGACTGGCGCTCGGCCAGATCGTGGTGGCGGCGCGTCGGACGGGAGCCGTGACCTAGGCCACGGCGAGGCGGATGCAACGTACCCACGACGAGGAGAGGGCCCATGTGCCTGGCGGTACCCGGCAAGGTTCTGGAGATCGAGGAACGGGACGGCACCCGTATGGCCACCGTCGACTTCGGCGGAGTGGTCAAGGAGGTGTGCCTGGAGTACGTCCCCGACCTCACGGTGGGCGAGTACGCGATCGTCCACGTGGGCTTCGCGCTGCAGCGGCTGGACGAGGAGTCGGCCCGGCAGACCCTCGCCCTCTTCGAGGAACTCGGCCTGCTGCAGGAGGAGTTCGGCGACCCCTGGGAGGCGGCGGCCGCGGAGGCGGGCGGCGGCCCCGACCAGCGGCGGCCGGCCGTTGGCGACGGAGCGCGGGAGGCGCGGCAGTGAAGTACATCGACGAATTCCAGGACCCCGAGCTGGCCCGGCGCCTGCTCGACGACATCCGTGCGACGGTGACCAGGCCCTGGGCCCTGATGGAGGTCTGCGGCGGCCAGACCCACACCATCATCCGGCACGGCATCGACCAACTCCTGCCCGAACAGGTGGAGTTGATCCACGGTCCGGGCTGCCCGGTCTGCGTCACCCCGCTCGAAGTCATCGACAAGGCCCTGGAGATCGCCGCCCGACCCGACGTGATCTTCTGCTCCTTCGGCGATATGCTCCGCGTCCCCGGCAGTGACCGCGACCTGTTCTGGGTCCGCAGCGAAGGCGGCGACGTACGGGTCGTCTACTCGCCGCTCGACGCCCTGAAGATCGCCCAGCAGAACCCGCACCGCGAGATCGTGTTCTTCGGTATCGGCTTCGAAACCACCGCCCCGCCCAACGCCATGACGGTCCGTCAGGCGCGCAAGCTCGGCATCCCCAACTTCAGCCTGCTGGTCTCGCACGTCCGCGTCCCGCCCGCGATCGAAGCGATCATGACCTCGTCCAGCTGCCGGGTCCAGGCGTTCCTCGCCGCCGGACACGTGTGCAGCGTGATGGGCATGGGCGAGTACCCGGCCCTGGCCGAACGCTTCCAGGTCCCGATCGTGGTCACCGGCTTCGAACCGCTGGACATCCTGGAGGGCATCCGCCGCACCGTCCGCCAGCTGGAACGCGGCGAACACACCGTGGACAACGCCTACCCGCGCGCCGTACGCCCCGAGGGCAACCCCGCTGCCCAGGCCATGCTGGAGGATGTCTTCGAGGTCACCGACCGCGCCTGGCGCGGCATCGGCGTCATCCCCGCCAGCGGCTGGCGGCTGTCCGCCCGCTACCGCGACTACGACGCTGAACACCGCTTCTCGGTGGAGGGCATCACCACCCGTGAGCCTGCCGCCTGCCGCAGCGGAGAAGTCCTGCAAGGGCTGCTCAAACCCCATGAGTGCGAGGCGTTCGGCACCACCTGCACCCCGCGCACCCCGCTCGGCGCCACCATGGTCTCCAGCGAGGGTGCCTGTGCCGCCTACTACCTCTACCGCCGACTCGGCGTCACACCCACCCCGATGGAGGCGAGCCCCGTTGCCTGACACCACCCTCCCCGCCACCGGCGTGCCCTCCCCGGCCGCCCGCGACCTGCCCACCATCGACATCTCCGGCTGGACCTGCCCGGCCCCGCTGCGCGACCAGCCGCGGGTGGTCATGGGCCACGGCGGAGGCGGCGCGCTGTCCGCCGAACTCGTCCAGCAGATCTTCGCCCCCGCCTTCGGCGGTGACCTCCTCGCCCAGCTCGGCGACTCCGCGGCGGTATCCCTCGGCGGCGCACGCCTCGCCTTCTCCACCGACTCCTTCGTCGTCCGGCCGCTCTTCTTCCCCGGCGGCAGCATCGGTGACCTCGCCGTCAACGGCACGGTGAACGACCTCGCCATGAGCGGCGCACGGGCCGCCTACCTCTCCTGCGGGTTCATCCTGGAGGAGGGCGTCGAGATGCCGGTGGTCGCGGCGGTCGCCGAGGCGATGGGCGCGGCCGCGCGGACCGCCGGGGTCGAGGTGGCCACCGGCGACACCAAGGTCGTGGAGGCCGGCCACGGAGACGGCATCTACGTTAATACGGCCGGCATCGGCCTCATCCCGGACGGCGTGGACCTCCGCCCGCAACGCGTCGTCCCCGGCGACGTGGTCATCGTCAGCGGCCCCATCGGCGTCCACGGCGTGGCGATCATGAGCGTCCGGGAGGGGCTGGAGTTCGGCGTCGAGATCGAGAGCGACTGTGCGGCCCTCGGCGGCCTCGTCGAGGCGATGCTCGCCGTCACTCCCGACCTGCACGTACTGCGCGACCCCACCCGTGGTGGCCTCGCCGCCGCCCTCAACGAGATCGCCACCGCCGCCGGCACCGGAGTCGTCCTCCAGGAACGTGCCGTTCCCGTCCCGCCCACCGTCGCCAACGCCTGCGCCATCCTCGGCCTCGACCCGATGTACGTCGCCAATGAGGGCAAACTCGTCGCCTTCGTCCCCCGCGAACACGCCGACGCCGTCCTGGAGGCGATGCGCGCTCACCCCCTGGGCGCCGGGGCCGCGGTGATCGGCGAGGCCGTCGAGGACCACCCCGGCATGGTGGTGGCCCGCACTCCGCTGGGCGGCACCCGGGTGGTCGATCTGCCGATCGGGGAGCAGCTGCCGCGGATCTGCTGAGGCCCATATGTCTGCTGACGCTGGGTTAGGGCCTGTCCGATGGGTCAGGGTCGGAATGGCCCTTAGGCTCACACCGTGAACGGATGCTGTTCCAGGAATTCGTCCCGGGCCGGCCGGTCACAAAGAAGTTCGGGCTCTGCGTCGGGGGCCGATTGGCGGCCGCCTCGACACGGCCCAATACTGGCAGTGCCGGTGCTTTCGTGCGGTGACGGTCCACTGGAGGTGCGATGCAACCCAGGGTCATCTACGTCCACGGCAATGGGAACAAGGTCCGTCCGGAATTGCTCAAGTCCCAGTGGGACACGGCGCTTTTCGGCAGGGATATGGGCGAGTCCTCGCGTATGGCGTACTGGGCTTCGCTGCGGTACGAGAAGCCGCTGCCCGATTTCCGTCCGGACCCGCTGGACGGCGGTCCGGTGGGAGTCGAGGAGGCGGTGGCATCCACCGGTTTACCGGTGTCCGAGGAGATGCCCGCGCCCGCCGAATTCGAAGCGCCTGAGCAATTCGTGGCGAAGACTCTGGGAGAAGCGCAGTTCGATGCCGGTGGCGTCGCGGCGGAAAGCCTCCCCGGACCCGCTGTGGAGGAGGCGCTCGCCGGCTGGCTGCGGGACATGGTCTACCTCGCGGACACGCTTTCCGACAGCGAGGAGCATGAGGTGGACGGGGGGAGCACGGGTGGTGCCGGGGAGTTCACGGAAACCGGTGCCGGTGATCAGCTCCCGCTGGAGACCTTGCCGTTGCCGCGGTCCGCCCGTAGCGCGGTCTTCCGATTGCTCGTCAAGCACACGTTCAAGGACGTCCACGCCTATTTCTTCGGCGGGGCGGGACCGGCGATCCGTGATGTGGTCAAGGAATCGCTGGAGGGCTTGGACGGGGCACCCGTCGTGGTGGTCGGCCACAGCCTGGGCACCATCGTCGCCTACGAGGTGCTGGCGGAACAGGGGCGGGACGTGGAGCTGCTCGTCACCGTCGGATCGCCGCTGGCGATCACCGAGGTGCAGGACCACCTGGCGCGGCCGCCCGCCGTCCCGACCGGCGTGCTGGCCTGGCGCAACGCCTCGGACCTGCGCGATCTGGTGGCTCTCGACCACACGCTCCGCCCCGAGTACGCACCGCAGGACCGGGTGACCGACCTGCTGGTCTCCAACGACAGCAGGAACCACCACGGCATCACCCAGTATCTGTCGAATCAGCAGGTCAGGGAGCCGGTCCAGCAGATCTTCCACCGCCTTGCGTGAGGGGCGTACCGGCTTGCGCGAGGATGTACTGGGTGGAAACATGACAAAAGGGAGGCCGTCCGTGCCGTGCTCCTGAGGGCGGCTGGGTAGGTGTGCTATGCCGTTGGCCGAAACGGAATGGGACCTCGTCACCATCTGGGTGCGCGAGTACCTCCTCGACACCACCGACCCGCATACGCAGCTCGCCCAGTACGGATTTCCCGAGGAGTTCGTCGGCGCGCTGCCGTTGACGAGCGTCAGTGCGGAGAACGCCCGCGCACTGGTGCAGGCCTCCCGCAAGGACATCGAGCGGCAACTGAAACTCGTCGAGGCCGTCACCGCGATCGACCGGCTGGCGGTACTGCCGGAAATCGCGAAAGCCCGCGAGTTCCTGGAGCGGCTGCGCGAGGACCGGCGTACCCACGCCTCCCAGGACAATTTCCGTACCTGCGTCCTCAAGAACGGCACCGAGGTCTTCATCGACCGCCAGGATCTACGGGAAACGCTGCGCCAGTTCGTGGCGGACCCGGAAAAGTCCGTACTGCTCGTCGACGGCGATCCGGGCAGCGGTCGGTCGTACACGTACAACTTGATTCGCCACATCGGACAGCACAGCGGATTCCGTCCGGCGCGTGTCACCTTGTCGCGTACCGCCACCGCCGAGAAGGTCATCCGGCGGCTGGCCGAATTCGTTGCCGACCCCCGCGCGGGCGTCTCGCCGCTGAACCCGACGGAACTGAACGACCTGCTGCCGTCGATCGACGATGCCGTGCACTGGGTCGTCGGCCGGGCGACCGCTTTCGAGGAGCGCTTCTGGCTGGTCCTCGACGAGTGCGACAAGCTCGATCCCAGCTCCGATGTATGGGACTTCATCGGGCAATTCGCCCTCGCCATCTACGAGCACGCCGCCGTGCGCGGAGACCAGGCACCCCGCCTGGTGCTTCTCGGATACGGGCCCGCGATGCGCCAACTCCCTTACGACCTGCGGGGAAGTATGTGCTGGGACACGGCACGGATCGCCGAACCCGCCGATCTGCGCCATTTCTTCGACCAGTACTTCCACGAATCCCCGCCCAAAATCCTCGGCACCGGAAAGCCTGAGGAATCCTCGATCGCGGAACTCGTGGACGTGGCCGTCGAAGAGGTTCTCCGCGCCGCTCAGGCCGACGGCAACGGCAACGGCGGCGAAAGCTATATGCGGAAGGTCTGCACGGCGGCGGAGGGGGCCATCCGTGTCTACCGATCCCTCTGAGGTGCGGGACCTGTTCACTGCCCGGCTGCGCCAGGAATTGCGCGGAGGCAAGGACAGTACCCGCACCGTCTCGAACACGCGGGCGGCCTACCGGCAGGCGGCCTGCCTGCTTTCCCGCTTCGACCCGCTGCTGCTCCGGCTGCCCGGAGAGGACCGCGCCACCGGCGGCGCGACCCTGGAACTGCTCGACGACTGCACCCACATGGGCATGCAGGACCACGCCACGTGGACCCTCAAATCCGATATCAGGGAAAGGGCCTTGCGGGGGCTGCCCGGCCCGGAGGCCGCCCGGCTCGCCCTGGAATGCAATCGTGACCAGTTCCCCGAGGAGCCCGGTCCGGAACACTTCGCGCTGGCCTGCCTGGCCGGCAGCCCGCCGCAGTCGGCGGGCCGGAACGCCGACGAACTGGCCGACACCCTCCAGGCCGTGCTGTGGCTCTCCCGCGTACCGGGCATCGGCGGACTGCCGGACATCGGGCAGCTCCAGCACGCACTGGAACGGGCCAGGCTCCTGCAGCCCCTCGAACGCCTCGTACAGGGACCGTTCCAGGGGCGCACCCGCGAACTCGCCGAACTGCGCGACTACGTTTCCGTAGGCAAGCCGGCCGGACAGGAGCCCGCGGACGCCCGCCCGGCCCCCGAACCCCCGCTCGTCATCCACGGCCCCGGCGGCATGGGTAAGAGCACCCTCCTCGCCAAGTTCCTGCTGGACAGCATCCACGACCGCACCCCCTGCTTCCCCTTCGCCTACATCGACTTCGAGCGGCCCACGCTCTCCATCCAGGAGCCGGTCACCCTGATCGCCGAGGCCGCCCGGCAGCTCGGCATCCAGTACCCCGCCCACCGTGCCGAGCTGAACACACTGGCGGACGAGTGCCAGCAGACGGCCCGCAGCCAGCGGCAGGGCCAGGACCGGGTGACCCAGCTGCACCGGCTCGCCACCACCCGGGCCGTCCTGGGGCGCGGCTCCTCACAGGAGTTCCACCTCCTGGCGGCCGGGCGGGAGACCGACCTCATCCGGCGGGTGGCCGCCATCCTGGTCCGGGCGGTGGCGGTGCCGGAGCGGCCGAACGAGCCGGCGCCGCCGGAGCCGTCAGCCCCGCCGTTCGTGCTGGTCATCGACTCGTTCGAGGAGGCCCAGTACCGGGGGTCGCCGGTGCTGGGCAGGACGTGGGCGATCTGCGGTGCGCTCCAGCAGGTCTACCCGCGGCTGCGGGTCATCGTCTCCGGGCGCGCCCCCGTCGACCATCCCGCGCGGACCATGCCCTCTCGGGAGATCGAACTCCACGAACTCGATCCGCAGGCGGCCGTCGGCCTCCTGAGAGCCGGCGGCGTCAACGACCCCGATGTGGCAAGGGCGTTGGCCGAACGGGTCGGCGGCCATCCGCTGAGCCTGAAACTGGCCGCCCGGGCCGCCACCCTCGGCGGAGGCGACGCCGACGGGACCGGCGAGCTCATCGAGAGCCTGCCCGCCCGCCGCCGTGACGTCTTCCGCCGCGTCGACCAACTGCTCGTCCAGGGCATCCTCTACGACCGGATCCTCAACCACATCCCGAACCCGGACGTCCGCCGGCTCGCCCACCCGGGCCTGGTACTCCGCGTCATCACCCCCGAGATCGTCAAGGACGTCCTCGCCGAACCCTGCGGGCTGCCGGTGGCGACGCTGGACGACGCCCGGCTGCTCTTCGACGAGCTCTGCCGCCTCGACATGGTGGAGCACGCCAGCGCCGAGGCGGTGCGCTACCGAGGTGATGTCCGCGCCATCATGCTGCGCCTGCCGGACAGTGACCGTACCGCCGTGTTGCGCGACGTCGAACGGCGCGCGGTCGGCTATTACGCCGCGCAGGACGGGCTGGAGGCACGCGCCGAGGAGATCTACCACCGGCTGCGGCTGGACGAGAACCCGCGCTCGGTCGAGGAGCGGTGGTTGCCCGGTGTCGAGCGGTTCCTGGCCGGCGCGCAGCAGGACATGACCCCGAGGGCCGCCGGCTTCCTCACGGCGAAGCTCGGTGCGGGGGCTCCCGACCAGGTCGCCGCGGGCGCCGACCAGGAGGACTGGGAGCGGATCGCCGCCCGCGAGGTCGAGGATCTGCTCGCCCAGGGCTTCGCCGAGGCGGCGTTCACCCGGCTGGGGAGACGCCGGCCCTGGACGCCGTGCAGTCCGCTGCACTCCCTGCTGCCCGAGACGCTGAACCGGCTCGGACGGCGCGAGGAGGCCCGTCGCGCCGCGTCGGACGCCATCGAGCAGGCCAAGAGCGCGGGCTGCGACGACCGTCGGCTGGAACTGCTGCTGCTCTCCGCCCGCCTCGCGGAGGACGCCGGCGACCTGCAGAGCGCCGGCCACGACCTGCGGCTGGCCGAGGACGTCGCGGTCGGACTCGGGCAGGACCTCGAAGCGATGGGCGCGCTGCTGGCCCGGGCCCGGCTGGCCGCCGGAGCCGAGACCCCGGACGCCGAGGCGGACGGCCAACTCGCCCTGCGGCTACGGAGGTTGCCCGATGAGGTACTCGCCGACCAGCCGGTGCTCGTACGCGCGGTCGCCTCGCAGATCTACGGCCAGGATCCCGGGGCGCTCGACCACGCGCTGGCCGTCGTGGGCCTGCCGACGGACGACGAGACACTGGACACCCTGGGAGCGGCGATGTGCCGTGCGACCTCCCGTCAGCCGGGGCTGCTGCGCCCCGTGATGGAGATCCTGGACGAGGCCATCGGCCCGCCCCGGCAGCCGGCGGACGAGGCGCCCACCGGCATCACCGGGATCCTGCGCCTGGCCCGCGACCGCGGCACCCTCGACGAGGTCGCCCGGCGGCTGCTGGCCATGCCCGACAAGAGCGGCGAGATCGTCGCCGGGGTGGCCGCCGCCACGGGCGTGGGCACCCGCGGCCGTACGGCGACGCGAGCCGTCACCGCCCCGGGGACCAAGCCCCCCAAGCCGGATGACGCATCGTCCGAACTGGACGACGGGACCCCCGAACCGGACGACGGGACCCCCGAACCGGACGACGGGACCCCCGAACCGGACGAAGGGACCTCCGAACCGGACGAAGGGACCTCCGAACCGGACGGAGAAACCTCCGAACCGGACGGAGGAACCCCCGACCCCGATGAAGAAATCCCCAAGCCCGATGAAGGGAAGGCCCGCCCGCGGCCTGATCGCTTGTGACCGCCTATCTCTCGCCCGACGAGATCCTCACGGTGCGGGACGCCGCCCTGGAGACCGGGCTCGCCGACCCCTCCGTCCGGCTGATGCTGTTCGACGGCATCATGCCCAGATACCGCGGCACGCTGCCGCTGCTGCCCGCGCCCGGACGGCAGCTGCACTCGGATCTGAACGAGATGAACCGGGTGGAGCGGCTCGTGGACGGCACCGTTCCGCTGGAGATCTGGCTGCGCAACGCCGTCGCCCAGACCGCCGAGGCCACGCCGCTCACCATTTTCCAGCGCGCCCTGGACGATGTGGCGCGGAACGCCGGAGGCGAGCCGGACGTCATGGCCGGCGTGCCCGCCCTGGAAATCAAGGAAGAAGTCGTCTTCCGCGATGACACGGTCCCCATCGGATTCCTCCGGGGCGGTGACCAGGCCGGCGCGGCGGTCGCCCGTATCAAGGTCTCCCCGTATCAGGGCGGCGCTCCGCTCCAGCCGAACGGTTTCCCGCACGCCGGTACGGGATGGCTGATCGCCCCGGATCTGCTCATCACCAACCACCACGTGGTTAATGCCCGCGCCGGAACCGGCACCGGGCGGCCCGTCGCCGAGGCCTCGGACCTCCGCCTCCAGGCCCAGCACACCAGCGCCCGGTTCGACTTCGACACCGACGAGGTGGAGACGGAGGAGGCCACCGTCACCGAACTCGTCGCCGCGGACCCGGAACTCGACTACGCGGTCCTCCGGCTGGCCGCCGAGCCCTCCCGGCCCGTACTGAAGCTGGCGAAGCAGGCGCTGGCCGTCGCCGAGGGCGACTACGTGGCCGTCAACATCATCCAGCACCCCGGCGGTCAGCCGAAGCGCGTCGCGCTGCGCAACAACCTCGTCTACGAAGCGGACGAGCACGATGTGCGTTACTTCACCGACACTCGCGGCGGATCCTCCGGTTCGCCCGTCTTCACCGACGACTGGAAAGTCGTGGCGCTCCACCGTGGAGCACGACGCGTGGAGAACGTGATGTACCAGGGCAAGACGACGGCCTTTGTCAACGTCGGCACCCAGATGAGCAGCGTCCTGCGTCACCTGGCGGCCAACAGCCCCGGCATCCACTCCGAGATCGAGACGGCACAACGAGACGGAAACGACGGATCCACATGACGACGTGACGGCACAACACGACCGACATGACGCCATGACAAGACCGACGTGACGACATGACGCGACCGACGTGACCGAGGAGGTCGATATGCGCAACCGGAGCCGTACCAGATCACCCGTGGCGACCGACCCCGAGCAGGTCTTCTCGGACCTGCGAGAGGTCGCACAGCGGGTACGCGACGGACTGTCCTGGGAAGTCCCCGAATCCGCGCCGGAGCTGCCCGCCGAAGAGCTGCCCGCCGGCCAGATATCCCAGTACGCCCAGCAGGAACGGACCCGTGTGCTGTCGGCGGGCACCAACGGCCTGGAGAAGCTCGCCGAAGGGCGCGCGGACGAGATCACCGACGACGAGTCCTTCGGGATGGAGGCCATCGTTCTGCTCGAAGGCAGACCCGCCATCCTCGTCCAGCACCATGACTTCA
This sequence comes from Streptomyces sp. NPDC050636, assembly GCF_040654775.1. Classification (NCBI taxonomy): domain Bacteria; kingdom Bacillati; phylum Actinomycetota; class Actinomycetes; order Kitasatosporales; family Streptomycetaceae; genus Streptomyces; species Streptomyces sp. NPDC050636. Next base: position 22,069 of record NZ_JBFAIP010000088.1, read on the forward strand.
CCTCGCAGCAGGGCGACTGGGCGGTGCTCGACGGCCACCGGGCCGCGATCTGCGAGTCCATCGCGCGCGTCGGACGGGTCGAGGTCTCCGGGCACGTCAGCCTGGACTGGCTCGGTACCGCGTTCCTCGTCAGCCCCGGCGTTGTCATGACGAACCGTCATGTCGCGCTGGAGTTCGCCCGTGGCGACGGCACCGGCTGGACCTTCCAGCAGGGCATGAGCGCCCAGCTCGACATGGCCGAGGAATACGGCGCCACCCCGGGTGCGATGCCGCCCGCCTACAACATCACCGAAGTGCTGGGCATCCATGAGGACGTCGACATGGCCCTGCTGCGGGTCGTCCCGTCCGACGGCGACGGCGACGGCGCGCCGCTCGCTCCCCTGGCCGTGGCCGCGGACGCACCCGCCGACCTGCCCGGACGTCCGGTGTACTGCGTCGGCTACCCGGCATGGGACGGCCGCCGCAATGAACCGGAGTCGATGCGCAGGATCTTCATGGACGTCTACAACGTCAAACGCCTCCAGCCCGGCACCACCACGGAACTCGTGCCCGAGCAGACCGTCATGAAGCACGACTGCTCCACGCTCGGCGGCAACAGTGGCTCGCCGGTATTCGACCTCGCCGACCACCGCGTCCTCGGCCTGCATTTCGGCGGCCGGTACGGCTTCGGCAACTACGCGGTGCCGCTGTGGCAGATGGTGGAAGATCCGCTGTTGCAACGCGCGGAGGTCAATTTTGTCTGACCGCCGTCCCGCGGAGAATGGAGCAATGACACCGAACTGCGACGGCGCCACGGAATTCCCCGCCGCCCACCCCGATCCCTGGTCCTCCACGGGGCCGCTGCCTGGCGACCTCCTCGCGGCGAAGGCGCTGGTGTACGACCCGAGCGGGTTCGGCTGCGGACGGCCGGAAGCCGAAGCGGAGAGCGCCGACTATGCGGCACATGTTCTTACCGTGGACGGCCACGCCATCAGGTTTCGCGTGGCCAGAACAACTCCGACGAAGGTCGGCCAGTTCGTCACGGTGTGGAAGAGGTCGGCGGACGGCCCGATCCAGCCCTTCGACGCTGCGGACCCGGTCGACCTCTTCGTCATCAGCACCCGTGAGGGCCGGCATTTCGGACAGTTCGTCTTCCCGAGAGCCGTGCTCTGCGAAAAGGGCATCGTTTCGAGGAACGGTGTCGGCGGGAAACGGGCGTTCCGTGTCTACCCGCCGTGGGTCACCACGACGAATCGCCAGGCCGGAAATACGCAGAAATGGCAGCTGAACCATTTCCTGGACATCGGTGACGGGCCGGTCGACCTGGCCCGCTCCCGGTCGCTCTATCACCCGTGAGCCAGGCGCGCCCCGGAATACAGCGCCTCGATCTCCTCCGCGTACCGCCCCGCCACGGCCGCCCGCCGTACTTTCAACGTCGGTGTGAGTTCCCCGGACTCGACCGCGAAATCCTCCGCGAGGATCGCGAAGGCGCGGATCCGGGCCGGGCGGGCCACCCGCTCATTGGCCGCGTCGACCGCCTCCTGTATCAGCGCGCGGACCGCCGGATGGCGGGCCGGGGCGTCGCCGGGCGAGGTGCCCGTACGGGCGGCCCACTGCGCGATCTCCTCGGGGTCCAGGGTGATCAGCGCGACCGGGTACGGGCGGCGGTCACCGATCATCACCGCGCGGGAGACATAGCGCGACTCCTGGATGGCGAACTCGACCGTCGACGGAGTGAGGTTCTTGCCGCTGGAGGTGATGATCAGCTCCTTCTTGCGGCCGGTGATGGAGAGGAAGCCATCGGCGTCGAGCACGCCCAGGTCGCCGGTGTGCAGCCAGCCGTCGGCGTCCAGCGCCTCCGCGTCCGCCTCGGGATTCGCGTGGTAGCCGGGGAAGACGTTCGTGCCGCGGGCCAGCACCTCACCGTCCTCGGCGATCCGGACCTCGCAGCCCGCGACCGGCCGCCCCACCGTCCCGTACCGCACCGCCCCCGGGTGATTGAGCGAGATGACGCCCGCCGACTCCGTCATGCCGTACCCCTCGTGGACCGCGATCCCACAGGCTCGCAGAAAGTCCAGGGTCTGCGGAGCGATCGGTGCCGCGCCGGTCAGCGCCCACCGCAGCCGGCCCCCGAAGGCCGCCCGGACCAGCGAGAACAGCGTCTCGTCGGCGGCCCGCCAGCGCGCCAGCAGCTCCCCGGTCGGCTCCTCGCCGCGGTCACGCAGCTCGGTGACCTCGACCCCGGCCCGTACGGCCGCCTCGAAGCGGTCCCGGCCCTCCTGCGACTCGGCCAGTGAACGGACCGTGGCGTGCACCTTCTCGAAGAGGCGGGGGACGGACGGCAGATGCGTCGGGCGGACCTCGGCCAGCTCGGCGACGACGTTCTCGATCTTCCCGCCGAAGTAGCAGAGGGTGCCGCCGAGCAGCAGCGCCTTCAACTCGATGAGCTGGGCGAGGAGATGGGCGAGCGGGAGATACAGATAGGTGACATCGCCGGGGCCGCCCTCGATGAGGTACGCGGTGCTGTCCTGGACGGCTGCGAAGTTGCCGTGTGTGAGTCGGCAGCCCTTGGGCGGGCCGGTGGTGCCCGAGGTGTAGACGATGGCCGCGAGATCCGCGTCGGTGACCGCCGCTGCGCGGGCCTGGAGTTCCGACAGCGCGGCGGGGGAGGGGAGAGCGGCCAGCGCGAGCACCTCTCTCCCGGTCTCTTCCCCGGTCTCTTCTCTGGTCTCTTCTCCGGTCTCTTCCGCGCCCCCGCCCCCGCCCCCGCCCCCGTCCCCGGACTCTGCCACGGCCTCGGACAGCAGGACGACATGGCGCAGATCAGGAAGCGTGGAGCGGATGCGTGCGACGCGGGCCGCCTGGTCCCGGCCCTCGCAGATGACCACACGCGCGCCGGAGTCGCCCAGCACCCAGGCGAGTTCCTCGTCCCCGGCCGTCGGATAGACCGGCACCACGGCAGCGCCCGCCGCGAGCGCGCCGAAGTGCGCATACGTCCACTCCGGACGGGTCTCGGACAGAATCGCCACCCGATCGCCCGCCCGGACCCCGAGACCGCCGATCAGTCCGCGCCCCACCGCCCGTACGGTGTCCCGTAGTTGGCCGTACGAGCGGTCGCCCCACCCCTCGCCCTCTCTGAAGCGCAGCGCGGGAAGATCGTGGAACCGCTGCGCCGCCCACTCGGTGAACACGGCGAGGGTGTCAGGCCTGTGGTGCATCGCGCCTCCAAGAGAGCCAGGGACTTGATCCAGGGACTTGAGCCAGGGACGTGAGCCGGGGACTTGAGCCAAGGACGTGAAGGACCGTGCGGCGTTGCGGGTCCGTACGGCGCTGACCGCCCGCACGGCTCGTACGACGCTATGGACAGCCGCTGACCGCCGGGGATGACAAGAACCGTCACCCCCACTGACCTCTTCGCTCACGACGGCTACCGTGTCGGGTCATGAGCGAGCGCAGCATGGGGGTCCCTCCGGCCGAAGTCCCCCGGCTACCGCTGGGAGGTGCCCC
>NZ_JBFAIP010000089.1:0-25489 GCF_040654775.1 Streptomyces sp. NPDC050636
CGGTTGATGCCGTCGATCAGGGAGTGGCGGCAGCCGTACTTGTTGTCGAACTTCGACTTCGTCACGGCGTCGTTCACATTGATCGCCGGGAACAGCAGAGTGCCGTCACGGTGCATCTCGTACAGGCGATGCACACCCGTCGTAGTCTCCTCCGTCACACCGCGGATCTCCGAGGCCAGCTTCGCCCAGTCCAGGGAGCTGTTCTCCAACAGGGCGCGCACAACGGCCAGTTCTTCGGTCTCCGCAGCGGGCAGCTCACCCGTCTTCTGGTAGTCGACGCCCGTGTGGACGAGGAGGGTGGCGTCACCGCCGTCGTCCAGGATCATGTTCGGGCCGGTGTGCCCGGGCCAGGTCAGGGCCTGCTCCGTGCACCACCAGTACTCCTCCAGGGACTCGCCCTTCCAGGCGAAGACCGGGATGCCCGCGGCGGCGATCGCGGCGGCGGCGTGGTCCTGCGTGGAGAAGATGTTGCAGGAGACCCAACGGACCTCGGCACCCAGGGCGACCAGCGTCTCGATCAGGACGGCGGTCTGCACGGTCATGTGCAGCGACCCCGTGATCCGGGCGCCGGCCAGCGGCTGGGCAGCGGCGTACTCCTTACGGATCGACATCAGGCCGGGCATCTCATGCTCGGCGAGAGTGATCTCCTTACGGCCGAAGGCGGCGAGCGACAGGTCGGCAACCTTGAAGTCCGTTAAGTCCGTGAAGTCAGCGGTGGTCTGCGAGAACATGCTGTGCACTCCTTGAGTTCAGTACGTTGCGGTGGATCTCAAGCGTCACCGTCGAGCGGTTGAGCGTGATGTAGTGCAGTCCGGGGGCTCCTTCGGCGAGGAGCCGCTCGGCCATGGCGGTGGCGTATTCGACGCCGATGCGGTGACCGTCTGAAGGGTTGTCGCGCGCGGCGTCCAGGCGGTGCGCCAGTTTCTCGGGGAAGGCGGCGCCGCTGAGCGCGGCGAAGCGGCCGATCTGGCGTACGTCGGTGGCCGGCATGATCTCCGGGATGATCGGGGTGTCACAGCCCGCGGCGACCACCCGGTCTCGCAGCCGCAAGTAGTCCTCGACCTGGAAGAACATCTGGGTGATGGCGTAGTCGGCGCCCGCCCTGCACTTGGCGACGAAGTGCCGGATGTCGCTCTCCCAGTCGGGCGAGCGCGGATGGCGTTCGGGGAATGCCGCGACACCGATACCGAACTCTCCCAACTCCCGTACCAGGGACACCAGTTGATTCGCGTGCGTGAATCCGTCGGGGTGCGTGATCCAGGGTGCGTTCGGGTCGCCGGGCGGGTCGCCGCGCACGGCAAGGATGTCCCGGACGCCGGCATCGGCGTACTGGCCGATGATGTGGCGCAGCTCTGCCACCGAGTGGCCGACCGCGGTCAGATGGGCGACGGGGCGCAGGGTCGTCTCGGCCGCCATCCGTTTCGTCACCTCGACGGTACGGTCCCTGGAGGAGCCGCCGGCCCCGTAGGTGACCGATACGAAGGCCGGTGCCAGCCTCTCGATCCGGCGGATCGCCTGCCACAGGGACCGCGCTCCGGCGTCGGTCTTCGGAGGGAAGAACTCGAAGGAGAAGGACGGGGTATCCCGGTCGAGGACGTCGCGCAATGCCATCACTCCCGGCCTCCGGCCTTGAAGTGGCCGGTCTCGGGGTGGTGCAGGACGATCGCGTCGGCGGACTGCTCGGGGTGGAGCTGGAACTTCTCCGCCGGCTTCTCGTGCACCGAGCGCACGATGTCCGGCCGGGTGACATTGAGGATCTCGTTGCAGCCCTCCAGCTGCTGGAAGTCGTCGAGTCTGGGGTCCTGTGCCTGGAGCATCGTGCCCATCGCCCCATCGGCCACCACCAGCCGGGTGGCGAGTGCTTCTCGCAGAGTGTCTGCCCGTCGGCGCTCGGCCACGGTCATGACACACGCGCAAGCTGCGGCTCGATGGCACGGGCCGCATCATTGCCGTATGTCTGGTCAATGCGGGCGATCAGGTCCGACGGGATCAGCTTGTACTCCTGGGTGCCGACCGACTCGAGCACAGTGGTGGCCATGGCGCAGCCGAGCTGGGCGGCCTGCTCCTGCGGCCAGTCCCACGCCGTGCCGGCGAGGAATCCGGACCGGAAGGCATCTCCTGCTCCCGTGGGGTCGGCGATCTTGTCCGTGGGTACGGCCGGTATCCGCAGTGTGGGGGCGCCGGACCGGGCCAGCAACACTCCGCCCTCGCCCAGAGTGGTGATCCAGGTGCCGACCCGGCCGAGAAGGTGCTGCTCCGTCCAGCCGGTACGTTCGAGCAGGAGGGCGGCCTCGTACTCGTTGGTGAACAACCACCCTGCCCGGTCGGCCAGTTGACGGGTCTGCTCCCGGTCGAGACGGGCGAGTTGCTGGGAGGGGTCGGCGGCGACGGGGATGCCGAGGCTATGGGCCGCGGCGGTGTGCCGCAGCATGGCCGCGGGGTCATCGGCTCCGATCAGGACGAGCGCGGGCTTGCCGGTGCGCGCGGCGATGGTGGCCAGGTCGATCCGGGGGGCCTCGGCCATGGCGCCGGCGTAGAAGGTGGCGATCTGGTTCTGGTCCTCGTCGGTGGTGCACACGAAGCGAGCGGTGTGCAGACTGTCGCTGACCTGCACCGAGGACGTATCGACGCCGTTCGCCCGCAGCCAGGTGTCGTACTCGGCGAAGTCGATGCCCGCCGCACCCACCAGGATCGGGTCGAGCCGGAGCAGGCCGAGCCCGAAGGCGATGTTGGCAGCGACGCCACCTCTGCGTACCTCCAACTGGTCGGCGAGGAACGACAGGGAGATCCGCTCCAGCTGCTCCTTGAGCAACTGCTCGGCGAAGCGTCCCGGAAACACCATGAGATGGTCGGTCGCTATCGATCCGGTCACGGCGATGCGCACGGAAAGCACTCCTTGAAACTGGGGCCGGTGTGGGGATGGAACGGCTTCGGTGGCAGGCGCCACGCGGGGAAGCGGTGCGCGGTCGGGGGAACCGCGCACCGCTGGCTTTCACGCCGGGGCATCCCGGCAGCGCTGGGCCATCAGCCCGCTTCCACCGCCTTGCGCAGAGCGTCTGCGCGGTCGGTGCGCTCCCAGGTGAAGTCCGGCAGCTCACGGCCGAAGTGGCCGTAGGCCGCGGTCTGGGAGTAGATCGGGCGCAGCAGGTCGAGGTCGCGGATGATCGCGGCCGGGCGTAGGTCGAACACCCTGGCGATGGCGTCCTCGATCTTCCCGACGGCGACCGCGTTGGTGCCGAAGGTCTCGACGAACAGGCCCACCGGATCGGCCTTGCCGATCGCGTACGCCACCTGCACCTCACAGCGCCCGGCGAGGCCGGCCGCGACGACGTTCTTGGCGACCCAGCGCATCGCATACGCCGCCGAACGGTCCACCTTGGAGGGGTCCTTGCCGGAGAAGGCGCCGCCGCCGTGCCGGGACATGCCGCCGTACGTGTCGATGATGATCTTGCGGCCGGTCAGACCGGCGTCACCCATCGGGCCGCCGACCTCGAAGCGGCCGGTCGGGTTGACCAGGAGACGGTAGTCGTCGGTCTGCAGCTTGATGCCGTCGTCGGCGAGCTGCGCCAGGACGTGCTCGACGACGAACTCGCGGATGTCGGTGGCGAGCAGCGAGTCCAGGTCGATGTCGGACGCGTGCTGCGAGGAGACCACGACCGTGTCCAGGCGGACCGGCCGACTTCCCAAGTACTCGATGGTGACCTGGGTCTTGCCGTCGGGACGCAGGTAGGGCACAGTGCCGTCCTTGCGGACCTCCGTCAGACGGCGCGAGAGGCGATGGGCCAGCTCGATCGGCAGCGGCATCAGGGTGGGCGTCTCGTCGGTCGCGTACCCGAACATCAGGCCCTGGTCGCCCGCGCCCTGCCGGTCCAACTCGTCGGTCTCTCCATCTGTGGCCGCACCCCCAAGCCTGGACTCGTACGCCGTGTCGACACCCTGCGCGATGTCCGGGGACTGCGCGCCGATCGATACCGACAACCCACAGGAGCCGCCGTCGAAACCCTTGGCCGAGGAGTCGTAGCCGATGTCGAGGATCTTCTCCCGCACCAGTCTGGCGATGTCGACGTAGGCGGAGGTCGTCACCTCGCCCGCGATATGCACCTGACCGGTGGTGATCAGGGTTTCGATCGCGACGCGCGATGCGGGGTCGTGACGCAGCAGTGCGTCGAGGATGGTGTCGCTGATCTGGTCGGCAATCTTGTCGGGATGCCCCTCGGTCACGGATTCCGAGGTGAACAGGCTGCGGGACATGACACTCCAGGACAGTGGTGGGTAGGCACGTGGCAGCACGTGGTGCGCAATGCACCCTTTGCGATAACGTCTCGTGATCTTCTGAGCATGGCGGCGCGTGTGATACCGAACTACGTCGCGGGCCCCTGGTGGCCGGAACTGAATTTTCATCGCCCCGTTGCCACCAGGGGCTTCGCGTGTTTCTGACGCCGGGTTGGTCTCGGCGGTGCCCGCGATGCTCTGTCGCGCCCCTTGTTACTGCGTCGGTCCGGTCTTGCGGAAGACCCAGTAATCGGCCCCTTCTTCTGCTATGTAGTTGGCGTTTTTCAGCTTGAATTCCAAAGAAACCAGCTCGCTGACCTCTCGCGACAAGGCGAAGTCCTCAAAGCCCGTTTCAGCGGCGTAGCTGCCGCGGGTGGACACCAAGATCAACCCATTGGGCCGGGCGTACTCGATCAGCGTGAGCAGCGCCTTCGGGCGCACATGACCAAGCGTGAACACGCCGCTGCTGACTACGATGTCGTACTGGTCCAGACGCTCGTCCCGTCCTGGCGCCGAGAGGTCCACGCCACCGTAGACCTTCCGGTACGCATTGGTCTTGAAGGCCTCGGCAGCCATGTTTTCTGACAGATCGACGCCGTCGATCACGTAATTACCCAGAGTGCTCAGGACACTGCCGACGAGGCCGGTACCGCAGCCGGCGTCAAAAACGGTCGTTTCCGGCGATCCATAGGCCGAGGCGAGCAGGTGCACGAAGTTGGCCGCAATCCGCGGCGCCACCCACTTCTGATCCGCCAGGTCCCCGTCGTACCGCGACGCCCAGTCCTCGTAGTAATTCTTCAGCCCGGGGGAATCGTCGAAGAAAACGTGCGACTGCTTGATGTTCGCGAAGGAGCTGCTCATGAAATTGCCTCCATGTCGGACTAAGCCAACGATCATGACCGTTCTTTTCTCGCCCGCTATGTCACCGCGGGCACATCTGATGCGTCCGATTTTTCCGTGTCGCTGTCGCTGCCGCTGTCTCTCGATCGTGAATTCTTCACGTCGAACGCCATGTAAACGCCAATCCCGACGAGAATGAACAGGGCGCCTCCGACCTCTGTCCAGGTGGGCATCCGCTGTTCCACCGGCAGACTCAGGATCGCTCCGAAAATCGTCTCCGTGGCGAGCAACGGCCCGACCAATGGCACCGGGATGCCCTGCGCCGCCTTCACCCAGATGTATGTGCCCCACCAGGAGCCGATGACACCCAGGAACACGCACCAAGCGATAATCTTGAAGAGCGGGTACGGTTCGAAGGTTTCATCCGGTGTGGTGGCAATGGCGAAGGGCAGCAACACCATAGAAGCGCCGCCTGCCCCCATCGCCACCAGAGCCGCCCAAATCGTGGGGTTCGGCTTCGTCTCCCAGGTTCGCTGTGACTGGGCGTTACGGACCACGAAGTAGGACCATGTCAGCATGGCCATGATAGCCAGCAGTATCGCGAAGAGTGAGTCGTTCGTGTCATCCGAACGCTCCCCCTGAATGAAGTCCGAGGCGCTGAGGAACGTAAGGCCGACGAGAATCAGGATGACCGGTGCGACAAGCTCGCGCCACGACATGCGCTTTTCCGCGAAGTTGCCGGCCACTGCGATCGTGATCGGTGAAGATCCCACGACGACTGCAGTGATAAAGCCGCTATCCATTGTTGCAGAGTACGAGACGCAGATATAGAAGACGAAGTACCCCACGAAGCCTATGTACAGGCCGAATAGGATCCTCCGGATCGGCATCAGCTTGAGCTGGCTCCAGCCTCTGCACAGGACATAGAGGCCGCACAGGCCGAACAAGGAATACCGACCGGTGACCAGGAGCAGTTCACTCGCGGGTTTGACGGCGGCTGGGGCGACAAAGGCGAAGGCCCACAGCAAGGCGGCCGTCAGCGCGGCGATCACATTTTTCTGCGTGCTTCCCATTACAGAGCCGGTTCCAATTCGCGAATTTCACCGGTACCAAAGCCGTTCTGCCTCAGCCAATCCGGGTTGTAGATCTTCGAAATGTACTTGTTACCGCTGTCCGGCAGGACCGTGACGACCGTTGCCGGCTTCGTCAGTGATCTGGCTACCCGGACAGCGCCCCACACATTCGCTCCCGAGGTGCCGCCACAAATGAGACCCTCACGTTTCGCCAAGTGCTGACACGTGGCGAAGGCATCGGCGTCGGTGAACTGGATGACGTCATCGACAACCGAAAAGTCCATGCATTTCACCAGATGATCCTCGCCGGCGCCCTCGACGAAATACGGAGCGATCTGCGAAGGATCAACGACACCCTCATGGAAATAGCGGTGATAGATGGAACCAGCTGGATCGAGCAGGACAGACTTCACGGACGGGTTCTGCTGCTTCAGGAACCGAGAAGTCCCGGAGATCGTTCCTCCTGTACTCCCTGATGCAACGAATGCCGTCACCGACCGCCCGAGCGCATCCCAAATCTCAGGACCCGTCGAGTGGAAATGCGCCTCCGCATTGAGCGGGTTGTCGTACTGATTCAGCATGAATGAGCCCGGCGTCTCAGCATGGATTCGCCGCGCGTACGTCACGTAGTGCTTTGCCGAATCCGGTGCAGCCGAGGTCGGGCAGACAATCACCTCAGCTCCCATCGCACGCAGGGCGTCCTGTTTTTCCTTGCTCACCTTGTCCGGCATTGTCAAGATCGCACGATAGCCACGCGTTGCCGCTATCATCGCGATCGCCGCACCTGTATTTCCGGAGGTATTCTCCACGATTGTTGCGCCTGGCTTGAGCAGACCGCGGTGCTCGGCATCGTCGAGAATGTAACTGACGATTCGGTCTTTGATACTGCCCCCCGGATTCATGAATTCGACCTTGGCGAATATCCGAACATCGGCCGGAAGGTCGAAGGTCTTCAGTTCGATAAGCGGTGTGTTGCCGATGAACGATTGAACCTTCATATCGGCTCCCTACTGAGCACTGCTGGGGCGAGAATTTGGCCAGGCGTGACGGACGACGCAAGGGAGTTCGGATGGGCTGCGAACTCATCAGCGACTGGTATGAGTCGGTTGGAATGATATTTCGCAAAGATCGGCGAGGCTCTGAACAACGTGATACCGATTCGGCAGGACGTCGTTCGTGATGGGCGAGATGGGGCTGCACTTTCGCCTTCGGAGAGCGGATACAACATCACTCCGCGGGCGGGATCCTCGACTTGGTCCGATCTCCCTCGCGTCCTGAACATCATTTTCGAGACTTCTTCGCCATCATCCGCCTGCCATACACGCGCCGGCGCTTGCTGGATGCCGAGCTGTCCCCTCTGTCACCGCGCCAGAGATCTGGCGAAGCAGTGTTAATTAACAGAGTCAGGAATCTTGACAGAATCAAGAATTGCGACCGTGTGACCGATTTTCTCGCCCTTCTCCACCCGAGCCAAGGCATCCACTGCCGAGATCTCGTAAGGCGATAGCGACTTTTCGATCTCCAAAGCTTGCGCACCGGCCGCCGCAGCCGAGATACCCTTGAAGGTGTCACGCAGAACGCTCACCGGGTAGAAGTGGAACGGTCCCAGTCCTTCCCGTTCCCACTTTGCATAGCCGCCGACCACCTCGTGCGGCTCAGACTGAACCTTCCACGTGTAGGTCAGGATGTTGCCGTTATAGCCAGCGGCTCCGGCAAGGGCCAACGCTTCCGACAATGGAACACGCCCGCCGATAGACGACAGTACGCGACCTCCTACTCGAAGGATCGGCCGTGCTTGCTGGAGAGCCAGATAGTGCAGGGTTACGAGGTTCTTCTCGATGAAGCTCGGAATCTTCTCGCTTCGCTTTGCAATGAATGTCGAACTTGTTTGGCCATCAGCAAGATCGCCACTCTCCGCCATCGGAATATTTGGGAGATTTTCGTATATCACGTCGACATTCGACAGCTTGCCTGCAAGAGGAGAGAGGATGTCACCCGCTCCGCCAATCAGTTCGACACCTTGATCCACGAGGTTGCTCTGAATGTTTTCACGCGCATGAGCCAGAACGTCCTCGTGGAGATCGGTGAAACCCACGATACGTGCTTTCAGAATTTCCACGGCAGCTAGCACATCCAGGCCTGCACCCGTTCCGACCGTGCAGAATCGCGGCGCAAAAACACCCATCTGGGCAAGCGTCTTGAACGCCGGCACGGCAACGCTCGCGACCCAATCGGCGCGCGGCTCGTCCGCCTTCGGCAGATATGAATGATCCGAGAGCTTGAGCCCGATGGATGACCTTATCCGCGCCGTCTCCTCGAGCTGGAAGAACTCGGTCGGCGACACTACCATTTCGGCCTGGTCGAGTTGGATGTCCATCTGTGTCTCCTTCGACGTGACTACGGCTACCTCTACAAGAAATCCCGGTCCACCCCATGTCAGAGAACAACCGGCGGACCCGAGAACCGGCCTGCACCGGAGGTCGGATCAGCTACAACTAACCTCAGTCGCGGCTGATCCGGACATGGGGAATCGTGTCCTTTACGGCGGACAACGCCCTTGCTGCGGAAGTAATTTCACTATCGTCGGCTCCAGCAAAGCTGTACAGGGCTGCCCTGTTGTCTATCGCAAGGCAACAGGACCGCAGCACCGTGGAGGGTCCTGATCGGTAGGGCGTTGTTGCTGGTCAAGTGGCTGCGGTGATGTTGAGGCTGTTACCGCCTCACGCTGACGTGTGGTGAGGGACGGCGACCGTCATTACGAGGTCCGTGGACTGGTTGGTGCTGCGGGCGGTTCTGCCGGGGTGGGTGCCAGGCTTCGGTGTGGTCATGGCCTGCTCGGCGACACAGCAGATCTTGGGGTGCGTGGTGTTGTGGCGGCGCTGCCATCGCTTGAGCGGAGGGCCCCGAAACGGGACCCGGATCGGGCGGCCGGCACCCTGGTACGCCTTGCCCGTCCGGCAGTTGATGTTTGCCGGGGCCAGGGCGTCGACGACGCCGTGGGTACGACGGCGGTCAGTCGTGGGTGGAGCCGGGCAGCGCGGGACAGGCCCACAGCAGCCTTGCGAACGGTCGGTCAGGACCTGGATGTTCTCGCCGTGACGCTTGTGCTTCCCGGAGTGGTACGGGTGTCGGCGGCGAGCCGGCCGATCGGCAGCAGGGTGGCGTCCAGGATCACGAACGCCGGACTCCCATCAGTCGACGGCCAGTTGATGGGCCCGATGACGCAGGTACGCGTGGGACAGACCGATCACCGACCCGACGGGCAGACGAGCACGCGAAGTTCCTGCCCGAGACGGTGCATCCCGGTCGTGGTGACACTGCCTACCAGGAGCATCGCTGTCGAACGCCACCACCCCCAACCAGGCAGCCCTGCCAGCAGGTTGAAAAGGCTCACCGTGTTCGGGGGTGGACTCACCGTGTTCGGGGGTGGCTGGCCGCTCGGGTTCGTCGTGGGGGGGCCGGGGTCGACCCCGGGAGGGCTGTCCGGCGGCGACCGCCAGAAGGGTCGGCGATGAGGTGTCGGCAGACACAGTCTTCCCCGCAGGTCACGGGGCGTCAGGAACGCCATGGTCTTGGAAGCCCGCGCCTGTCACCTCCCGGGGGCGCCATCGATCTGACAGATCGTCACGAAGCGGACGACACACGGCTACTCCGAAGCCCTGAAACAGGCATGTCGGCAGAGCGCAAGAAGACCCTTTCCAGCCACCTGGAGAATGGGCTGTTGACGCCCGGAAGTTCACATCCCTATGATGTAACTAGACCGGTGGGTATACCTCACCTAAATAGCCCCTCCCCAAGGAGATGCATGCATGTCGCTCATCCTTTCAGGTAAAGCGGCGAAGGGGCCCTGCCACCACATGGTCCAACCTTCGGTAAGGACCCAGTTCCGGTAAATTCCGGAAGATCTGTCGCGAGGATAAATCAATTCTCGCTGCCCTCTCTCCCCTACCCACGCAGGGATCAGTCTTGCCTAGAAACAGCCGTCCGATACGCGGCAAAACTCGGAGGAGTTCCACATTAATTCCGTCGACGAACCCCTCGATGCCGTCGCATCGCCAGCCGTGCGCAGAGCGCCGACCCTCGGCATCGCCGGGGCCGCCTTCGGCGTCGCGCTGTCTGCCTAAGCACACCTCCTCGGGCCGGTTGGGCTCCAAGGCAATACCCAACGACGCAGCGCGCATCGCCCGGTCAGGCCGACCGCAGTGAACCTCTCCAGGGGAGTAACGCGTGCCTTGTCCGTGCTCGAGGACCGGGCCGACACCGTCCTCGCAGAGGCTCAGACGCTGCTGGACGAGGACGACCGGATCAACCGTGCCGCCACGCGGCATGGTTCGCCTGTGTACAACCCCGCCTTCGACGTGACCCCGCACGACTCGGACGCCTTGGAGGTACCGGTCGGTGTGCTCTTCGTCGACGACGTCCTTGCGACCGGAGGGACGCTGGCCGCCGTGCGCTCGGCGGTGGAGGAGGCCTGCGGTGCCACCGTCGAGCGCTACGCGGTCCTCACCGAGATCGCCGCACTCAACAGGGCCGCCCGGCCGGCCCCGATCCCCGTCGACGCACTCCGGACTGTCACGGCAGTCCCGCAGGCCGGTGCAGGAGGAGAGAACCTGTGAAGCCCGTATACATCCATGAGGATGCCGAGCTGCAACGTGGGCACCTCGCGGCCGCCTGCCGTTCCCTGTACGAGCGCGGCTGGATGCCAGGAACGTCCGGCAACGTATCGATACGAGCCGGTGAAGCAGTCGTGATCACGGCCAGCAGCCAGAGCAAGGGGACGATGTCCCACCAGGACACGGTGATGGTCGACCCCCACGAAGGGTTGCCGTTGCTCGGCGAGACCGAGTGGCCCTCGGCCGAAACCTCGCTACACCTCGCGATCTACCAACAAGTGCCTGACTGCAGGGCGGTCGTCCACGCACACGCGCCGTACTCCACTGCCCTGGCCGCCCTGACCGGCCACGCCGGTTCCATCGGCCGGGCGGTCTTTCAGGAACTGGAACCGGCGAAGGACCTCGGCGTGACTGATCCCCACCTGGTCGTGGTGCCGGTCTTCACGAACTGGCCCGATGTATCCCGCATCGCCGGCGACGTGACCGCCTATCTCGATGAGTCGGCAGCCGACGTCCCGCCCGCCCTGCTCATCGACCGGCACGGCGCAACCACCTGGGGCCGTGACATCGACGAGGCTCGTAACCGGCTGGAGTGCATCGAGGAGCTCAGTCACCTGACCCTGCTGACCGGCGTCTTCGGGCCTGGCGTGGCGAAGGAGAACGCCCGGTGACACTGCTGCAGATCATGCCGGAGGGTGCGCCGGAGACCGTACGTCTGCGCACCGACGACCTGGACGTCATCCGCAAGGAACTGCTCAAAATCGGTGTGCGCTTCGAACGGTGGCACGCCGCCCACCGGCTTCCGGCCGATGCCGACGACTCGACCATCTTGAGGGCTTACCGAAGCCACATCGACCACATCAGTGCCGAGGGCGCCTACCGGCTGGTCGACATCGCGCGTATGACGCCCGCGCCAGCCGACCCGGACTGGCCCCAGCGGGCGCGTACAACCCGCGAGAAGTTCCTGGAGGAGCACGTCCACGACGAAGACGTGGTGCGCTTCTTCGTAGCAGGGGCTGGCTGCTTCTATCTCCATGTCTCGGGCCAAGTGCACGCGATGGTGTGCACAGCAGGGGACCTGCTGTCCGTCCCCAGCCGGACGGTGCACTGGTTTGACATGGGAGCGCGCCCGGACTTCACCGCGATCTGCTTCTTCCAGGAGGAGGACGGCTGGGTCGGCAGATTCTTACCAGACAGCATCTCTGCCCGCTTCCCGACCCTCGACGATCTGCTGGCGACGACATGAGCGACGCCGTCGTCCTGGACTTCGAAGGCACCACCAGTTCCGCGGCACACGTCCACGACGGCTCTTCCCCTACGCCCGGGAACGGCCGACCCGATAGGTCGCCATGGAGCGCGTTGACCCAGAAGTCAGGGACTCGGCATCAACCCGGCACACTGCACAGCTGGGCCCCGCGGTAACGCCGCAACGGGGCGGCGACCCCCGACCGGCCGGCCGAACCGGCCCCCGGTGGCCGGATGCACGAGGCCGAACGCGCTGACCTGGAGCGGCTGCGGCAGAAGTTGAGCGAGAAGAACAAGCGGATCCGCGAGCTGGAGATGAAGCGTGATGCCCTCAAGCGATGCACGGTCCTCTGGTGAAGCGACCGAGTCCGACTCCGCGGCCCTGGCTGCGTTCATCGGTAATCAGAGGACCGACGGCACCTACGCCTCCCCGAAGATCTGGCTCCTCCTGGTCCGCGAGGGCCGGCGCGTCTCGGTGAACACCCGCAGCCCCTGACGTCGTGCGTCGGGACTTCACCGCGGATGCCCCGGACCAGATGTGGTGCGGCGATATGCCGAGATCGTCACCGGGGAGGGCGAGCTCTACCTGCCGGCGCTTCCGCTGCACCTGTCGGCGCCTGGGCGTGGCCCAGTCCATGGGCCGTGCCGGACCGAGTCGGACCGTGTCGGGCCGTGTCGGGCCGTGTCGGGCCGTGTCGGGCGTGCTTTGACAACGCCGTCAGCGAGGCGTTCACAGCGTGCTCAAGGTCGAGGACTCCCACCCACCGGCACACCTCTGCTGCCCGCACCGAGGCCGCGCTTGAAGATCGCGACCTGGATCACCGGGTTCTACACCACGCACCGACTGCACAGCGTGGTGGGTTCCGGAGCCCGATCGACTACGAACACGTTCACCGAGCCAACTCCGCCCTGGGGCTGGCCGCTTGGAAGATCTCTACAGATCGGGGGGATTGACAATGCTGCGAGAACTAACGCAGTGCTCGGAAGCAACACAACCTTCCCGCGAGGGCACCGACTGCAGACCGGCTGTTGGCGCTCCAGCGACGTTCGGGCAGTTGCTCCGGGCTCGCCGTCAGCAGCTGGGGCTGTCCCTCGCGCAGCTGGCCTCTCGGGTGCACTTCGACCGAGGTCACGTCAGCAAGGTCGAGACGGACAAGCGACCGCCCTCGGTAACTTTCGCGGAGGCTTGCGATCGAGCGCTGAACGTCGGCAATACCTTCACAACCATCGCCACAGCTCTGGAAGCAGCCGCTCGTCAACAGCAAGGATGGGTCCATCCTGCCCAACTGCCCGCAGCGAAGCACAACTTCGTCGGACGCCGGCGTTACTTGGACCGACTCGACAGGGTGCTGCATGGCGATGAGCAATCCCTTGCGGTACCTGTCGCGGTCATCAATGGACCACCGGGCATGGGGAAGACCTCACTGGCAGTTCAGTCGGCACACCGGGCCGTCAACGACGGGCACTTCGCCGACGGGCAGCTGTTCGTCAACCTGCGGGGCCCGGGGCCAGGAACCGCGGCCGCACCGTTCGATGTTCTGGAGGACCTGCTCCGCGCATTGGGCGTGCCCACCGAGCACATCCCAGCGGATCTGGACCAGAGGGCCGCCACCTTCCGTTCGGCCCTGCACGGCCGCGAGATACTGCTGGTACTGGACAACGCCGCCGACACCCAGCAGATCCTCCCCCTGCTGCCCGGCTCTCCAGGATGCGCCGTCGTGGTGACCAGCCGCTCGCGGTTGCCCGGGTTGATATCCCAGGTGGGCGCCGTCACGCTGACCTTGCCAGAGTTATCCCGGCCGGAGGCGGTCCTGCTGATCCGTTCGATCATCGGCGACGTGCGCGCCGACGCCGACCCCGCCGCCGTGGCCGTGTTGGCCGAACGCTGCGGACATCTCCCGCTGGCACTGGTCCTGGCTGCCGAGCACATCGTGAGCCATCGACACCACAGCACCGGCACTCTTGCCACCGATCTGAAACCTGAGCATGCCCGGCTGGACCTTGCCGCGGGTGAAGTCGTGCTTCGCCATGCGTTCGACACCTCCTACAAAACGCTCGACGTGCAAACTGCTCGCATGTTTCGGCTGTTAGGCCTGCTCCCCAGCTACACGATCAACGCCGATGCCGCTGCGGCGACTGCGGGTGTCAGCCAGGATGAGGCTTCGCTGTTGCTGCGCAATCTCGCCAGCGCACACCTGATTCGGCACCACGACGAGTGCCACTATCAATTGCATGACCTACTGCGAGTGTATGCAGCTGAACTGGCAAAACACCTGGATACCGAGTCTGAACGCACGAAGGCGATGCGCCGGGCGGCCGACTTCTATCTACGATGAATTCTCCTGCGGTCCCTGACCCCTCGTAGCGCGGTGTGCGTGATTGCATGCGGTGTGCGTGATTGCACATGGAGTCCGTGATCACATGGAGTCCGTGATTGCACATGGAGTCCGTGGTTGCAGGGGAAGATGGAATTCATGGGGTCCAAGCAGCATTCGTACGAGCCCGAGTTCCGTGAGGGCGCTGTACGCATCGTGATCGAGACCGGGAAGCCGGTTCCGGAGGTCGCCGGGAAACTCGGCATCACCCCGGGCACACTGCACAGCTGAGTCCCCCGGTGACGGACGCCGCAACGGGTCGGCGACCTCCGACCGGCCGGCCGAACCGGCCCCCGGTGGCCGGATGCGCGAGGCCGAACGCACTGACCTGGAGCAGCTGCGCCGGAAGGCAAGCGAGAAGAACAAGCGGATCCGCGAGCTGGAGCTGAAGCGTGATGCCCTCCAGCGATGCACGGTCCTCTGGTGAAGCGACCAAGTCCGACCCCGCGGCCCTGGCTGCGTTCATCGGTAACCAGAGGACCGAACCAGCTCATCACCTATCGGCCGGAGTTGCATCCTGGAATCGGACGGCAGAGTCTCTCGCCGGCCGCCGCCAGGTCGGCGGTAGGTTTCGTTGAAGCGGCTCCGCCCGAAGGCTTTGAGGTCATCGAGGTCAAGTCGTCGCGAGTCACTCGGTAAGTGACCTCTCGATGAGGACTGCGGCCATCTGCTCAGCGCGATCAACAGCCCGGTCCACCGACTGCATGGAATCGGCGATGCAGGCCCCTTCGTGAAGGATCAGCAGCTGACCGGCCAGTGCCTCAGGGTCCTCGGCGCGGGCTTCCGCCGCGAGATCTTCCAGGTAGGCAAGGAGCCAGGCCTTCTGCTCGCGGGCGACCTCCCGCCCAGGGTGATCCTCAGGTAGTTCCACGGAGGCGTTGACGAAGGCGCAGCCTCGCGGGTTTCGCTCACGCATCCATTCACGCAAGGCGCCGAACGTGGCCAGGAGCTTCTGTTCGGGAGGGCCGTCGTGACCGTTGACGTGCTTCACCAGGGTGGAACGCCATAGGCCGTCACGAGCACGCAAGTAGGCGACGATAAGACCCTCTTTGGAACCGAAACGGTCGTAAAGGGTCTTCTTGGTGACGCCCGCTTCCTCCGCGATCGCCTCTACGCCGACCGCGCGGATCCCCTGCTCGTAGAAGAGCCGGGAGGCGGTCTCAAGGACCTTCACACTGGCCGGCGTCAGATGCTGCATGCCGCGCCTCTTACTGTTCCGTCCGGCGGTCTCACTGTTAATAGTCACACCTTGACGGTACACCCAGCGGTATAGTTACGTCCGTTGCGATACCGGGCTATATACCTCGCAAGGGGCGAGAACGTGGATGATTCCGCAGCGCCTTGCGGCACGAACCGGTCATTGCGGCGCTATTCGTGGTCATGTGGAGCTCCGGCTGCATCGGTGCCGTCACGATCCTGATGTGCCGCTCCACCGCCGTGCGCGCGGCGCTCCTATTGCTGCAATTCGCCATCAAGCGACACCGACTGACGCCCCGTCAGATCACGGTCCGGGCTCTGCTCGACCTCTTCTCCCAGAGGATCTGCCTGCCTGTTTTCGGCAACGGGTCGAGAGCGGCGCCGGCGACGAGGGCGAGCCCCGCCCGCGAGGGTGCGCGGCATCAGCCCTCGTGGCCCTCCTCGTCCTCCTCGTTCTCGTAGTCCTCCTCGTCTTCGTCGTCTTCGTCGTCCTCCTCGTCGTCCTCCTCGTCTTCGTCGTCGTACCAGCCTTCGACCATCCCGACGAGCCGTTCATCAATCGGATTGCCCACCTCGTCGTCCTCGGCGAGCAGGCGGCGTAGCGTGTTCAGCGGGTACCAGTGCTCACCAGGACCGGCCTCGGGTACGCCCACGCAGGGGGTGTCCAGGAGTCCCGGCGCTTCTGTCTCGCCGTAGAACGGCGGTACTTCGCCTGTGTTGAAGTCCGGCTCGAACTTCCATACCCACCCCTTGCGGCGGCACAAGACTTCGCCGATGTACCACACGGCGCCTTGGATGAAGAGGGTGCGACGCTGCTGAGTGATCTCCTCCGTCTTGGTGTACGTCTCCCTCACCAGGTCTTCCAGTGCGTCTAGGGAGGCGTTGGAGAAGCCGAACAGGGTGACGCCTCCAGCTTCTTGGGCCCAGCGTTCGAAGCCGGTCTGTCGTTCGGTCAGCCACGCCAGGAGATCGGGGTGACGGGTGGAGTCGTAGCTATCACGGGGAGCAGGCATGCCCGGAACCGTACCGAAGTCGATCCCCTGGCAGCCTGGCTCCGCAAGCACAGATCGTCTGCAGGGACCGGGCCGATGCCTATGCCTATGCCTAGGGTGCCCGGGTGTGTTATTGGCGGGCTCACGTCTTCAACTGCCACCAGCTCTCCGCGGGGTCCAGCCTGGTGGTGACCGCCAGTTGTCTCCCGACGCGTATCGGCTCCAGGTGCCTCCGGCCTCGGAGGCCAGCTTGGCTGTGGTGATCCGGTGGTAGTCCAGAGCCTCTGCGACGACCGGGGCGGGCATCTCCAGCACGTGCTGCCGGATCGCGGCGGTGCGGCCGGCCGTGGTGTGAATGCCGATGTCGTTGAGGAGCGCTGCAAGGACGTCGGGGTGGAGCGGTTGCCCAGCTCGGCGGCCGGGGAACAGCTACCGGCAGGCGTGGTTGGCCGCGGTGAGGGTGTGGTTCCGATCGGCGAGCCAGTTGAGGAACGTGGTGGCCTGGTTGACCTGCTCCGCGGCATGTCCGCGGGCTGCTGGTGTGATCGGCTGCTTCTCGGCGCTCCGTAGCTGCGGCAGCACCTCCATGTCCGTCCAACTGGCCGAAGCACTGGCCGAGTACTGGCACGCCCGCATCCGCACGGAGATGGGCTTCGCCGGCGAGACCCGGCGGAGATGGAGGACATGTTCGCCCTCAAATACCGCGGCGCCCGCTTCTCCCTCGGCTACTGCGTCTGCCCCGGCCTGGAGGACCGGGCCAAGATCGCCGCCTTCCTGCAGCCCGAACGTATCGGCGTCCAGTCTCCGAGGAGTTCCAGCTGCACCCGAAGCAGTCCACCGACGCCGTCGTCATCCACCACCCGCAGTCCACGTACTTCAGCGCGGGAGGCCGACAGTGACCACCCTGCGCCAGGCTCTCGCGAGCGGCGAGAAGACCTTCTCCTTTGAGTTCTTTCCTCCGAAGGCACCGTCCGGTGAACGGGCCCTATGGACGCAATCCGCCGGATCGACGGGACCTCGCCAAGCTTCGCCTCGGTGACCTGCGGAGCCGGCGGATCGTCTCGCGACCGCACTATCGGCGTAGCACAGCGCATCGCCTCCGAGACGACTATGCGCCCCGTCGCCCATCTGACCGCCGTTGGCCACTCCGCAGCCGAACTCCGGTGCATCATCGGCCAGTTCGCAGACGCCAACCTAGACGATGTCCTCGCTCGTCCGGCAAATCCGCTGCTTCGCCGAACTCAGCACGCGGCCTTCCCCGACGAACCCAGCTCACCAGTTGGAAGCAGCCTGCCACGATCCGGTGTTGGCGTGTCGGATCGGCGTGGACTACGGCTACGCGACCTCTATGAGTCACAGACTGCTCGGAGCGCAGGCCGGGGGCGTGCCGACGAAGATGCCCCGGGTCTGCACTACATCACCCTCAACAACTCCATGCCTGCCCTCGACATCCACCACAGCCTGGGACTCACCACCGCAGCCTGATCCGTGTGTGCTCAAACCCGGTCAGTCTCGGCTTCCAGCACGACCGAGCCATCAGTCAGCCGCCGGCCGATGAACCCGGTGCGTAGCGACTCAATGCCGGGGATCTGCTGCGTGTGCCCGTACGTGGTGGGTAGCGGCGTGAGCCGACTCGGCCATTCCCGTAGACGGATGCACACCTCGCCCGCATTTGCTGGAAGCCCAGCACCTGAAGAGAGTATATATATTTCGTGCCCTGGGAGAGATTCCACCCGGTAGCTCCCCCGCGGCTGACTGTAATTTCCCGCCGCCGCGGATACCCCGGTAGTCGTCTGGTGATGGCGCAGGCCACATCTCACTCTTCCCGATAGTGGAGATCTGTCGGCGTTCAGAGCCCACACGATAGAAGGGGCTCCGCTACTGAAAACATCGATGCCAGGTGAGTTGAATATTCTCGAAGCGGAGACTTCAGGGTCACTCAAGAGGTCCGAAGAAAGAAAGATACGTTGAATTGATTCCCTGGTCAGCAGCTCTCCGATGGCGGATCCAGAACCGGAACCAGAACCGGAACCGGAAGCGGGTCCGGAACCGGCGCCTTGGTCCTCGACAACGAGAGTTGTCGCCTCCGCCGTGAGCGGGCCAAGAAAACTGAAGCACATATGCTCGATGGAACCAGGGCATGCCGTGCTCAAGTATTTCTGACCGGGAGAAAGCTTGGTGAAGTAGAGGTCGGCCAGCCTACCTACCGTGCATGCATAGTGCGAGTGGAGCCAACCTTGTATTCGACCGCCGGCGATGCCATCAGAGCATTCAAGGAGAAACGGCGCATCAGTCTCGCTGCGCTTTCGCGGGCGGTGGCGAAGGGGAGACGAGTAGGAGTCCTCATATGACGACCAGCCGGGCACGGTCCCTCCGACAGTGATTCCGGTCCATGTGGGGCCAGGAGTCAGAAGCTGGGCCGACTCGGGGCCGGTAATGAGAACGGTGGCGCCACTGAAGGTCATCCGGTCCATCAAAGTCGCCCCGTCGCTCGACGAAGGGACGGGAACCACTATCGCTCCGAGCTTCAGGGCCGCCAGTTGGATTTCCCAGAGCGCCACCTCGTTTCCCAGCGAAATGAGGATGCGCGTCCCCCTGCCGACCCCTTGCCGAATAAGCCATCCGGCGACCCGGTTCGAATTCTCGGAGAGTTCTTCGTACGACGTTTCCCGCCTGCACCCACCTGCATATAACTGAATAATTGCCGGATTCGGGTTGCCTCCCGCAATAACGTCGAACCAATCATAGGCCCAGTTGAATGCTTCTAAATCGGGCCACAGAAACTCATGGTCAAATAACGCAGCGTCACCCGCGCCCGCAAGTACCCCATCACGGCTACTTTGAAACGTTCCCCCCGAAAGATTCACTTAATCCCCAATCAGAAGGTTCAGCATTCTGCCTTCACCTTATAGCGACGCGCAAGGTTACGTTGTGTCAACCATCTCAGTTTCGAAAGGCATATCAACGGGTAGCGGGAGAGTCCACGGAGACGCAAAAACACTGGATTTAGACCAGAACGTGAGCACCGGCGTGCCGACAGCAAGACAGCATGACGCAATACCTCCCAAGCGCCGCCCCCTTGCCGGCGACCAGCTGGAAAACACACCGGCGAGAAAGCAACATGATGTCAAGGTGAACCACACACCGGCGAGTGGTTCGTAACCTGCGACGTGAGCCCGGCAGTTGAGCTGACAGTGCGCCGAAGCCCCTGGTAGACGGGTTCTCGACCAAGATCACTGTGTCCACCAGGAGCTCCGCGTGCTTGTCTACCCGTCTCTATCGATCTGTCCAGCCGCACTTTGCGTTCCCTAACCAGGTAACTCGTCGTGCGGCGCCGTGAGATCGGCACTCGTTGGCGGCGTCTGCCGGCCGGCTGTCAGGCTTTGCTCGCCCTGACTCATCTGCGCCGCGGTGACACCTACGCGCAGCTGGCCGAGGGCTTCGGCGCCGGGGTCGCAGCCAACCCAGTCGCCTCACCCCGTGGGAGCGGTCAGGATGCATAGCGAATGACTGTCGTCGGGGTCACCGACGTAGGTCCAGAACTTCAGTGTCTTGCCGTCTCGCAGGGCCTTGTAGTCGGAGCTCACGCCATCGACCTTGAACGACACCGTGAGACTGGTCTGTCCCTCCTGCCAGTCCTCGGCATCTCAGGTGCCCGACCCCGACCTGGGTTCGTTCTCCGGCCCGTAAGCAGAGATGTCGTAATCGCCGCAGACGTCATGGGCGGTGAACGTTCCATCCGGCTTCAGCTGCAGCGTCCCGCCCGCGGCATCGGTCCACGTGGTCACTGTCTGGGATCGGGACAGCTTGGTCGGCTTACCGTCAGGGACCCGCGGGAAGGCCAGCCGGCCGCAGGCGGCGAGGGCGAACGCGGCGGGAACGAGGGCCAGGACTACCCGGTAGGAACGCAACGCACGCCACCCCAACACTCTCCGCAAGACACAACCGCGCCCAATCGGCCGAAGCAAGCAGGATCGTAGGCCAGGGCGGGGCATTCCGATCATCCGGGGCCAGCGGTCACGCCATGTGCCCTCACCTGCCCGACCGGGCAGCACTCCACGGCAATCACGAGGAACACGACCGGCATAGCCGATGTCCGTGTGCAAGGGATGACTGATCGCGGCAGGATGCGGCCTCGGCGGCTCTGCTGCGGTGGCTGGGCCGACTACACCTCGTGAGGTGACTCGGAACCGCCCGGGTCGCTCAACCGCTGCGGGGACGGGTCGCTCAACCGCTGCAGGGAACCGTTCATCACCAACTCCACCGCATCGTGGGGAATTGCGTTGCTCGAGTCAGGCCCTGCCTCTACGGTCCCGCACGTGATCTATCTGATTGGCGGTCCGCCGAGAGTGGGCAAGAGCACGCTGGCCCGGATGCTGCTGGATCGGGACCGTATCCCGGGGTGCTCGACCGACGCGCTGGTGTCGATGCTGCAGAACGCGGCCCCGCACCACGGAGTGCGGCACGGTACGCACCCCGACAAGGCGGATTTGGCTCAACCGTTCCTCATCGAGTTCCTGCGCGCGGTGGCGGACGGCATCGGCGAGGAGCCCGAGCCGTCGGAGTGCTATGTGGTCGAGGGCGACATCGTCACGCCCGCGGTGGTCGCGGCAGCAGCCGGCTTCGGGCTTCCGGTAGCTGCGGTCTTCCTCGGCAACACCGCGCTGACGGCCGACGATCTGCGGATCGCCCCGCACTGGCTCGAAGGGGCCGACGACGCGACGTACTGCCGGACCGCCGCATGGATCACAGAGCGGAGCGCCATCGTCCGCGACGCGTGCGTCCCGACCGGACAGGTCTACATCGAGATGGGGGGCGGCCACACGGAGGGCCTGGAACGCGCGTACGCCGCGTTGTAGGACCGCACCCGCCAGTTTTCCCGCACACACGCAGCCGGACCAGAGGCGGTCCCGGCAGTGACCGGAAGCCTCCGGCCTGCCCAAGTCCCCCCCCCGTGGCCGACCCGACGCCCGCACCGCCCTGCAGTTCCCTGATGCCCTATGGCCTATGGCCTATGGCCTATGGCCTTTCGAGAGGATCAACGTCCATGAGCTCCGATTCGGACCAGCGCCTCCTGCCGCTGCTCGGCCCCTGGAAACTTCCCGACCCGCGACTCACCGCCGAACTGACCGGTCTCGGAGACCGCTCACGGGTGTGGAAGGTGGAGAGCAGCGACGGCTCGTACGTCGCGAAGCTGACCTTCGACGACCCCGAGTTCGTCGAACCCGGGCTGCGGATCGCCGTCGTGCTCGACCAGGCCGGCATCCCTACCGGAGCGCCGATCCCCACCGCCGACGGGAAACTGTGCTGCCCCGTTGACCGGCCCCAGGACTATCCCTGGACGCTGGCCCTGCACACTTTCATCCCGGGCTCGCCGCTGGACCTGACCACCTGCACAGGCCCGGAGCAGGCCGGTGACCTCCTCGGGCGCGTCCATCACGCCTTGATGACCCTGCCGGACGTGCCACAGCCGGCCGGGCGAATGCTCGACTACTACAAGGGGGAGGCCAAACGCCTCGGCAGACGCCGCGGCGCCGCCCTGAGACAGGCGCTGACCGCCATAGCCGACTTCCGCACCACTGCGCCGCTGAGCGAGGGCGTGCTCTACGGCGACCCGGCACCGGAGATCCTGCGGGACCCCGACTCCACTGCACTCGCGCTGATCGACTGGGGCAGCCCCAGCTGGGGCCCGCTGCTCCACGACGTTGTCAGCTGGCAGCAGTTCCTGACCGCCGGGCAACCGCCGGAGTCCGCGCAAACGGTGGAGCAGCGCTTCCTCACCGCCTACCGAGCGCGGCGCCCGATCAGCGAGCGAGAGATGGACGGCCGGGATCTGCTCCTCGACCTGCACCGCGCCATTCAGGACGTCTGGACACCGGAACCGCCCAAGGACGCTGCTGGATGATCCACCCATTGTTCAGAGGTGCGCTCATCTATCAGTCGTGTGGAAATTCAGCAGCACTGCGAAAGCTCATCGCGTCGCCCCGCGCTTCAGGGAGCGCCAACACAGCCCCGTGTCAGTGCTATCCCCCTGCTGAGGTGAAGGGCTGGAAGGATGCCCGGACTCCGTTGGGCATCTCCTTCTTGCCGCCGGTCACGGTATCGGTGAACACGTGCCGCACTTCGCCCTCTGCGATGAGCCGTTCGCCGACCTTGAACCTCGGGCACACGATCATGCTCGTCGTCCCGAGATGGGTGATGGGCATCTCGATGTCGAGCAGCTCATCGAAGCGTGCCCCCTGGCGATAGCGGATTCGTGCTTCTGCCACGACCAGGTCGGTTCCACGCTCGACCATGGATGCATAGCCCTCCGTGGCTTCGCGCCACAGCTCCATCATGGCGACGTCGTAATAGAAGAGGTAGTGGCCGTTGAACACTACGTTTTGCTGGTCGCACTCGCTGTAGCGCACCCGCAGTCGGTGTGTGAATAACTTGGTCATGGGCGAGATCGTAGTTGCTCGCACTGACAATCGAGGCACAGGAGAGTCTGTAGCTCCGTGGGCTTCCGCGTGTGGCGACCCTGGACGGGCTGGGTGGGTCACGTACCTCGCTCGGCCCCGGATTCTCGCCCAAGCACCCGAGCACGGGCCCATCCCAAGATGAACTGGTTGGCGACGCTCGGGACGGTTGTGGTGACGTCCGCACTCCCATGGTTGACGACAGAAGCTGCTCAAGGACACGTTCCGGCGCTGCCGTGCCAAGCCATCTGGGTTCGAAAGGCATCTTCTTATGCAGGTTGTGCGGCGAGTTGTCGTTCCAAGGGAGTGCGGTAGCAGGGCGTGATGCGGCTGTCGCCGAGGAAGGCGGTCAGGCGCGCGATCTGGCTCTGGACGGCGGTGCGGGCCTCGTGGCCGGGGTCCGTGAGGAGGTGGTGGTTGATGTGGCCGTTCGGGTGTTGTGCCCAGGCGCCGATGATGGTGCCGTTCCACCAGACGGTGGGGCCGATGTTGCCGTTGCGGTCGAAGAGGGCCGGGACGTGGTCGGGGTCGAGGTACCAGTCGCGCTGGCGCCAGCCCATGGCCGTGGGATCGAGGCTGGGCAGGAGCGCGGCCGCAGGTTCAGGCTCGGCGAGTGGTGTGGTGTCGTCGGGCAGGAGGTAGCCAGTGCCTTCGTCGAGTTCAACGGCTTCGGCCCCGGTGGCGGCGAGGGATGTGCGGGTGTCGGTGAGACTCCAGCCGGTCCACCACTTCAGGTCGTCGGCCGTAGCCGGGCCGAACGAGGCGAGGTAGTGGCGGGCCAGGGCGGCCTTGGCTTCGGCTACGGGCACTTGCGGCGGGGGTTCGGCGTAGGTCCAGCGGAATTGAGCCGAGGTCCAGGAACCGGCGGGGCGGGCACGGCGGATACGGCCGTCGGCGGCCAGAGCGCCCAGGATCGGCGAGGCCACCCGCTGACGCGACTCGTACGGCTTCCCCGGGAAGGTGACGAACTGCTCCCGCAGAGCCGGTACGTCGGCGGCGAGTTCCGCTGCAGAGGCTTCGCCACGCGCTGCCAGGGCAGCCAGGAGGTCGTGCTCGGCGGAGGTGTAGCGGTGTTCGTCCCAGCCGGCGGCCTCCCGCAGCCGTTTCACCGCGTCCGCACGGTGGTTGACGGCTTTCTTGGCGGTCGCGGCGTGAGCAATGGGCGCGAGGTGGTCGGGGAGGACGAACATGGTGCGGCGCATGCACCGCAGGCGCGCCAGAGTCACATCCTCGTACAGCGCCCGCTCCACGGCAGCGACGTCGGGGGCGGTCATACGGGCGGCGGCTGCCAGGAAGACGGTGGCGGGGTCGGTGGCGTGCAGCCCGACCAGGGCCTCGGCCACCCCCTCGGGACTGTCCACCCGGACCGAGGAAGCCAGCAGGTGGCGGCGGGCCAGGCGAGCGCGGCGCTCGGCGGGGGTGATACGGCGCAGCAGGGTGCTCATGGTGGGGTGCTGCTTCACCGGATGACCTTGAGGTTGAAGTGTTCGTGTCCCAACGTGCGCGCCAGGCTGAGGTAGAGGGGCTGGAGCATCTCGGTGGCACGGGCGGCGGGAAGGTCGCCGAGGTCGATGATGTCCTGCCAGCCGTAGGAGGCCATCAGTTCGGTGGCCTGCCGCTTGGCTTCGTGGTCGTTCCCGGCGACGAAGAGAGTGTGGTCTCCCCCGCCCAGAGAGGCGGGGTCGGTCATCAGGTGGGCCGCAACGGTGTTGACGGCTTTGACGACTTTCACGTCGGGGAAGGCGCGCTGGATCTGTTCGGCGAGGCTGTCGCTGCCCACCGGGTTCAGGAGAGGTGCGGACCCGCCCCAGGGGGCGGCCAGTGGGACATCGACAGGGGTGGTGAAGTCGTTGGGGGTGGCGGTGTCGATCAGGACCTTGCCGGCCAAGTTGCCGTCCCCGGCTGCGGTTAGGGCTTCGAGGGAGGTGGCGCCGGCGGTGGCGTTGATCAGCAGGTCGGCGCCGGCCGCTGCCCCGGCATAGTGGGCCAGGGGTACGTGCGGGTGCTGTTCCTGCCAGGCGGCGAAGGGTGGGGTGCCCATACTGTCCGCGGTGGCGCGTTCCCGTGTGGCCTGGGGGTTGCGGGTTCCGACGATCACCTGGTGGCCGAGGGCGGTAAGTCGGGCGGCATGGGCACGGCCCACCGCGCCGGTGCCCAGCACTGCGATCTTCATCGTTCTCTGCTCCTTGCGATCTTCATCGTTCTCTGCACCTTGCCGTAGTTGCCCCGGCATACCGGGGGGGCCGGGGCACTGGTGGTGCGGGCGGCCCTGGTCAGGCCATCTCCGGACCGTCTCCGGGCCGTCTCCGGACCGTCTCCGAGACGGTCGTTACCAGGTCTGCTTCTGGCTGACGCCGATGATGTAGCCGTTGGGGTCGGCGAAGTAGAGGACCCTCCGGCCCTGGACCTCGGTCTCCTTGACGA
>NZ_JBFAIP010000090.1:0-25068 GCF_040654775.1 Streptomyces sp. NPDC050636
GTGCGGTGCAGTCCTAGACAGCTCCACCACACCGGAGGTCTTCGCCATGATCAAGCCCGGCAAGTGTCAACAACGCTCGTGATCAATACACCTAGTGCGAGTCGACCTCCTGCAGATACACGGCGCGCGTCGCCTCATCGAGGAAGGCGGCCAGGAACGAGTTGCGGGCCAGGGTGCGCAGCGTGTCCTCGTCGAGGCCGAGGGCATCGCGTACGGCGGTGAAGTTGTCGTCCGCGTAGCCGCCGAAGTAGGCGGGATCGTCGGAGTTGACGGTGACCAGCAGCCCGGCGTCCAGCATCGCGGGCAGCGGATGGTCGGCGAGGTCGTCGATGACCCGGAGGCGGACGTTCGACAGCGGGCAGACGGTGAGCGGGACCTGGTCCGCCACCAGCCGGGCCACCAGCGCCTCGTCCTCCATGGAGCGCACCCCGTGGTCGATCCGGTCCACGCCGAGGACGTCCAGCGCCTCCCAGACGTACGCGGGCGGGCCCTCCTCCCCCGCGTGCGCCACGCACTTGAGCCCGGCCTCCCTCGCCAGCGCGTAGACCTCCTTGAACTTCGACGGCGGGTGCCCGACCTCCGCCGAGTCCAGGCCGACGGCCGTGATCCGGTCCAGGTACGGGCGGGCCGCCTCGAAGGTCGCCAGGGCCGACTCGGCGCTCTCGTCGCGCAGGAAGCACATGATCAGTCGGGTGCTGATGCCGTACGTCTCCTGGGCGCCGTCGAGCGCGCGGGCCAGGCCGCGGATGACCGTGCCGATCGGGACGCCGCGCGCGGTGTGCGCCTGCGGGTCGAAGAAGATCTCGGCGTGCCGGACGCCCTGTTCCCGGGCGCGGGCGAGATAGGCGTCCGCGAGGTCGGCGAAGTCGTCCTCGGTGCGCAGCACGGCCATCAGCGCGTAGTAGAGGTTCAGGAACGACTGCAGGTCGGCGAAGGAGTAGGCGCGGCGCAGCGCGTCCTCGGTGGCGTACGGAAGGGTGACGCCGTTGCGCTCGGCGAGCGCGAACGCCAGCCCGGGCTCCAGGGTGCCCTCGATGTGGAGATGCAACTCGGCCTTGGGCAGCGGAGGCTTGGCGGCGGATGCGGCGGAGGCGGCAGAGGGGGACGAGGGGGTGGAAGGCACGCGGGTGACACCTGTTCTGCGGTACGGGAAGGGCTCTCGGTGAGGCGCTCCGTAGGGCTCTCAGTACGGGAGAGTGCCTCGTTTACGGGTGGGGCCTCCGTACGGGAGTGATGGGAGCGATGGGAGTGACGGGAGTGATCGTCCAGGTTAACCGGGCGCGTGGTCCGGGGCGGTGGGGGCGCCAGGTCCGACCGGGCGCCGGGACCGCGCGACCGCCGCGGCGTTCAGCCAGTCGCCGCCCTCTATAGGGGTGCCGGTGCCGCGCAGCCGGGCGGCCAGCGGGTCCGCCGCCAGGTAGACCCAGGCCCGTACGGTCCTGCCGTCCGGGCACACGGCCTCGGTGACCACCCGCTCGTAGACGTTCCCCGGGGCGCCGGGGGCGTAGCCCTCCAGGCGATCGAGCACCGCGCGCACCTCGTCGTAGTCGGCGTCCCGTGGCCGGACGAGGTCGCCGTGCACCACCGCGTCCGCGGGTCCGGCTATGGCGTACGGGTATCCGGGGCCGTCGTAGAGCAGTGCGCCGCCGATCCGGGCCGGCTCCTCGGCCGCGGTCCTGCCGCGCAGCGTCCAGCCGTAGTTGGCCTCGCCGGGGCGCAGTGTTCCGTACACGAAGAACGGCAGGCGCCCGTGCTCGGTGATCATGCGCGTGGGATCCTCTCCGGACGTTCCGGCCTGGCACGTTGCGGGGCGGGAGACGTGCTCGGGCGGGCCGGCTGTGCGGTGACGTTTGCCGCCCCACTGCAACCATGCCAGGTCCGCGGGCGTCGCAGCTGGCGAGATCGATCACAAGTACGAGCGCGGGTGCGAGTGCGAGTGGACGTAAGGGTTCGAGTGCGCGTACGGGTGCGCGTGCGCGTACAGGTGCGAGTGCGCGTACAGGTGCGAGACGAGCATGAGCGCGTGTAGGCGGGGCGGAGAGGGAGACGGATGCGAGGGCTGGTGCTGGGGCTGGTGCGGCGGATACGGCTGCCGCGGACCCGGCGGGGGTGGCGCCGCACATATCAGGCCGTCGTGGTGCTGACGGTGCTCGCGCTGGCTCCCGCGACATGGATGAACGCGATGGCGGGCCCACGCGTCCGTACCGTCGCGGACGCGCCCGCCGCGCCGGTCGCCGTCGTCTTCGGCGCGGGCCTGTGGAACGGCGAGCCGTCGCCGTATCTCGCGCACCGGCTGGACGCGGCCGCCGAGTTGTACGACCGGGGCACGGTCCGCGCGATCCTGGTCACCGGCGACAACAGCAGGCACGACTACGACGAACCGGACGCGATGCGCAGCTATCTGCTGCGGCACGGCGTCCCGGCCCGGAAGATCGTCAGCGACTACGCGGGCTTCGACACCTGGGACTCGTGCAGCCGTGCGCACCGGATCTTCGGTGTGGACCGTGCGGTGCTGGTCAGCCAGGGCTTTCACATCCGACGGGCGCTGGCGCTGTGCGAGGCGGCCGGAGTCGAGTCGTACGGGGTCGGGGTCGCCGCCCGGCACGATGTGACCTGGGCGTACGGCGGCGTTCGGGAGATCTTCGCGGCGGGGAAGGCGGCCGCGGACGCGCTGCTGCGGCCGGATCCGCACTTCCTCGGGCCGCACGAGAAGGGGCTGGCGGAGGCGCTGCGATAGCGCCTCCGCCAGCCCCTGGGATCACAACCCTGGGATCACGACCCCCTGATCACACCCTCTCCGGTCATTCCCTCTCCGATCACGCCCTCTCCGATCACGCCCTCTCCGGTCACGCCTGCGTCGCGCGGTCGTAGAGGGTGAAGATCGCCGCTCCGAAGTACGGGCTGTAGGAGATCCGGTCGCTCTGCGGGCCTTTCGGACCCCCGCCGTTGAGACCACCGATGAGGCCGATGACCCGGCCGGTCCTGGTCTGCTTGTTGAAGTGGGTCAGCCAGGGGCTGCCCGAGGTGCCGCCGTAGAACCCCCCGCATTCCATGCGCAGTTGGTGGGTTCCGGCCAGCCGGGTGGTGCGGGCGTCGCAGCGTACGGCCCGGTCCTGCCAGTCGTTACGGACGCTGGGGTAGCCGGTGACGGTGACCTTGTTGGTGTAACCGGGCGTGGCGGAAAGAACGTTGCCGCCGGTGACCGACTCGATCTGGCGGCCGAACTCGTCCGGCTCGACGGTGGCGAAGGCGAAGTCGAGGTCGGAAGCGGAGCCGGTGGTACCGCGGCCGGGGTACGAGAAGGTCTCGTTGATCGCCCACACCCCGTACGGCTGGGTGCCCGCGCCCGACCGGTACTGCGGGACGAAGGCGGCGTTCTCACCCAGGTCGCAGTGCCCAGCCGTGAGGATCAGATTGCGGTGCGGGCTGCTCACCACACTGGCGGTGCAGTGATGGGCCCGCGCGTCCCCGTCGAGGAAGAACAGCACACCGACGGTCGGGATGCCGTCGAAGTGGCGTGCGGTGGGGGCGAGTCGGGGGTTGGCGGCCTTGGCGGCGGGCGCGGACCAGGCCTTGGCGGACTGCGCGGCGCCATTCTTGGGCGGGGCGTCGTCCGGGAGCGGAGCGTCGTCCGGGAGCGGGGCGTCATCCCGGAGCGGGGCGTCATCCGGAGCCGGAGCGTCATCCGGGGCCGCGTCCACGTCCACGTCCACGTCCGCATCCGGGTCCGGGGCCGCGTCGGCCATCCGCCGGGGCGTCCAGTAGGCGGCGGCGTCACGGCTGGTCCAGGCAGCGCCGGAGTTGATGACGTCGGCTTGGATATTGGGCTTGGTTTGGCTGTTGGGCTTGCTTTGGCTGGTTGCCTTGGTCTGATTCGTGGCGCTGGAGGGGTCGGCGGGGTTCTTGGCATCAAGGCCAGAACTGGACGCGACGCCCACGGATGCCGTGCCCAGGCACAGCGTCAGGCCGAGCGCGGCTGCCGCCGTCCTTCTCCAAGAGCGCCGGGAGTGAGCCCGTCGCTCCGCATCAGATCGCTCAGCCACTTCGGTTCCCTTGGCTGCTTCAGGCCCCTCGGCCGCTTCAGGTCGCTTCCGCACGTTCAGCTCGCCTCCTTTGCGACCCAGGACAGATATCCGGCGCTACCGCGGGTGATCGGGGTGGCGATGATCTCGGGGGTGTCATAGTCGTGCGCTTCGAGGAGGTAGGCCGCCAGCGCCTCGTAACGCGCGGCCGCCGTCTTGAACAGCACCTGCCACTCCTGGCTGGTCTCGACGGCGCCTTCCCAGCGGAACACCGAGGTCACCGGCGCACTGACCTGCGCGCAGGCCGCGAACCTGCCCTCGATCGCACCGCGTGCCAGCCGCTCGGCCTTCTGCTCGCTGTCGGTGGTCGTCATGGCGGTCAGGAAACGGGCCGGCTCCCCGGGTTCGTCCGAGGGGTCGGACGGCTCGGGCGGTTCGTTCAGGGCTGTCGGGTCGGCCACGGTTTTGTGCACCCTTCGGGGACGGAAAAGGAGACGGAAAGAGGGATGGGGATGGGAGTGGGAATAGAGGCGGGGACAGAGATAGGGACTGGAGCTGGGACTGGGACTGGGACCGGAGCTGTCGGCAGGGTTCGGGAACGGCAACGGGAACGGGAACGGGATCGGGATCGGCCCGGCATACGGTCGATCGGTTCTGATCGCATCGCGTCGCATCGTACGGATGATGATGATCATCCCGGTAGTGACTGGCCCGCCCTGTCGTCGGCATGCACCCGGACGCCCCGATAGCTGCGTGTACGCCCGCCTCACACCAAAACGCCCCGGTTGCGCCCGCCCGGGCACCGGCAAGGATGGAGAAGAACAAGGACGGAGACGAGGAGGAGCCCCGCCGACGGTCCGCACCCGAAAGGCCCGCGCCATGGACAACCTGAACACTCTCACCCGGAATCAGATCGACGACGCCAGGGCCTCCGCGCACGGGCGCAGCGCCCATCTCTTTCTGCACGACGGCCCGCTGCGGCAGACCGTGATCGCGCTGACCGCGGGCTCCGCGCTGGACGAGCACAATTCACCGCCGGCGGCGAGCCTCCAGGTACTGCGGGGGCGGGTCCGGCTGACCGGGGTTGCCGGACAGGAAGAGTTGACCGCCGGTCAGGTCACCGCGCTCCCGCATGAGCGGCATGGGCTGTTGGCGGTCGAAGACTCGGCGGTGCTGCTGACGGCCGTCACGAAGGTGGCTCATCGGGCCCGCGGCGCGGCGCCCGTGGCGGCTGCCCGGGGCTGACCTGGACTGACCGGTGCCGACCCAGGCCGACCTGGGCCGACCTGGGCACCTCAGCCTCTCAGTCGAGCGGGACCGGCAGAGATTTCCTACCCGCGGGTTTTCTTTCTCTCGAATCTTCACATTATTCTGAATGTTCTGTACTCTCGAAGCATGACCAGTCTGAATCCGAAGGTGCACCCGAATCCGAAGGTGCATCTGACCGAGGAGAAGGAAACCCTTCTCGCCACGCTCTACGGCCGCGCGGTGGACAGCCGCTCGAAGAATCCGATCCTCGGCGACACCATGGCCGTGGACACCGTGCGGCGGCTCGACTACGACTTCAAGAAGCTGCACATGGGGCCCGGCGATTCGGCCGCAGTCGCGCTGCGGGCCCGGCAGTTGGATGTCTGGACGGCGCGTTTCCTCAGCGCACACGAGGACGCGGTGGTGGTGCACCTGGGCTGCGGCCTGGACTCCCGCGTCTACCGTCTGGACCCGGGGCCCGGGGTGCGGTGGTACGACATCGACTACCCAGAGGTCATAGAGCTGCGGCGGGAGCTCTATCCGGAGCGCGAGGGGTATACGACCATCCCCTCGTCCGTCACCGACCCCGCGTGGATAGCGCAGTTGCCGTCGGACCGACCGACGATCATCGTGGCCGAAGGGCTGCTGATGTATCTGACCGAGGAGGACGGGACAGCACTGCTGCGGCGATTGATAGCGCATGCGCCGAGCGGGGAGCTGGCCTTCGATGCCTTCAGCGCATTCGCCATCCGTACGCAGTGGATGAACCACGTCGTCAGAAGGGCCGGGGCGACACTGCACTGGGGCACGGACGCGGCGGGCGTGGCGCGGCTAAACCCGAAGCTGGAGATCGTCGAGAACATCAGCGCGCTGGAGATACCGGGGATGGAGAAGCTACCGGCGGCATACCGCGTGGCGGCTCGGGCGACGGCGCTGGTGCCAGGGGTGCGGGATATAGCGCGGATGTACAACTGCCGGTTCTGATCCGAGACCTGACTCTGATCCAAGATCTGACCCTGCCCCTGACCGAGACCTGACTCTGATCCGAGATCCGGTTCTGATCCGGTTCTGATCCGTTTTTGATGGGGGTGGATCAGGAGGGTTCAGACCGCCAGCCACTGGTCGTAGGCCAGTTTGCACAGGAGGGAGATGACCACGACGACCAGGACGCCGCGCACGAAGCCGACGCCGCGTTTCAGGGCCATTTTGGCGCCGACCATGCCGCCGACGAGGTTGAACAGTGCGAGCAGCGCGCCCAGTTGCCACAGCACGGTGCCCTGGATCGCGAACATCGTCAGGGCGCCGATGTTGGTGCAGACATTGATCACCTTGGCGGTGGCGGAGGACGTGACCAGGTCCATGTGCAGGACGGCGGCGAGCGCGATGATGAGGAAGGCGCCGGTCCCGGGGCCGATCAGGCCGTCATAGAAGCCGATGCCCAGGCCCGCGATGAGGATCGCCGCCAGTACCCGCTGGCGCGTGACAGGGCCCGAGGGTGCGGGGGCGGTCCCGAAGGCGGGGCGGAAGAGGACGAAGGCGAGCACCGCGACGAGTACGGCCATGATCAGCGGGCGCAGCACCTCGCTGTTGATTCCGGCCGCGAAGAACGCTCCGGCCAGCGATCCGACGAGCGCGGCAAGGCCGATGCGCAGAGCGGTCCGTAGATCGATGGGGGCTTTGCGGACGTAGGTGACGGCGGCCGCGGCGGTGCCGACGATGGCGGTGGACTTGTTGGTGCCCAGGACGTATGCGGGGGGAGTGTGCGGGAGTCCGACCAGCAGGGCGGGGAGCAGCAGGAGTCCGCCGCCGCCCACCACGGCATCGATCCAGCCTGCCGCGAGAGCGGCCAAGCAGAGGAGGGTCAGTGTGAAGAGATCTATGTGAGGGGGCACTGGGTGATCTTATGAAGGAGGTGCGGTCTACGCTCCGGTTTTCATGGACACTGAAACGCTCTTTCCGGTCGGTGGAAATCTGCCGGTACGGCGGTTGGGGTTCGGGACCGGCGGGCTCGTCGGCGCCGGATACTGGGGGCCTCGGCACGACGATCCGCAGCACTCCGTCGCGCTGCTCCGCCGCGCCGTGGAGCGCGGGGCCACGCTGATCGACACCGCCGACAACTACGGCCCCGATGTGGCCGAGGAGTTGGTGGCGCGCGCCCTGCATCCGTATCCGGACGGACTGGTGATCGCGACGAAGGGCGGGGTGGTCCGTACAGGGCCCGACGTCTGGCATATCGCGGGGCGGCCGGAGCGGCTGCGGTCGATGTGCGAGGCGAGTCTGCGTCGGCTGCGTACAGAGACGATCGACCTCTACCAGCTGCACCGGTTCGATCCGGAGGTGCCGATGGCCGAGCAGCTGGGTGCACTGACTGAGCTGCAACAGGCAGGGAAGATCCGGCACATCGGGCTGGACACCATCGGTGTAGAGGAGCTGACGCGGGCGCTGGAGATCGCCCCGATCGCGTCCGTACAGAATCGCTACAACCTGCTGGACCGTGGTTCCGAGGAGCTGTTGGAGCTGTGCGAGAGGCGGGGCACGGCGTTTCTGCCGTGGTTCCCGCTTGGCAACGGCACGCTGACGGGCGGCGCCGGCGAGGTGCTGGCCGAGGTCGCCGACGGGCACGGCGCGACCACCGGGCAGATCGCGCTGGCCTGGCTGCTGCACCGCTCCCCCGTGCTGCTGCCCACGCCCGGTACGAGCTCGCCCGCTCACCTGGACGAGAACCTCGACGCGGCGCGGATCGCACTCACGGAGGAGGACATGGCACGGCTGGACACCGTGCGGGACCAATGAGTACGCACGTCTGGGCGGACCGGACCGCGGCCCGCGTCGGCCCCGGGCCGGGCCGTCTCTTAGAAGGTTCTTAGGCAGAGCCCGTATCCACATCACCATGGAATCCACGATCACGACCGGGGTTACTTCCGGGGGCCGTTACGAGGGCCGTTTCGGGGGCCGTTACGGGGGTGCACCGGGTGGCCGCGTGCGGCGCCACCGTGGCACCCGGGCACTGGCCGCCTCCCTCGCCCTCACGGCCACCGCTTTCGGCGTCGCCGGATGCGACAGCGCGTCTGCCGGGACCGTCCAGGGGCGCCGCCTCGAACTGCCCGTCACCGGCGGCACGGCCGTCATCGACACCGCCTCGCTGGGGGTGACCGCGCGTACCGGTGACGGGAAGAAGCTGGTGCTGTCCGACCCCGCGGCCGGTGACCTCGGCGAGCCGGGGCCGGTGACCAGCACGGCCGCCGGGGCGCGCTGGAGCTATCCCGCCAAGGGGCTGAGCGTGACGGCCCGTTCGGACCACGGGCGGCTGCGGATCGCTCTGCGGTCCGACCGCGACGGCTCCCTCAGCTGGCCGGTGACCGGCACCGATACCGCCGCCTCCGCCGTCCAGCTCCCGCGCGGCCAGGGCCTGGACATCCCCGTACGGGACGCCTTCTGGAACTCGGAGAAGGGCGGGCTGGCCGGCAGCACGGTCGATATGGGAGCCGAACTGTCCCTGCCCCTGTGGGGCTACTCCCTCAGCGGATCAGGGGCTTCCGGAAGCCGGCACGGCGTCAGCTATCTCACCCCCACCGACCTCGGCACCTCCCTGCGCTTCGCCTCCACCGGCGGCCGGCTGCGCGCCACGGCCGCCCACGCCTTCGACGCCGGCGAGGGCACCCGTACATACTCCGTCTCCTTCGCCCTCACCGACGGCAACCCGGTCGCCCCCGCCGCGGACTACCGCTCCTACCTCTCCCAGACGGGCCAACTCGGCAGCCTCCGCGAGAAGATCAGGAAGAACCCGGCCAACGGCAGGCTGCTCGGTGCCTTCCACGCCTACGTCTGGGGCGATGCGCGCACCGCGTCCGGTGTCGCCAAGCTGAAACGGCTCGGCGTGGACCGGATGTGGCTCGGTTACGACTCCGGTCCCGGCCCCATGGACGCCTCGGCGGCACGCGCCGCCAAGAAGGCGGGCTACCTCGTCGGCCCCTACGACTCGTTCGCCAACGGCCAGGACCCGAAGAGCGCCGACAGCCCCACCTCCGCCTGGCCCGGCCGCGTCTACCCCGACTTCTGTGTCCGGAAGGCGGACGGCACACCGCAGACCGGGTTCGGCGGGCGCGGCTGCTATCTCAGCTCGCGCGCCTTCGAGAAGGCCGAGCCGACGAAGCACTATCTGGCCGACCGCACCCGCTCGATGGTCGCCAACGGGGCGGACAGTTACTTCCTTGACGTCGATGCGACCGGTGAGCTGTTCCGCGACCATGGCACCGGTCATGAGATGACCAAGGCGGGCGACCGCCAGAGCCGGCTCGCCCGGATGCGGCGGCTGGCCGAGAACCTCGTCCTCGGCTCGGAGACCGCCCAGCCCTGGGCCAACCAGGTGCTGGCCTTCGACCACGGGGCGGGCACCCCGGTCGCCGACGGCCTGTGGAAGCTGGAGCGCGACAAGCAGAACTGGGGCGGCTACTACCCGCAGAACGCCCCCAAGGCGTTCTTCAAGCCGGTGCGGCTGCCCGCCGATCTGGTCACGGCCATGTACGACCCGAAGTACCGCGTCCCCCTCTACGAGACGGCGCTGCACAGCTCACTGGTCAACGCCGAGCGCTGGGAGCTGTCGTACGAGAAACTGCCGGCCCAGAAGACCACCCGCGCGCTGCTCGCGATGCTCTACAACACCCCTCTCAACTATGTTCTCGACGGCCCGACGCTGACGAAGAACGGTCCCGAACTCGCCGCGCTCCAGAAGTACTTCGCGCCCCTGCACCGTGTCGCGGGCACCGAGCGGATGACCTCCTTCCGGTGGCTGACCGGCGACCGGACCGTCCAGCGCACAGCCTTCGGCGACGGCGCGCTGACCGTCACCGCCAACTTCGGCAGCGAGGCGTACGACGGCCTGCCGGGCGGCTGTGTCGACGCGAAGCTGCGTACCGACGCACAGCCGCGCCGCCTGTGCCCGGCGGAGGTGACCCGTTGACGGGTTGAGACGGGTTAAGACGGGTTAAGACGGCTTGAGACGGGTTGAGAGGCTGATGGGTTGAGAGGCTGTCGGGCTGTCGGGCTGACCATTCGGCGGTGTGGGGTTCACCGTCACGCCGCCGGATGGCTGTACCGCTGGTGCGGAGCTCTCTCCGCGCTGGGCGGCTGAGGGCAGTCTCAGCGATCTACCTCTCGCTCTCCAGATACCGCAGCACCGCCAATACCCGCCGATGCCCCGTCCCGGACGGCAGCAGACCGAGCTTGCCGAAGATATTCGCGATGTGTTTCTCGACCGCCCGCTCCGAGACGGTCAGCGCCGCCGCGATGGAGGAGTTGGTACGGCCCTGTGCCATCAACGACAGCACCTCGCGCTCGCGCGGGGTGAGGGAATCCAGCGCCCTGGCCCGGCGGCTCGCGCCGAACAGCTGGGAGACCACGTCCGGGTCCAGCGCGGTGCCACCGGCCGCGATCCGCTCCAGCGCGTCCACGAACTCCCCGATGTCCACCACCCGTTCCTTGAGGAGATAGCCGACCCCCGCGAACCCGTCGCCGAACAGCCGGTCCGCGTATTTCGTCTCCACGTACTGGGAGAAGATCAGCACGCCGGTGCCGGGATGGTCGCGGCGCAGCTCGACGGCGGCGCGCAGCCCCTCGTCGGTGTGGCCCGGCGGCAGCCGGATGTCCACCACGGCGGCGTCCGGCCGGTGTTCCGCGACGGCGGCCAGCAGCGCCTCGGCGTCCCCGACGGCCGCCGCCACCTCCACCCCGCGCAGCTCCAGGAGTTGGACGAGTCCGTCGCGCAGGATCGCGGAGTCCTCGGCGATGACGACTCGCATGGTCCCTGCCTCTGCTCGTGAAGTCCGTGGGGTTGGTTGCGTTTTTGTGGGATTGATGTGGTTGGTGGGGTTGATGGGGTTCATGTGGTTGGTGGGGTTGATGGGGCCACAGGGTTCGTGGGGTTGGTTCGTGGGGTTCGTGGGTTCGTAGCGCTCGTGAGGTCAGTGGGACGGGTACGGGAGCCGGACGGCGACCACCGTAGGCCCTCCGTCCGGGCTGTCGCAGGTCAGCGTCCCGTCGACGGTGCGGATTCGGGCCCGCAGACCGGTCAGCCCGCTGCCCGCGCCGACCTTCGCCCCGCCGCGCCCGTCGTCCCGTACGGACAACGAGAGGGCGGTCGGCGGCCCGGCGTCGGTGCGCACCTCGGCATCGTCGGTGCGCACGGCAACACCCTCGGTGCGCACCTCGATATCCACGCGCGCCGCGCCGCTGTGCTTGACGGCATTGGCGAGCAGCTCGGCGGCACAGAAGTAGGCGATGGACTCCAGGGCGGGGGACGGGCGTTGGCGGATGTCGGCGCCGAGCCCGACGGGCAGCGGCGCATCGGCGGCGAGGGTGGCCAGCGCGGATTCCAGGCCCTGGTCGAGGACGGGCGGGTGGATGCCTCGGACGAGATGGCGCAGATCGACGACGGCTTGTTTGGCGTTGCCCTGTGCGGTCTCCACGACCTTGAGCAACTGGTCCCGGCCGGCGTCCTTGGTGATCAGTTCACGGATGAGTGTGAGATGCATGCCCAGCCCGACGAGCCGGGCCTGGGTGCCGTCGTGCAGATCCCGTTCGATGCGGCGGAGCGTGGCGGCGGCATCGTCGACGGCGTGTGCGCGGGTTTCCTCCAAGGTGCGGATACGGGCATCCGTGGCGTTCGGCCCGAGCAGTGCGCGCAGCAGCATCCGGTGCGGGGCGCCTGCCCGGCGTACCAGCCACGGCGCGAGCAGGAGGAGTAGCGCTCCGGCGGCGACCACCACCAGCCAGCGCGGCCAGGTGTCGAGCTGGACGCCGTGGATCTGCAGCGACACCTGGTGGACGGAACCGTCGTGGCGGCGGAGTGTGACGTAGTTCCAGTGCCGCAGTACGGGGTGGGCGACGGCCAGCAGACCGTATACATAGCCGACGAGGACGGCGAGCAGCGGCGGAACGGCCGTCAGCGGCGCGAGCAGCACACAGCCGACGGCCCGCCAGCCGGCCCGGTCGCCGAGCACCGCCCGCCGCCAGCCGAACGCGCCGGGCCCTCTGCGCCGCGCCGCCGGCTCTATGGCCTCTCCCAACAGGGCCTGGGCCAGGGCACGTTGGAGATCACCGAGGGCCAGCGCGCCCCGTACGGTGAGTGCGATCAGCCAGGGGCCGAGGGCCGTCCACGACAGCACCGCCCCCACCGCGAGCCCCGTCGGCACCAGCACCGCGCCCAGCAGCGCGAGCGGCGCGGCGAGCAGCGTGTGGAGTACCGCGGCCAGATGACGGGGCGCGAAGGCGAAGCCCCTCCAGCCCCTGAGCGCCCTCAGACCCTGGAACTCCCTCAGCCCCTGTAACTCCGTCAAGCCCCGGATCCCCTTCAGGCCCCGGAGCCCCATGCGCCACCCGGTGTGAACCCGGTCCGCGGACCGCGGCCGCCGCCCGCGTCAGGGTGCCGTGACAGCCAGAATCCGCGGCCCACCGCCCACAGCAGCAGCCCGGCCACCACCGGACCGCCGAACATGATCACGAGGCCGCCCCCGATGTTGGCGCCGATCACCCCCGCGGTCACCACCCGCCATCCGTAGCCGATCATCAGCCCGGCCACGATCAGCGGTCCCAGCACCTGCCACCTGCGAGGTTCGAAGGTCCCACGGCGCGAGGCACGGGCCAGCAGCACCACGGCGGCGCCCGCGAGCAGCAGGGCGACGACGCCCATCGTCGTGTCCAGGCCCGCCGGGATGTCCGGGGGCGTGACGATGTAGTCGAGCTCGGACGGCGGCAGGCCCTGATCGTCGTACTGCCCCAGCAGACCCCATGCGGCGACCGGTACAGCGGCGGCCAGAACTGCGGCGGCCACCGTGGGTGTCTTGTGTGTCCTGTGTGTTCGCGTGCTCAGGCGCATGCGCCTATGGTGGCTGCCCCGGCCGCCGGCCGCATGAGTACGCATACTCACCGGTACTCATCGCGCCCCGGCCTCACACTCCGGCCACCACGTCGCTGAGCGCAGCGTTCCGCGCGGGAAACAGTGGGGATGCGGGCGGGTAACAGCCGGGACGCAGGCTGACGTGCATGACTTCGACAACGCGCGTGGTGGTGATCGGCGGCGGGATGGCCGGTGCCCGGCTCGCCCGCCAGCTGACCGCCGCCCCGGCCGGTGCCGGCGCCGCCGTGGATGCCGCTGTCACCGTCACCGTCATCGGCGAGGAGCCGCACCCGCCCTACAACCGTGTACTGCTCGCCGAGGTCCTCGCGGGCCGCTACGCGCCGGAGGTCATCGCGCTGCCCGCGCCCGGCAGCGGAGTGCGCCGGCTGAGCGGCGTACGGGCGGTACGTATCGACCGGGACGCGCGGCGGGTGCTGTGCGACGACGGGCAGGACGTCCCGTACGACATCCTCGTGCTGGCCACCGGGGCCAACCCCGTGCTGCCCCCGCTCCGCGGCCTCTTCACACCCGGCCGCGGTGATCTTCCGGACGGCGTGCACCCCTTCCGCACCATGGACGACTGCCGGGCGCTGGCCGCCGCCGCGCGTCCCGGCGCACCGGTCGTGGTGATCGGCGGCGGGCTGCTCGGCGTCTCCGCGGCCCGCGCGCTGGCCGGGCGCGGCGCCCAGGTCGTCCTCGCCCACCAGGGCGAGCACCTCATGGAGCGCCACCTCGATACGGATGCCGCGGCGCTGCTCGGCAAGCACATGGCCGCGCTCGGCATCGAGGTGCACACCGAGTGCCGCGTACGGGGAATCGAAACCGGCCCGCAGAAGCCGGCACCGGAGTCGGCGGAGGCATCACCCGCCGCCCCCGCCACCCGCGCCGTGCGCGCCGTGGAGCTCGCCGACGGCTTCCGTCTCGATGCCGAGCTGGTGGTCCTCGCCTGCGGCGTCCGGCCGCGCACCGGGCTCGCCCAGGCCGCCGGTCTGGACGTCGGCCGCGGCATCCGCGTCGACGACACCCTGCGCACCAGCGATCCGCGCATCTTCGCCATCGGCGACTGCGCCGAGCACAACGGCACGGTCTACGGCCTGGCGGGCGCCGCCCAGGAACAGGCCGATGTACTCGCCCGCGTACTGACCGAAGCGCCGTCCGGGCCGGCCACGCCCGCGGCGCCCCGCACCGCCCCGTATACGGGCACCCGCGCCCTGACCCGCCTGACCCTGGCCTCCCAGGAGGCCCCCGTAACGGCACCCTCCACCGGGACCACCGCTCCCACCGGCCCCACGAATCACCCCTCATTCCCCTTCGACCTCGCCGCCTTCGGCGAGACCACCCCGCTCCCCGGCGACGACGTCGTCCGCCTCTCCGACGCCACCCGGACGTCCTATCGCAAGGTCGTCGTGCGCGGAGACCGGCTGGTCGGCGGCATCCTCCTCGGCGATCTCGGCACTGTCGGCGCGCTCGCCCGCACCTGGGAGGGCGACGAGCCGCTCCCCGCAGCACCGCTGCTCCACCTGCTCACCACCGACGGAGGCTTCTGATCATGGCCGCAGCCGCCACACCGCACCCCGACACCACCCCGGGCGCCACCGCCGCCCGCCCCACCATCGTGCTCGTAGGACACGGCATGGTCGGCCAGCGCTTCCTTGAGGAGCTCGCCGACCGCGGCGTCACCGAGCGCGCGCGGGTGGTCGTGCTCTGCGAGGAACCGCGTCCGGCCTACGACCGCGTTCAGCTGACG
The DNA here is from genome assembly GCF_040654775.1 of Streptomyces sp. NPDC050636. Classification (NCBI taxonomy): domain Bacteria; kingdom Bacillati; phylum Actinomycetota; class Actinomycetes; order Kitasatosporales; family Streptomycetaceae; genus Streptomyces; species Streptomyces sp. NPDC050636. The sequence goes on from NZ_JBFAIP010000090.1 coordinate 14,912, forward strand.
TCGTACTTCGCCGGCCGCACCCCCGACGACCTGAGCCTCACCGAGTCCGGCTTCATGGCCCGGCACGGCATCGAACTGCACCTGGGCGACCCGGCCACCGCGATCGACCGCGACACCCGCACGGTGACCGCGCGCTCCGGCCTGACCGTCCGCTACGACAGCCTGGTGCTGGCCACCGGCTCGTACCCGTTCGTACCGCCGGTTCCCGGCAAGGACAGCGCGGGCTGCTTCGTCTACCGCACCATCGAGGACCTGCTCGCCATCGAGGAGTACGCCAAGAACTCCGGCACCGGCGTGGTCGTCGGCGGCGGACTGCTCGGCCTGGAGGCGGCCGGCGCGCTCAAGGGGCTCGGGCTCCAGACCCACATCGTGGAGTTCAACCCGCGGCTGATGGCCCTCCAGGTCGACGAGGGCGGCGGCAGCGCGCTGCGCCGTACCGTCGAGGAGATGGGCCTCGACGTGCACACCGGCGTCGGCGGCAAGGAGATCGTCGCGGGCGACGACGGCGCGGTCACCGCCATGGACCTCTCCGACGGCTCGCGGATCGACACCGACCTGGTCATCTTCTCCGCCGGTGTCCGCCCCCGCGACCAGCTCGCCCGGGACTGCGGTCTGGCGGTCGGCGAGCGGGGCGGTATCACCATCGACGAGCAGTGCCGGACCAGCGACCCCGCCGTCTACGCGATCGGCGAATGCGCGCTGGCGAGCGACGGCCGGGTCTACGGCCTGGTCGCACCGGGCTACGACATGGCCCGCACGGCCGCCGACACCATCGCCGGACAGGAGAGCAGCTTCACCGGCGCCGATCTGTCCACCAAGCTCAAGCTGCTCGGCGTGGACGTCGCCTCCTTCGGCGATGCGCACGGCACCACCGACGGCTGCCTCGACGTCGTCTACGCGGACTCCCGCAGCGGCGTCTACAAGAAGCTGGTCATCGGCTCGGAGGGCGAGCTGCTGGGCGGTGTGCTGGTCGGCGACGCCGAGGCATACGGGATGCTGCGCCCGCTGACCGGCAGCGTGCCGCCGCTGGCGCCGGAGCTGCTGGTGCTGCCCGCCGGGGCCGGCGCGCCGCCCGCCCTCGGCCCGTCCGCCCTGCCGGATGACGCGGTGATCTGCAACTGCCACAACGTCACCAAGGGCGCGATCCGCTCCGCGGTCACCGAGCACTCCTGCGGCACCGTGCCCGAGGTCAAGAAGTGCACCAAGGCCGGCACCGGCTGCGGCTCCTGCGTCAAGGCGCTGACCAGCCTGGTCAACGACGAGCTGGAGGCGAGCGGCGTCACCGTCGACAAGGGCCTGTGCGGCTGTTTCCCGCACACCCGCGCCGAGCTCTACGAGATCGTCCGTACGCTGCGGCTGACCACCTTCGCCGAGCTGCTGGACTCGCACGGCCGCCCGGAGGCCAGGGACGGCGACGGCTGCGAGATCTGCAAGCCCACCGTCGGCTCGATCATCGCCTCCCTCGCGCCCGCGGTCGGCGCCGACGGCTATGTCCTCGACGGTGAGCAGGCCGCCCTCCAGGACACCAACGACCACTTCCTCGCCAACCTCCAGCGCAATGGCTCGTACTCGATCGTGCCGCGTATCCCCGGCGGTGAGATCACCCCGGAGAAGCTGATCGTCATCGGTGAGGTGGCCCGCGACTTCGGCCTCTACACCAAGATCACCGGAGGCCAGCGGATCGACCTGTTCGGCGCCCGCGTCGACCAGCTCCCGCAGGTCTGGGCCCGGCTCGTGGACGCCGGCTTCGAGTCGGGGCATGCGTACGGCAAGGCGCTGCGCACCGTGAAGTCCTGCGTCGGGCAGACCTGGTGCAGATACGGCGTCCAGGACTCCGTCCGGATGGCCATCGACCTGGAGCTGCGCTACCGGGGGCTCAGGTCCCCGCACAAGCTGAAGTCCGCGGTCTCCGGCTGTGCCCGTGAATGCGCGGAGGCACGCGGCAAGGACTTCGGCGTCATCGCCACGTCGAACGGCTGGAACCTGTACGTCGGCGGCAACGGCGGCGCCGACCCGCGGCACGCCGACCTGCTCGCCCAGGACCTGTCCGACGACGAACTGATCCGCCTCATCGACCGGTTCCTGATGTTCTACATCCGCACCGCCGACCGCCTGGAGCGCACCTCCGCCTGGCTGGAGCGGATCGAGGGCGGCCTCGACCACGTACGCGATGTCATCGTCCATGACTCGCTGGGGCTGTGCGACGAGCTGGAGGCCCTGATGGCCGCGCATGTCCTGCACTACCGCGACGAATGGGCCGAGACGCTCGCCGACCCCGACCGGCTGGCCCGCTTCGTCTCCTTCGTCAATGCGCCCAACGCCCCGGACCCGTCGGTCCAGTTCGTGCCGGAGCGCGACCAGGTCAAGCCGGACCTGACGCTGCTGGCCGGCCCGACCCTGCCCGTTCGCACCCTGGAAGGGACCTCCGTCTGATGACCACCGCACTGACCCCTGATGCCGCGGCGGGCTCCCCTACGGGGGCCCCGGACGCCACCACCACGGTCGAGATCTTCGGCCCGCAGGGCTGGTTCGCGGTCTGCGCATTGGGGGACCTCACCCCGGGGCGCGGCGTCGCCGCCCTGCTCCCGGACGGCGAACAGGTCGCGCTGTTCCTCGACCGCGCCGGCCGTGCGTACGCGATCGGCAACCGCGATCCGTTCACCGGCGCGTATGTCCTCTCCCGCGGCCTGACCGGTTCCACCGCCGACCGCCCGTTCGTGGCGTCTCCGCTGCTCAAGCAGCGTTTCGACCTGACGACCGGGGAGTGCCTGGACGATTCGTCGGTGTCGGTCCGGGCGTATCAGGTACGGGTGCGGAGTGAGCGGCAGGACGGCTGACCCGCACCGACCCGCAACCTGTTGGTTGCGGGTCCTGCCGCGACGTGCAACCATTGAGTAGCACGTAAAGGACGGCCGGACCGACGGCCGGACCGGGCAGCGGGAGGTTCACCCATGAGCGGCAACAGCAGCGCCAGCAGCAGCGGAAACGACCCCGGCAAGGACCGCATCGAACGGGAGATCAGCATCGCCGCGCCCGTGGAACGGGTCTGGGCGGTGCTCACGGAGCCGGAGCATGTCGGCTCGTGGTTCGGCCAGGGCGAGCCGACCCCGGTCGACCTGCGGCCGGGCGGCATCATGCACCTCGACCACGGCGAGTGGGGCCGGTTCCCGACCACGATCGTGACGGTCGATCCGCCGCGCCACTTCTCCTACCGGTGGGCCAGCGCGTTCCCCGGGGAGGTGGCGGTCGAGGGCAACTCCACCCTGGTCGAGTTCACCCTCACCCCGGAGGGCGAGGGCACCCGGCTGCGCGTGGTGGAGACCGGATTCGCCGGCCTCGCCATCCCCGAGGAGAGGATGAAGGGCGCCTCGTACGAGAGCCACTCCGAGGGCTGGTCCGGCCAGGTAGAGAACATCCGGCAGTACGCGGAGCGGCTGGCGGCATGACGTCGGAGACAGGCGCGGGGGCGGGCGCCGGCGCGGACGCCGTGGCGGAGGTGTTGTCCGCGCTGGCGGACCCGACCCGCCGCCGGATACTCGACGCCCTCGCCGCGCACGGCGAGGCGACCGCCACGGTCCTGGCGGCGGAGCTGCCGGTCAGCCGCCAGGCGATCGTCAAACACCTGGGGGTCCTCGACCGGGCCGGCCTCGTCGCCGGCCACCGGGAGGGCCGCGAAGCGCGCTACCGGGTCATACCCCAGCGACTCGGCGTCACCGCCCGGTGGATGGACCGGGTCGCGGCCGATTGGGACACCCGACTCACGGCCATCAAACGGCTGGCGGAGGGGGAGGCGCATCCGGGAGACCCGGAGAACTGACCATCGACCGGCCACCGGCAGACCACTACCGGACCACTGCCGGACCACTGCTGGAATCGCGACCCCCCGGGGATACCCTGGCTTTCCCCCCACGGAGGAGTGCAGGCGTGACCCGGTGGAACACCAGCCACATCCCCGACCAGACCGGCCGTTCGGCGGTCATCACGGGCGCGAACAGCGGCATCGGCTATGTCACCGCGCGCGAACTGGCGCGTCGCGGCGCCCGTGTGCTGCTGGCCTGCCGCAATGAGGCGCGCGGCGTCGCCGCCCTGGGCCGGCTGCGCTCCGAAGTCCCCACCGCCGAGGCCGAGTTCCGGCAGCTCGACCTGGCCGACCTGTCGTCCGTACGGGACTTCGCCGCGGCCCTCGACGACTTCGACGGTGACCGTCTCGACCTGCTCATCAACAACGCGGGCGTGATGGCGCTGCCGTACCGCACCACCACCGATGGCTTCGAGATGCAGTTCGGCACCAACCACCTCGGGCACTTCGCGCTGACCGGGCTGCTGCTGCCCAAGCTCCTCGCCACCCCCGGGGCGCGCGTCGTCACCGTCTCCAGCATGATGCACGCCATCGCCGACGTCGATCTCGAAGACCTCAACAGCGTGCGCAAATACGGGCGTTGGATGGCCTATGGCCGGTCGAAGAGCGCCAATCTGCTCTTCGTCCACGAGCTGTCCCGGCGGCTGGCCGCGGCCGGCTCGCAGGTCGTCGCGGCCGCCTCGCATCCCGGCTACGCCGCCACGAATCTGCAGACCACGGGCGCCCGGATGGAGGGCCGACGGTCCGCCGAACGGGTCATGGAAATCGGCAACCGCCTGATCGCCCAGTCCGCGGAGGGCGGTGCGCTGGGCACCCTCTGCGCGGCCACCGCCCCGCACATGAAGCCGGACTCCTTCATCGGCCCTCGCAACGGGCTGCGCGGCGCCCCGGCCTCGTCCCTGCGCGCGCCCTGGACGAAGAACGACTCGGTCTCCGAGCGACTGTGGACGGCCTCGGAACAACTCACCGGCGTCCCTTACGACTTCTCCCTGCCCGCTACGCCCTGACCTGCGGCTGACATCCCTGACCTGCGGCTGACACCCCGGGCATGCGCCGTGGAAGAATCCGCCCCTGCCGTGGAAGGATCCGTACCCATGTACGACCAATCCTTCCCGCAGCAGCCGCAGCAGCAGAACCAGCAGCCGTACGGGCAGCCGCCGCAGCACCCGTATCAGCAGCAGCCGTACCAGCAGCCGACGCATCAGCAGGCTCCGCCCGCCCAGCAGCAGTACGGGCAGCAGCACCCGCAGCAGCAGTACGGCGGGCAACAGGGGCATCCGCAGCAGCAGTACGGCGGACAACAGGGGCACCCGCAGCACCCGCACCAACAGCAGCCGCCCGCCCCGTATCAGCAGCAGCCGTCTCCGCAGGGGGCAGCTGCTGTGGCGCGTATCCCCGAACCGGCCGACGCGCGCCGGATCGGTGCGGTCTTCGTCGACAGCCTGCTGGCTCTGACCGCCGCCTTCATCGCCATGCGCGTCACCGACGGCGCCGATCTGCCCTTCTCCAAGGGCATATCCGCCATCGCCGGCGCCTGCTTCGGGATCTCCTTCCTCAACCACGTCGTCCTGACCCGTATCTCGGGCGCGAGCATCGGCAAGTTCGCCACCCGCACCCGAGTCATCTACGAAAAGACCGGCACCCGCCCCCGTCTGACCCGGCTGTTCAAGCGTTGGCTGGGCGGCTACCTCTTCATCGCGATCTGGATGCTCGCCGCGGTCTTCGGCTGGGCCGACGAAGGGCCCGACGACTTCTGCGGCGTCCGCCTCGTCCGCTACCGCGATCTGCGGGCGTTCGCCGCGGCACAGGGCAGGTAAGGAGGGGGCAGCCGGCGGCCATGGGGCACGGGGCGCTCCGGGGATCGGCGGGGCCGGCTACTCCCGCGCTTCCAGCCCGGACGCCTCGAACACCGCCCGCGCCCCGTCATGATCGATGCGGTCGGCCAGCGCCTGGAGGGGGGCCGCGCCGCAGCGGAGCAGGCCGCAGCCCCGGGACCGGCATACGCCCTGGTCGAGCTGGTGCCACAGCATCGGGTTCGCGGTGAGGACCTTGGGGTCCAGTTCGACGCGGCCGCCCACGGCGTCGCGGAAAACCAGGCGCGGGGCCATCCCGTCGCTGCGGCGGACGAGAACGAGCAGATCCGTACGGACCCGGCGAGTACGCAGCAGGCCGCGGGAGACCAGCCAGTGCCCGCCGGCCGTCACCCGTGGCGGGTAGAGGATCGCGAAGAGCACCAGCGCGACGGCCGTCCAGCAGAGAAAACGCCACGGGACGAGGGTCCGGTTGGCGATGTCGACGAGCAGCATGAGGGCGAGCAGTACGGCCGAGCACCAGAGCGCGGCGCGCATCTCGGGCGCCCACGTCCGGTCGTGGGCCAACCCGCGGACACGCACAGGCGGTGAGGGAACCGCTGACCGTACTCCCCCCACGCGCCCGAACCTCGCCCTTCCCGCCTCTCCCCCACAGCCCCCACCCTCCCCGTCATCCCCGTCATCCGTCGTGAATTCGGGCCCCAGGCCTCGTCGCCGTCCCATATAGCCGACGCTAGGGCGGCGCGGCCCGGGCTTAGGAGGTGTTTACACGGCGCTGACACCGGCCCCAGGAACCTTGACGTACCGCTAACGCGCCCTTGACGTGTACGCCGAAAAGTCGCCACTCCATGGGTCAGAACCGGCCGCGGCGCCCCCGGCGTCGGCATACGGGCCATCACCACCGCGTCAAGAACGCGTGAAGAACCCCGCGCCGCCCGCCAAGAGCCCGCCAAGGCCGGGAGCCGACGGCTTACCCGCGCCGCAGGCTGGGCTGGTCCCACACGGTGCCGCACGGAGGTACGACGAGATGTCAATGGTGTCCCGACCCGCACACCGGCCCGAGGAACCTCCGGATCCGGCCACCGACGCCACGGCCACACAGCCGGCCGGTCCCGAGGCCTCCGGTACGGCTCCCGAGCCCGACGCCCGCCACCGCCTCACCGCCCTCCAGGGCCTGGCCGCCCTCTCCCTCGACGCGATGGCCTCCGTGGCGTACGGCCCCGAGGCGATCGTGCTGGTCCTGGCCGCCGCGGGCGCCCACGGGCTCGGCTTCACCCTCCCCGTCACACTGGCCATCGCCGCACTGCTCGCCGTACTGGTCGCGTCCTACCGCCAGGTGATCGCCGCCTTCCCCAATGGGGGAGGTTCCTACGCGGTGGCCAAAACCCATCTGGGCCACCGCACCGCCCTGGTGGCCGCCGCCTCCCTCGTCCTCGACTACGTCCTCAACGTCGCGGTCTCCGTGACGGCCGGCGTAGCGGCCCTGACCAGCGCCTTCCCCTCCCTCTACGGCGACCGCCTGTGGATCTGCCTGGCCGTACTGGTCCTCGTCACGGCCGTCAACCTGCGCGGCATCGTCGACTCCGCCAAGGCGTTCATCGTCCCCACCGCCGTCTTCATCGGCGCGATCCTGACGATGATCGTCGTCGGCCTGTTCCGGGACGCGCCGGCCTCCACCGTCACCGCCGACGGCCACGCCTCCGTCCTCGCCCACAACGCCACCGCCGTCGGCGCTCTGCTCCTCCTCAAGGCGTTCGCGTCCGGCTGTTCGGCGCTGACCGGTGTTGAGGCGGTCGCCAACGCGGTACCGGCCTTCCGCGCCCCGGCCGCCAAGCGCGCGCAGCGAACCGAAGTCGCACTGGGCGCGCTCCTCGGCATCATGCTCATCGGCCTCTCGGTCCTCATCGGCCGCTTCCACCTCCAGCCGGTCGACGGCGTCACCGTCCTCGCCCAGCTGGCGGACGCGTCACTCGGCCACAACTCGGCCTTCTACGTGGTCCAGTTCGCCACCATGGTCCTGCTGGCCCTCGCCGCCAACACCTCTTTCGGCGGCCTGCCGGTCCTGATGAGCCTGCTCGCCCGCGACAACTACCTGCCGCACGTCTTCGCCCTGAAGGCGGACCGCCAGGTCCACCGCCACGGCGTACTGGCCCTCGCCGCCGTCGCCGCGGCCCTCCTCCTCTTCTCCGGCGGCGACGTCAACACCCTCGTCCCGCTCTTCGCCATCGGCGTCTTCGTCGGCTTCACCATCTGCCAGGTGGGCATGGTCCGCCACTGGCGCGCCGAGCGCTCCACGGGCTGGCGCGGCAAGACTCTGCTGAACGGTTTCGGCGCCCTGCTCACCGGCGTCTCGGCCATCGTCGTCACCGCCACGAAGTTCACCGAAGGCGCCTGGCTCATCGTCATCGCACTCCCCGCCCTCGTCCTCGCCTTCGAGGCCGTCCACCGCGCCTACGCCCGGATCGGCGAGCGCCTGGGCCTGGGCCGCATCCCCGAGCCGCCGCGCCGCGCCCACTCCCTCGTCATCGTCCCCGTCTCCCACCTCTCCCGCCTGACCTGCGAGGCGCTCAACGCGGCGGTATCCCTGGGCAACCAGGTCATCGCGGTCACCGTCACCCACGACGCCCCCGAGGACCGCCGGGCCATAGAGTCGCTGAGACGCGACTGGGAACTCTGGAACCCGGGCGTGGAACTGCTGGAACTCCCCTCCACCACGCGCTCTATAGGGCCGCCGATAGCCGCGTACATCCGGGACCTGACGACCCGCCGTGACGCTGACGGCTCCCCCGTGAGCTCCGGAGCTCCCCCCAGCATCCGCGTCACCGTCCTGATCCCGGAGGTGGAACCCGCCCACCTCTGGCAGCGACTGCTCCAGAACCAGCGCGGCGCGGTCGTCGCCCACGCGGTCCGCCGCGACACGGACGCGGTCATCTGCCGGCTGCGCTTCCGCCTGGAGGCGACCCGCACGTTGTAGCGGCTGATTGTCAGTGGTCCGCCGTAACGTGGCGTCATGACTCGTCAGCTGACCTACGAGGACCACTGCGCGGAAATCATCACGCAGTCCCACCGGTTGAGAACCCTCATCAATGACGCCGGGGGCGCGGAGGGCGCGGACCTGACGACGCCCGTGCCCTCCTGCCCCGGCTGGAACGTGGGCCAGCTCGTACGGCATCTCGGCGGCACGCAGCGCTGGGCCGAAACCATCGTCCGCACCCGAGCACCCCAGCCCCCACCCGACGACGACTTCCGCGACCTGTCCCCGTACGCCGACGAGGACCCCGCCGTACTCGAACCCTGGCTGGCCGAGAGCGCCGCGCAACTGGCCGACACACTGCGCGCCGCCGGGCCGGACGCACAGATGTGGACCCCGCTCCCCGGCCATGGCGGAACCGCCCGCTTCTTCGCCCGCCGCATGGCCCACGAGACGCTCATCCACCGGGCCGACGCCGCCCTGGCCGTCGGCGCCGACTTCACCGTCGACGAGTCCGTGGCCATCGACGCCCTCGACGAATGGATGGAACTCGGCGCGCTACCGCAGATGTTCGACTTCCATCCCGAGAGACGCGAACTGCTCGGCCCCGACCGCACCCTCCACTTCCACGCCACCGACACCCCACCCGAGGCAGCCGCGGAATGGCTGGTCGACCTCACCGGCGACACCATCACCTGGCGCCGCGCCCACGAAAAGGCCACCGTCGCCGTCCGCGGCCCCCTGACCGACCTCCTGCTCCTCGTCTACCGGCGCCGCCCCGTCACCAGCACGGACCTCGAAATCCTCGGCGACAGCACGCTGCTCAACTTCTGGCTGGAGCGGGTGGGCTTCGGGTGATCCGCCCGGGGCCGGGGCGACCGAAGGGTGGAGGCTGAGGCGTGCGTACACCCCGGATCCTGGCCCCCGTGGGCCCCGCGCCGTACCGTCGGCCCGGTGAACGCAGGCAAGAAGATCACCGAGAAGCTGTCCGACGAGGCCCTGCGCACGGCCACCGGCCGCGACTGGAAGCAGTGGTTCACGATCCTCGACACGGCGGACGCCACCACCCTCACCCACACCGCCATCGCCCGCCTGCTCGTCGAGTCCCACGGGGTGGACGGCTGGTACGCCCAGTCCATCACCGTCGGCTACGAGCAGGAACGTGGCCTGCGCGTGGTCGGCCAGTCCAGCACGGGCGAATTCCGCGCCGGCGTCAGCCATACGATCGACGCCCCGGCCGCAGAGCTCTTCGCGGCCTTTGACGACCCCGGCCTGCGCCATCGCTGGCTCCCCGGCGACGGCCTCACCGAGGACTGACCGGCCCACGGCCGTCGATCGACGCCCTGAAGGTACGTGGCAGGCTGTCAGTGCCACCCAGTAAGCTCCCACTTGAGCATAGCTCTAAGTAACCATCACGAGCGCGGGGGGCGTTGTGGCAGGCGCGGGCGGGTTCCAGACCGATGTGGAGTCTCTGAAGTCTGAGGGCACCAACTTTGTGAAGTTGGGTGGGGATTTC
>NZ_JBFAIP010000091.1:0-24916 GCF_040654775.1 Streptomyces sp. NPDC050636
GTTCCGTTGCCGGTTCGAATTCAGTTCCGATTCCCCGTCGGCGGGGTTTGCCTTTCGGCGTGGTCACTACTTTAGCGGAATTCCTCGGTGACTCATAATCGAGTCCCGGTCCGAATTTCGGCATGCCGAAATTGTTCCCGGTGAGGGGTCGTGCAGTAGTGGTGTGCCGCGAAGCGGCGGGATGGCTGCTTGGGGCTTGTCCGCTCCGTGGCAACTCGAAGAACTTACACGATCCTGTGGGTGCGGCACGACTTGGGGGCACATCCGCGGTGCTTCGAGCTATCCGGGACCCGCTGGGTTGCCGGGCCACCCGGTCACTGGGGCACCCACAAGGCAGGCGTATTCCGATGATCTGTCCCGGGTCAGCACACTCGCAGTGGTAGGCCGCCTGCGAGGGGGACCGTGATGGACGCATCTGCACCCTTACTGCCAGGGGACCCTCGACGACTACGTCTGCCTGCACAGCGCCCACTAAGCCATCGGCGCCCTGAGAGTGATCCGCATGGCCATCCAGCACGAGATCAACGAAGTGATCACCGGCCTCGGGGGCGTCTCCTGCTCGCCTGGTCCTTCTGGTCCTCCGTGCGCCGCAACCGTGCACTGGCAATCACCGAGATCGAGACCGCGGGCGCCGGCCAGGAGCTTCGACGCGGGCTCGACAGCCGGCCGAGTGAGCGTCTTGACGCTCCGCCAGAATCAGCGTCGAACGAGCGTCAAGATGTTCCCCAACCGCCCCTCACGAAGTAGGGGCAGAGCGCTCCTCACCCGCGTTCCGCTGTGCGAAGCCGTAGGTGAGACACGTGGCGCGAGCCAGCGACAGGGTCCACGTGGCGGACTTTGGAAAACAGGTCGGGCACACCCGGCCGCGCCAGGGCAATCCAGAAGAACCCGCAGCTCAGCCCTGCTTCTCTGCCCGCTCCAGAATCGCTACGCACTCCACATGATGCGTCATCGGAAACAGATCAAACGCCCGCATCCGCCGCGGCACATACCCCGCCTCGCCGAAGTACTTCAGGTCGCGGGCCAGAGCCGCCGGGTCGCAGGCGACATAGGCGATACGGCGCGGGGTGAGGGCGGTGAGCTGGGTGACGGTCTTCTTGCCGGCGCCGGCGCGTGGGGGGTCGAGGACGATCAGGTCCACGTCGGTGATGCCGGTGCGGGGCAGGATCTGGTCGACCTTGCCGTGTTCGATCCGGACGCGGTCGAGGTCCTGGAGGTTGTGGCGGGCGTCCTCGACGGCGCGCTTGCCGGATTCGATGCCGAGGACCGCGCCCTTGTCGCCGACGCGTTCGGCGAGGGCGCCGGCGAAGAGGCCCACGCCGCAGTACAGGTCGAGGGCCATATCGCCCTTCTTCGGCATCAGGCCCTGCATGACGGCCTCGACGAGGAGGTCGGCGGCCTTCGGGTGGACCTGCCAGAAGCCGCCGTTGCCGACCCGCCAGGTGCGGTCGGCGGCGCGTTCGCGGACGAAGGGGCGGCCGTGGACACGGTGTACGCCGCCGTCCTTCTCTTCGACGCGCAGGACCGAGACGGGCTGGTCGAGTTCGACGATGGGGAGGCGGCCGCCGGGCTTCGGGGTGAGGATGACCTGGCGGTCGTGCGAGCCGGTGGCGGCGATGGCCTCGACGGTGGCGATCTGCGGCCACTGGCGCTGCTCGATGCCGAGCTCGGAGACGCCGGGGGCGGCGATCATGCAGTGGGAGATGGGCTGGACGTCGTGGGAGCGGTGCTTGCGGAGGCCGACGTGGCCCTCATCGTCGATGGCGTACTGGACGCGGGTACGCCAGGCCGGCACCTCGCCCTTGGCGACCTTGTCGCCCGGGGCGGGCTCGACGGTGCCGTCCCAGCGGGCGTCCTCCGGGGAGAGCCCGGCCAGCCGCTCCAGCTGCTCGGCGATGACGGCGCCCTTGAAGCGGCGCTGGGCGCCGGGCGCTGCGTGCTGCCAGTCGCAGCCGCCGCACTTGCCCGGGCCGGAGAACGGGCAGGGTGCCTCGACCCGGTCCTTGGAGGGGGTGTGGATAGAGACGGCGTCTGCGCGCAGGAAGCGGGCGCCTTCTTCGCCGTCGGTGACGCGGGCCGTGACACGCTCGCCGGGCAGGGCGTGGCGTACGAAGAGGACCTGGCCCTCTGCCGTACGGGCGATGCAGTGGCCGCCGTGGGCGACCGGGCCGACCTCGACCTCGTACTCCTCGCCGACCAGCGACTTCTTCGGTTCTGTCTGCATGGCGGGAGGGCTCCTGGGGTGCGGGTGCGACAAGACATCAATGAATGCGACAGGACATCAACAAGCATGACGGCCGGCCTCCCGGGTGGGAGGCCAGCCGTCAAGTCTACGTCCCGTGGCGCTGTGCCCTCTGCCGCTCGGGCCGGGGCGTCAGCGGTTGGTGCCCCGTAGCCCGGCGGTCACTGCTTGGTGGCCGTCTTCTCCTTCTTCGGCTGGGCGACCGGTCCGCGGCGCACCGCGCCCGGAGCGTTCCACTCCGCGCGCTTGCGGGCCCGCTTCTTGGCGGCCTCGGAGGAGTCCAGCTGCCAGGGCACGGAGGTCACCATGACGCCGGGGGTGAAGAGGAGGCGGCCCTTGAGACGCAGCGCGGACTGGTTGTGCAGCAGGTGCTCGTACCAGTGGCCGACGACGTATTCCGGGATGTAGACGGAGACGGCGTCGCGCGGGCTCTGCCGGCGCAGCGACTTGACGTGGTCGATGATCGGCCGGGTGATCTCGCGGTAGGGGGAGGCGAGGACCTTGAGGGGGACCTCGATGCCGCGGCGTTCCCACTCTTCGCGCAGCGCCCTGGTGTCGGCCTGGTCGACATCGACGCTTACCGCTTCAAGGGTGTCCGAGCGCATCAGCTTGGCGTAGTTCAGGGCCCGCAGGGTGGGCTTGTGCACCTTGGAGACCAGGACCAGGGAGTGCACCCGGGAGGGGCGCACGACGTCGTCGTCGGGGGTGTCGTCGGCGGCGATCTCGTCGGCGACCCGGTCGTAGTGGCGGCGGATCGCGGTCATCGTCACAAAGAAGATGACCATGCCGAGCAGCGCCACCCAGGCGCCGTGGGTGAACTTCGTCAGCAGGACGACGGCGAGGACCAGGCCGGTGAAGGTGGCACCGAACGCGTTGATGGCGCGCGACCGGTGCATACGGCGCCGCTTGGCCGGGTCCTTCTCGGTCAGCAGGTGACGGTTCCAGTGGCGGACCATGCCGACCTGGCTGAGCGTGAAGGAGACGAAGACGCCGACGATGTAGAGCTGGATCAGCTTGGTGGAGTCGGCGCCGTAGAGATAGACGAGTACGGCGGCGGCTCCGGCGAGCAGGACGATGCCGTTGGAGAAGGCCAGCCGGTCGCCGCGGGTGTGCAGCTGGCGCGGCAGGTAGCGGTCCTGGGCGAGGATCGAGCCGAGCAGCGGGAAGCCGTTGTAGGCGGTGTTGGCGGCGAGGAAGAGGACCAGTGCGGTGGCGGCGGCCAGCACGACGAACAGGAACGAGCCGCTGCCGAAGACCGCGGCGGCGACCTGCGAGATGACCGGGTCCTGGGTGAAGCCGGCGCCGACCGGGGTGCCGTTGTCCAGCAGGTCCTTGGCCGGGTTCTCCGCCATGCGGACGTTGGTGGCCATGGCCAGCGCGATGATCCCGCAGAACATGGTGACGGCCAGGCCGCCCATGAGCGCCAGTGTCGTGGCGGCGTTCTTGGACTTCGGCTTGCGGAAGGCCGGGACGCCGTTGGAGATCGCCTCGACACCGGTGAGCGCGGCACAGCCGGAGGAGAACGCACGCAGGAGCAGGAAGATCAGCGCGAAGCCGGCCAGGCCGCCCTGTTCGGCGTGGATGGTGAGGTCGGCGGTGGGGGCCTTCATCGTGTCGCCCATCGCCAGGCCGCGGACCGCGCCCCAGACGATCATGATGAAGACGCCGGCCACGAAGACGTACGTGGGGATCGCGAAGAGCTTGCCCGACTCTCTGACCCCGCGCAGGTTCATCAGGGTCAGCAGCACGATGATCCCGACCGCGCAGAGCGTCTTGTGCTCGATGACGAACGGGATCGCCGACCCCAGGTTCTCCACTCCGGAGGAGATGGAGACCGCGACCGTCAGCACGTAGTCGACCAACAGGGCGCTGGCAACGGTGAGCCCGGCCCGCGGGCCGAGGTTGGTGGTGGCGACCTCGTAGTCGCCACCGCCGCTCGGGTAGGCGTGCACGTTCTGCCGGTACGACGCCACGACGGTGAACATCAACACCACGACCGCGACCGCGATCCAGGGGCTGAAGGTGTACGCCGACACACCCGCGACGGACAGGACGAGCAGCACCTCGCCCGGCGCGTAGGCCACGGAGGAGAGCGGGTCGGAAGCGAAGACGGGGAGTGCGATGCGCTTGGGAAGGAAGGTCTCCCCCAGCTTGTCGCTGCGCAGTGCGCGCCCGATCAGGATCCGTTTGGGCACGTCGGTCAGTTTGGACACGGAGAGGATGCTAAGCCTTTGTCAACGTTCATGCCCAGCCGCCACCCGCATGGTGGTCACTCGGAGGTGCGGCACGGCACAACGGGCCTGGCCAGAGCCGCGCCGAAGCACCGCGCCTGCACACAATCCGCACTTTCCGGCCACACCGTGCCGCCGCGCCGCCGTGCGCCGTACCGCTGCGCGGCCGTGCCGCCGATGATTTCCGGGCCCGCACGATCATGAGCCGGTGCGGGGCGGCAGCCAACAGCGGGAAGCCGAATCCCCTGTCCCCCCGGGCTGCCGGTTCCCGGGCGCCGGACCGGATCAGTCCTGCCCCACCACGGCAGCGCGCGGCCGCCGGGCCAGCAGATCGCCCAGCCCCTGGCGGGTGGCGGCCAGCAGCACCCTGTCCTGCGGCCGCAGCACATATCCGTCGCCCAGCTCGTGCACCAGGTGAGCCGGCTCGCGGGCGGTGTCCTGCGGGGGCGCGGCGGCCGGCTCGGGCTCGTCGGGCGCGGAGGTGTCGACGGCGAGCACCCGCAGCCGTCCCGGGCGCAGCACCTCGGCGACCGTACGGCCCTCCAGGGCGGCATGGCCGCGCACCTCGACCCGGGCGACCAGCAGCACCCGGCGCTCGACGGGAATGGCGCCCAGGATCTGCCGCCCCATCATCGCGCCGGCGAAGGCGGGCGCGGCCAGGAAGGAGACGCTGCGGCTGCGGGTCAGCGCCAGCGGGTGCGCTGCGCGCAGCGTGCGGTAGACGGCGGTGGCGAACCGGTCGTCGAACAGCCGCAGCGTCACCCGCAGCCGGGTCTTGAGCGATCTGGCGTAGAGCGCGGCCTCCAGGTTCGTGGTGTCCTCGCTGGTCAGGGCGAGCAGCGTATGGGCCCGGTCGACGTTGGCGGCCTCCAGGACGCCTTCCTGGGTGACGTCCCCCAGGACGGTCGGCACCCGCAGCCGGCGGGCCACCGCGATACCGCGCGCCTCCGGGTCGGCCTCGATGCACACCACGGGAATGCCCATCTCGTGCAGCCGGGTCAGCACCCGGGTGCCGACCTTGCCGAGACCGAGCAGCACCACATGGCCGGACAGTCCGCGCGGCGGGCGGCGCAGCGCCGAGGCGCTGCGGAACGTGCCGAGGCCCTCGAAGGCCGCCGCGACCAGCACCGGCAGCAGCAACAGTCCGGTCAGCCCGGACAGCAGCTGGAGCACCTTGCGGGGCGGCGACTCGCCGATTGCCGGATCGTTGATGGCGAAGAGGTCGAGGAGGGAGAGATACGCGGCGTGCAGCGGCGGGTCGCCGGTGGTGAGTGAGGAGGCCACGGCCAGCGCCACCACCGCGCCGACGATGCCGCCCAGCGACCAGCGCAGCCGCCGGGAGAACAGCGACGTAAGGGGTGCGCCCCGGCCGCGCAGCCTGCCGGGGCGCACGGTCCGGCCGGTGTAGGAGACGGTCTCCAGGACGACGGTGCCGCAGCCGGTGGCGGCCGCGGCCGTCTCATCGTCCGGCAGCAGCACGGGACCTTCCTCGCCGCCTCCCGAACTCGGTGCGACCGCCGGGTCGTTGGCGGAAGCCGAGAGCACCGCGAGGGTGCACACACCGGGTCCGGCGGGCCGGCCCGGAGGCACCGGCGTACGCTCCACCGCCCGCAGCATCAGCCCGTCCGCCTCAATGACCTTGCTGGTCCCGGCGACCGCGGTGGCCGCCAGGGCGGGGGCCACCGTGTCGGCGTCGGACAGCACGGTGGTGGACGCGTCGCCACTCGGGCCGCCGTCGGTCCCCAGGGCGGCGACCGTCGCGGCCTGGTCGAGCAATTCCTCCAGATGCTGGCCGAGTTTGCGGTTGTAGAGCCGGATGACCAGCCGCAGCCGGGGGTTGAGGCGGCGGGCGCGCAACGCGGCGTGGATATTGGCCTCGTCGTCGTCGTAGACCAGCGCCAGCGCGCCTGCCTCGGCGATACCGGCCTCGGTTAAGGCCGCGTCGTCGGCCTCCGCCGCTTCCAGGATCCGGATGGGCTCGTCGGGCGGCGGGTCGTCGTCATCGGGCGCTTCGGTCGGCGTCAGGGAGGTGCGCGCCATCGCCGCCGACATCCTCCCCAGCAGCGCCGTCGCCCGGCCGAGGGCGCGCGTCGGCGGGGGAATGCGCGGTCGGTGCGGCTCCCGGGCGGAGGGCACCACGAGGGTCACCCGTTCGCGGTAGACGTCCTGGAGCTCGGCGGCGAGCCGGTGCGCGAGCGCATCGTCGCCGCA
This sequence comes from Streptomyces sp. NPDC050636, assembly GCF_040654775.1. Classification (NCBI taxonomy): domain Bacteria; kingdom Bacillati; phylum Actinomycetota; class Actinomycetes; order Kitasatosporales; family Streptomycetaceae; genus Streptomyces; species Streptomyces sp. NPDC050636. Next base: position 6,685 of record NZ_JBFAIP010000091.1, read on the forward strand.
GACCACCATATGCGGGGCGAGGGAGCCCTGTTGGGGCTGCTGAGGCAGGTTGGGCACACCTCGTAGCGTGCCTTATCCGGTGTGCGAAGGCGGAGCCAGGCGCGGAATCCGACGACCGTGCCGCGCCCGCCCGCTTGCGGCCGGGGCCGACCGCGCCCCCTCCAGGCCACGTCATTACGGCTACGGTTGTACCGGACCGCGGTGCGCCCAGCGCCTCCGCTGACGTACCCGGTCTCTGTCGCGAGCAGTGGCTTCGTGTCGCCGGTACTCGGAGAAGAAAGTAGTGAGCAGGGTGTTTGTGCAGGTCAGCGCGCTAGTCCAGGGCACGGGGTAATCAGCATGCACATCGTCATCATGGGGTGCGGCCGAGTGGGCTCCGCGCTCGCACAGACCCTGGAGAGCCAGGGGCACACCATCGCGGTGGTCGACCGGGACCCGACCGCGTTCCGCCGCCTGGGCTCGTCCTTCGGCGGCCGCCGGGTGACCGGCGTCGGCTTCGACCAGGACACGCTGCGGGAGGCCGGTATCGAGGAGGCGGGCGCCTTCGCCGCCGTCTCCAGTGGCGACAACTCCAACATCATCGCGGCCCGGGTGGCCCGCGAGATGTTCGGCGTCGAGAATGTCGCGGCCCGGATCTACGATCCCCGCCGCGCCGAGGTCTACCAGCGGCTGGGCATCCCCACCGTCGCCACCGTCCGCTGGACGGCGGACCAGATGCTGCGCCGACTGCTGCCCTCGGGCGCCGAGCCGTTGTGGCGGGATCCGAGCGGCGGCGTCCAGCTCGCCGAGGTGCACACCTCTTCGGCCTGGGTCGGCCACAAGATCAGCACGCTGCAGGACGAGACCGGCGTACGGGTCGCGTTCCTCACCCGGCTGGGCGAGGCGATGCTGCCGACCTCGCAGACCGTGTTGCAGGAAGGCGATCTGGTGCACGTGATGATGCGCAGCGACGAGGTCGAGAAGGTCGAAGCGGTATTCGCCGGGGGTCCTGAGGAGGCGCACGCATGAGGGTCGCAATCGCGGGCGCGGGCGCGGTGGGCCGTTCCATCGCTGGTGAGCTCGTCGGAACGGTCGCGCGGCAGTTCACCGGACAGCCCGAGGAGGCACACGCATGAGGGTCGCAATCGCGGGCGCGGGCGCGGTGGGCCGTTCCATCGCTGGTGAGCTGTTGGAAAACGGCCACGAGATCCTGCTCATCGACAAGGCGCCGACCGCCATCTCGGTCGAGCGGGTGCCGCTGGCGGAGTGGCTGCTGGCCGACGCCTGCGAGATCACCTCGCTGGACGAGGCGGCGCTGCAGCGCTGCAATGTCGTCATCGCGGCGACCGGCGACGACAAGGTCAACCTCGTCGTCTCGCTGCTCGCCAAGACCGAGTACGGCGTGCCGCGGGTGGTCGCCCGCGTCAACAACCCGAAGAACGAGTGGCTGTTCAACGAGGCCTGGGGCGTCGATGTCGCGGTCTCCACGCCGCGGCTGATGTCGGCCCTGGTCGAGGAGGCGGTGAGCGTCGGCGACCTGGTACGGCTGCTGCGCTTCAGCCACGGCGACGCCAACCTCGTCGAGCTCACGCTGCCCCCCGAGGCGGCCCTGGCGGGCACCCGGGTCGGCGATGTGGAGTGGCCCGAGGACACCTCCCTGGTCACGATCATCCGCGGTACGCGGGTGCTCACGCCCAACAAGGAGGACGTGCTGGAGGCGGGCGACGAGCTGCTGTTCGTCGCGGCCCAGTCGCGCGAGGAGCAGCTGGAGGATCTGCTGTCGGTGCGCCGTGAGGACACGGCCGGCTGAGTCCGGCTCCGGGGCCGCCGGGCCGGCGGCACGGTGGCTGTGACATACGAGGGCCCCTGGGACCGATGTGGTCCCAGGGGCCCTCGTATGTGCAGAGTGCCGACGGTGCCGGATGACGCGGGCGCGTCTCAACGGCGGTGGCGCGGTCCCTCCGGCTGCTCGGCGATCGCGTCGGGCGTGACGCCCCGCGACAGCTCGTCCGTGACCAGGTCCAGGACCTCGCGCTCCTTCTCGCGCTGCTTCTTGGCCTCTTCCTCCGCCTTCTCCTGCGCCTCCATCTCCGCGAAGACATCGATGGGCGGCGGCGCCTTCGCCAGGAAGACCCAGGTCAGATAGACCGCGAGCAGGAACGGCGGGATCTTCAGCGCGATCAGCACCCAGCCGAGGTGAGCGGTGTCCGCCCACCAGTACAGCGGGAAGAGGATCGCGCACTTGGCGAGCAGGATCAGTCCCCAGGCCAAGCTGGCCTTGGTGTACGCCTTCTTCCGGCCCGGGTTGCGGGTGCGCCAGGAGAGATTCTCCTTGAACACCGGGCCCAACATCAGGCCGATCAGCGGCACACCCGCCAGCGTCGTGACGAAGTAGGCGACGGACAGCCCGAGGGTGTAGAGCATGCCCGGCAGATAGAAGTCCTTGGCGTTGCCGGTCATCATCGCGAAGATGACGCCGAAGGCCACACCGAAGACGCCGCTGAAGGCGTGCTTCACGGTGTCCTTACGGACCAGGCGGACGGCCGCCAGCACCAGCGAGACGGCCAGCGCGGCGATCGCCGAGAGATGCAGGTCCTTGTTGACCGTGTAGATCGTGACGAACAGCAGGCCGGGGAGAACGGTCTCCACCATGCCGCGTACGCCGCCGAAGGCCTCGAAGAGGGCCGCCTCGGTGACCTGTCTGCCCTCGGCTTCCTTGCCCGCGCCGGGAGGCGGCGCGTCGGAGGACGAGCGGTCTGCGGAAGTGTCAGTGGTCGGTCGGTCGTAAGACGTCACCGGCTACTCCTGTCCGAGCGGTCGGAGTTCGTACTTCGGGTTGAAGAGCACCCGGCGTCCGTGGCTCATGGAGACCCGGCCCGAGGCGATGAGCTTACGGCCCGGCTCGATGCCGACGATGGAGCGGCGCCCGAGCCACACCACATCGAGGGCCGCGGAGCCGTCGAACAGCTCCGCCTCCAGCGCGGGCACACCGGCGCGCGGCCGCAGCGTCACATGCCGCAGCGTGCCGGTGACCTTGACTATCTGACGGTCGGCGCAGTCGCAGATACGGGTGCACCCCGTCGCCTGCGCGTCCTGCTGCAGCTCGGCGGACTGCAGCTCCTCCTCGGAGGAGGACAGCCTGTCGAGCAGCCGGCGGAAGCGGCCGGCCGGCTTCCCGGATGGGGTCCCAGCACTCATGGAGCCAGCGTACCGGTGCGCCGGTTCCCCGATCACGGGCCGGACGCACCGGGGCACTCCCGTCCGGACGGCCCGCCCCGCCTCACTGCTCGAACCGGTACCCCATGCCCGGCTCCGTGATGCTGCACCCCCCGGGGGCAACCCCCGGCCCCCCTGCCGGAACACCCCGCCCCCTCTCACTGCTCGAACCGGTACCCCATCCCCGGCTCCGTGATGAAGTGCCGCGGATGCGACGGATCGCTCTCCAGTTTGCGGCGGAGCTGGGCCATGTAGACCCGCAGATAGTTGGTCTCGGTGCCGTACGACGGGCCCCAGACCTCCTGGAGCAGCTGCTTCTGGCTGACGAGCCGCCCCGCGTTGCGTACCAGGACCTCCAGCAGGTGCCACTCGGTGGGGGTCAGCCGGATGTCGCGGCCGTCGCGGTTGACCTTCTTCGCGGCGAGGTCGACGGTGAAGCCGTCGGTCTCCACGATGACCTCGTCGTCCGCCGGCCCGGTCGGCTCGGCCCGGCGCACCGCCGCCCGCAGCCTGGCCAGCAGCTCGTCCATCCCGAACGGCTTCGTGACGTAGTCGTCCGCGCCCGCGTCCAGTGCCTCGACCTTCTCGTCGGAGGTCTGCCGCGCGGACAGCACCAGGATCGGTACCCGCGTCCAACCCCGGAGCCCCTTGATCACCTCGACCCCGTCCATGTCGGGCAGGCCGAGGTCGAGGACGATGACATCGGGGTGGCGGGCGGCGGCGAGCTTGAGGGCGGTGGCCCCGTCGGGGGCCGCGTCCACCTCGTACTTGCGCGCCTTCAGGTTGATCACGAGGGCGCGTACGATCTGCGGCTCGTCATCGACCACAAGCACCCGGTTCACTGGCGTTCTCCCTCGCGGTAATGGTGTGTCGGTCCGCGCCGGGCCGGGCCCGCGGGACATCTGGTGACCGTGGTCGGGGTGGCCCGGCTCATGTGGTGACCTGGGCCGGGAGATCGGGAATGACTGGCGTCCGGCCCGCCACGGCCTTGAGCGTGAGGACCATCGTCATCCCGCCTCCGGGGGTGTCCTCGGCGGCGAGCGTGCCGCCCATCGACTCCGCGAACCCGCGGGCGACGGCCAGACCGAGCCCCACGCCGGCGCCCCGGGGAGCGTCACCGTACCGCTGGAACGGCTCGAAGATGCGGCCCTTGGCGCTGTCCGGGACGCCCGGGCCGCGGTCGACGATCCGCAGCTCCACCCGGTCGCCGAGCGCGCTCGCCTTGACCAGCACCGCCTCCCCGTCCGGGCTGTACTTCACGGCGTTCTCGACGAGATTGGCGACCGAACGTTCCAGCAGCCCCGGATCGATGGCGACGATCGGCAGTTCCTCGGGGATGTCGAGCGTGACACTGCCCTCCGGTACGCCGCCGAGCGCCATCGGGACCACCTCGTCGAGGTCGGTGTCGCGGATCAGCGGGGTGACCGTGCCGGTCTGCAGTCGGGACATGTCCAGCAGGTTGCCGACGAGGTGGTCCAGGCGGTCGGCGCCCGCCTCGATGCCCGCCAGCAGCTCCGCCTCGTCCTCCTCGGACCAGGCGACGTCGTCGGAGCGCAGGGAGGTGACGGACGCCTTGATGCTCGCGAGCGGGGTCCGCAGATCATGGCTGACCGCGGCCAGCAGCGCCGTCCTGATCCGGTTGCCCTCGGCCAGCTCCTGGGCCCGCTCCGCCTCCCCCACCAGCCGCTGCCGGTCCAGGACGACGGCGGCCTGGGCGGCGAACGCGGCCAGCACCCGCCGGTCCTCGGCGGGCAGCACCCGGCCGGTCAGGGCAAGCGCCATGTGGTCACCCACCGGCATATCGACGTCCGCGTCCTCGGGGCGCAGCAGCGGCTTGCTGTGGTCGGCGTCGCCGGCCCGGCCGGCGCAGGTCCACGGGTCGACGTCGCTGCTCCGCTCCAGCAGTGCGACCGTGTCCATCCCGAACGTCTCACGGACCCGCTCCAGCAGGGCGTCCAGGGTCGTCTCACCGCGCAGCACGCTGCCCGCGAGGAAGGACAGGATCTCCGACTCGGCGCGCAGCCTGGCGGCCTGGTGGGTGCGCCGGGCGGCGAGATCCACCACGGAGGCGACGGATACCGCCACCGCGAAGAAGATCACGATGGCGACGATGTTCTTCGGGTCGCTGACGGTGAGCGTGTGAGTGGGTGGCGTGAAGTAGAAGTTCAGCAGCAGCGAGCCGACGGCCGCCGAGGCCAGCGCCGGCATCCGCCCGCCCAGCAGCGCCGCGACCACGGTCAGGAAGAGGAACAGCAGGACGTCGTTGGCCAGCCCCAGGCCCGGCCAGAGGCCGGTGAGCAGTAGCGTGAGCAGGACCGGCCCGGCCACACCGACGAGCCAGCCGGCGATGTTCCGGGGCCGGCCCAGGCGCGCACCGCGCGCCACCGGCAGTCCCCGGCCCTTGGCGACCTCGTCATGGGTGACGATGTGCACATCGAGGTCGGGCCCGGAATCGCGGGCGACGGTCGCCCCGACGCCCGGCCCGAAGATGTACTGCCAGGCCTTGCGGCGGCTGGAGCCCAGCACGATCTGGGTGGCGTTCACCCCGCGTGCGAACTCCAGCAGTGCGCTCGGTATGTCATCGCCTATGACGTGGTGAAACGTGCCGCCCAGGTCTTCGACCAGCGTGCGCTGGACGGCGAGTTCCTTGGGCGAGGCGGAGGTCAGCCCGTCACTGCGGGCTATGTAGACGGCGAGTACCTCGCTGCCCGAGCCCTTGGCGGCCATCCGGGACGCGCGGCGGATGAGGGTGCGCCCCTCCGGGCCGCCGGTGAGGCCGACGACGATGCGTTCACGGCCGGCCCAGATGGTCGAGACGCGGTGCTCGGTGCGGTACTGCTGGAGGTATTCGTCCACCCGGTCGGCGACCCACAGCAGCGCCAACTCACGCAGCGCGGTGAGGTTGCCCGGCCGGAAGTAGTTGGACAGCGCGGCGTCGACCCGGTCGGGCCGGTAGATGTTGCCGTGTGCCATACGGCGGCGCAGCGCCTGAGGCGACATATCGACAAGTTCGATCTGGTCGGCGCGCCGCACGATTTCGTCCGGAACGGTCTCCCGCTGCCGTACGCCCGTTATCGACTCGACGACATCCCCGAGCGATTCGAGATGCTGGATGTTGACCGTCGAGACCACATCGATCCCGGCCTCCAGCAGCTCCTCGATGTCCTGCCAGCGCTTCGCGTTGCGCGAACCGGGGACGTTGGTGTGCGCCAGTTCGTCGACCAGTGCGACGGCCGGCTTGCGCTCCAGGACCGCGTCCACGTCCATCTCGGTGAACACCGTGCCGCGGTGGTCCAGCTCCCGGCGCTGGATCTGCTCCAGGCCGTGCAGCATGACCTCGGTCCGGGGCCTGCCATGGTGCTCGACGAACGCCACGACGGCGTCCGTGCCCCGCTCCACGCGCCGGTGCGCCTCGGACAGCATCGAGTACGTCTTGCCGACGCCCGGTGCCGCGCCGAGATAAATGCGGAGTTTTCCACGATTTCCGCGTGCCATGGCCCCATTGTCTTACGTGAAGGCCGCCCCCACCGGGCTGGCCGGATTCGACCCTACAGACCCCACAGGGGGACAAAAGGCCCAGGTAGCGGCTTGGCGCCTGGTCTTGACGCGACCCTGATACAGGTCCGCGCCCCCACCCCGAACCGACCGGGAGGATCCCGCATGCCCGACGTACGCGTCCGTATCTCCCACACCGCCGACCTGGACGCCGCCACCCTCAAGGCGGCCCGCGCCCTGCTGTACGACGTCTTCGACGACATGACCTCGGAGGACTGGGAGCACGCACTCGGCGGTCTGCACGCCCTCGTCCACGAGGACGGGGAGCTGATCGGGCACGCGTCCGTGGTGCAGCGGCGGCTGCTGCACGGTGGTCGGGTGCTGCGCTGCGGCTACGTCGAAGGCGTGGGGGTCCGCGCGGACCGGCGCGGCCGCGGTCACGGCGCGGCCCTGATGGACGCTCTGGAGCGGGTGGTGCGCGGCGGGTACGACCTCGGGGCGCTGGGCGCCTCCGATGCGGCCGCGGACTTCTACGCGGCGCGCGGCTGGCAGCTCTGGCGCGGCCCGTCCTGGGCGCTCACCCCGGCCGGCATCCGGCGCACCGCGGACGAGGACGGCTATATCTACGTCCTTCCGGCGGCCGTGCCCCTCGACCTCGACGCGGACCTCACCGGCGACTGGCGCGACGGCGACATCTGGTGACCGGGGGGCGGCCGTCCGAGGCCACCCCCCTTGGGTATCAGCTCGGGTTCTCCGCGTGGGTGAGCGTCTCCCAGCCGACGAAGAGGTTGTTGGAGCCGGCCGGCCGCTGCTGCTCCGTCAGCTTCTGGGTGTTGGGCATCGCGTAACCCATCCGGTTGTGCAGCGCGTTGTAGCCGACCTCGGTGACGGGCCCCAGGCCGCGCTTGACGCTGCCGCCGCACAGCCATGACGGCGGGGCGGTGCCCAGTTCGTACACAGCCTGGAAGCCGAGCGCGTGGCGCAGCCGGTCGGCGACCTCGGGGTAGAGGTCCTGGCCCTGGAGGCGGCTCGTCTCGGCAATGTGCGAGATGGCCGACAGGCCGTATCCGGTGTGGGTGAAGTCGCGGCAGGTCTCCTGGGTGAGGCCGTCGACGAAGGTGGACTGGCCCTGCCAGTACTTGATGATCTTGTCGCGGGTGTCCAGCCCGCTGCCCGGTGCGGTCTTGGGCAGGTCGCCGTCGGACTTCACGTAGATGTACGCGGGCACCCGGGCGCGGAAGGTGGCGATGGCCTTGTCGTAGGACGCCTTGTCCTCGATGAAGACGGAGATGCCGACGGCCGCCTCCATCATGCTCAGCTCCCAGTTGCCGTTGCTGTGCGACCCGTTGATCACCTTCGGGAGGTAGACGTCGCGCAGCATGCCGGCGAAGCGTTCGGCGCGGTCGCCGGGCCAGCCGTCGTAGGTGTAGCGGATGATCTCGGCGGCGCGTGGCCAGGAGGAGCCGGCCCAGCCGGTCTGCAGCGGGGCGTTGGTGTTGGTGTGGTCCTTGATGGTGCCGGACCAGGCGTCCATGATCTGAATCGCTTTGTCGGCATACTTGCTTTCGCGGGTGATGTACCAGGCCAGCGAGAGTGTGTACGCGGCGAGCGCGTCCTCGCGTTCGTCGGTACAGCCGTAGTTGGGGTCGGAGTACGAGCCGCATTCGACGATGGCGCGGGGCTTGGGCGTGCGGGACAGCGAGGCGTACTTGCTCGCCATCATGGCGTCGTAGGCGCTCTTCCAGGGCTGGGCACCGGAGTTCACCTTGCCGCGGACGAGGTCGAGTTGGCCGGTGCCGACGAGGACGCCGGGGTGGGTGAAGGCGGACGGCGCGGCCGAGGTGGGGGCGCCGATGAGGAAGCCCGCCGTGAGGGCGCCGAGCAGGACGCCGACGACGAGGGTGAGCCTTCTGTGCATGGGGGGTGTGCCTTCCTGTCGAGATGCTCGGCGAACGGGAGCTGTTCTCGTACGTGAACGACAGGCGTTGACATGAACACCTGCGATGGCTGGCGAACGTATGGGCAAGCCATCGCGGCGTCAAGACTCCGCGTCAAGATCTGTCTTCAAGACCTGGAGAAACCAACTGGACCAATCCGGCGGCCATTTCAGACCTCGAACGCAAAAACCGGGCGGCCCCGGGGAGGATCTCCCCGGGGCCGCCCGCCACGCGGCCGTCACGCGCCGCGACCGCTCAACCCTTCCCCTGCGCCAGATCCCTCAGCGCAATGTTCAACTCCAGGACGTTCACCCGCGGTTCGCCCATGAATCCCAGGACACGCCCGTCGGTGTGGTCCTTGACCAGAGCTTCCACCTTCTTCGCGTCCAGGTGGTTCTCCTCGGCGACCCGGGCGGCCTGAAGCTCCGCGTACTCCGGGGAGATATGCGGGTCGAGGCCGGAGCCGGAGGATGTCACGGCGTCCGCCGGGACCTTCGACTTCGGGACGCCATACGTGTCGGAGACCCACTTCTTACGCTCGTTGACCGCGTCGATCAGATCGGTGTTGGTCGCACCCAGGTTGGAGGCTCCGGAGACCTGGAGGTCGTACTGGGTGTTGACGCCGTTGTCCTTGTTGCTGCCCAGTCCGGCCGACGGGCGCGGCTGGAAGAACCGCAGGTCCGGGATCGGATTGCCGTTCTTGTCCTGGCCCTTGTCGTAACGCTGGCCGATCAGCGACGAGCCGACCACCTTGCCGTGGGAGCTCACCTCGGACCCGTTGGCCTTGCCGGGGAACGCGGCCTGCGCCACGCCGGTGACCACCAGGGGGTAGATCACCCCGCAGACCACGGTCAGCACGAGCAGGGCGCGCAGCCCCGCCGCCATCAACCGGGCGCTGTTGCGTACGGAGTTGTTCATGATGCCGTCACCAGCTCCTTAATCAATTCAGCCCGGGGATGAGGGAGATCAACAGATCGATGATCTTGATGCCGATGAACGGCGCGATGAGCCCGCCCAGTCCGTAGACGGCCAGGTTCCGCCGCAGCATCTTGTCGGCGCTCACCGGCCGGTACTGCACGCCCTTCAGGGCCAGCGGCACCAGCGCGATGATGATCAGCGCATTGAAGATGATCGCGGACAGGATCGCGGAGTTGGGGCTGGACAGCCGCATGACGTTGAGGGTGTCCAGGCCCGGGTAGGCCACCGCGAACATCGCCGGGATGATCGCGAAGTACTTCGCGACGTCGTTGGCGATCGAGAAGGTGGTCAGCGCACCGCGGGTGATCAGCAGCTGCTTGCCGATCTCGACGATCTCGATGAGCTTGGTCGGGTTGGAGTCGAGGTCGACCATGTTGCCGGCCTCCTTGGCGGCCGACGTCCCCGTGTTCATCGCCACGCCGACGTCCGCCTGGGCCAGCGCGGGCGCGTCATTCGTGCCGTCACCCGTCATCGCGACCAGCTTGCCGCCGGCCTGCTCCCGCTTGATGAGCGCCATCTTGTCCTCGGGCGTGGCCTCCGCGAGGAAGTCGTCCACGCCCGCCTCATCGGCGATCGCCTTGGCCGTCAGCGGGTTGTCACCCGTGATCATGACGGTCTTGATGCCCATCTTGCGCAGCTCGACGAACCGTTCGCGCATGCCCTCCTTGACGACGTCCTTGAGGTGGATGACACCCAGGACACGCGGACCGCTCTCATCCTCCAGCGCGACCAGCAGTGGCGTGCCGCCGGCTTGCGAGATCGCGTCGGTCAGTTCCTGGGCGTCCTCGGCGACCTCGCCGCCGCGCTCCTTGACCCAGGCGATGACGGAACCCGTCGCGCCCTTGCGAACCTTGCGCCCGTCGACGTCCACACCGGACATGCGCGTCTGGGCAGTGAACGGCACCCACTCCGCGTCCACCAGCTCACCCTGGTGCCGCTCGCGCAGCCCGTACTTCTCCTTGGCGAGCACGACGATCGAGCGGCCCTCGGGCGTCTCGTCCGCCAGCGAGGACAGCTGGGCGGCATCCGCCACCTCCGCCTCGGTCGTCCCGCGTACGGGCACGAACTCGGCGGCCTGGCGGTTGCCCAGGGTGATGGTGCCGGTCTTGTCGAGCAGCAATGTCGATACATCGCCTGCTGCTTCGACGGCCCGGCCGGACATGGCCAGGACGTTGCGCTGGACGAGCCGGTCCATGCCGGCGATGCCGATGGCCGACAGCAGGGCGCCGATCGTCGTCGGGATCAGACAGACCAGCAGCGCGAGCAGCACGATCATGGACTGCTGGGCGCCCGCGTAGATGGCGAACGGCTGGAGCGTGACGACCGCGAGCAGGAAGACGATGGTGAGGGACGCGAGCAGGATGTTCAGCGCGATCTCATTGGGCGTCTTCTGCCGGGCGGCGCCCTCGACCAGGTTGATCATCCGGTCGATGAAGGTCTCGCCCGGCTTCGTCGTGATCTTGATGACGATGCGGTCGGAGAGCACCTTGGTCCCGCCGGTCACCGCGGAACGGTCACCGCCGGACTCCCGGATGACCGGCGCCGACTCACCCGTGATGGCCGATTCATCGACCGACGCGACACCTTCGACGACGTCGCCGTCACCGGGGATGATGTCGCCGGCCTCGCACACGACCAGGTCGCCGATGCGCAGCTCGGTGCCGGGGACCTCCTCCTCGGTGCCGCCGCTCAGACGGCGCGCCACGGTGTCGGTCTTGGCCTTGCGCAACGTGTCGGCCTGCGCCTTGCCACGGCCCTCGGCGACCGCCTCCGCGAGGTTCGCGAAGATCACGGTCAGCCACAGCCAGGCGGCGATGGCCCAGCCGAACCAGTCCGAGGGGGACTTGACGGCGAAGATCGTGGTCAGCACGGAGCCGACCTCGACGACGAACATCACGGGGGACTTGGCCATCACGCGCGGGTCGAGCTTGCGTATCGCGTCCGGGAAGGACTTGATCAGCTGCTTGGGATCGAAGAGACCGCCGCCCACGCGGCCGTCGCCGGGCTTGTGCCCGCTGGGGACGTCCTGGTGCGGGGCGCGAGTCGGAGTGGCTGTCGAGCTGGAGGCCATGGAGCCGGGCCCTTCCGGTTTCACGGGAGCGGTCATGACAGCCCCTCCGCCAGCGGCCCGAGGGCCAGCGCCGGGAAGTACGTCAGACCGGTGATGATCAGGATCGTGCCGACGAGCAGCCCGGCGAAGAGCGGCTTCTCGGTACGCAGGGTGCCCGCGGTCTCCGGGACCGGCTTCTGCTCGGCGAGCGAGCCGGCCAGTGCGAGCACGAACACCATCGGCAGGAACCGGCCGAGCAGCATGCACAGACCGATCGTGGTGTTGTACCAGGGGGTGTTGGCGTTCAGTCCGCCGAACGCGGAGCCGTTGTTGTTGGCCCCGGAGGTGAAGGCGTACAGCACCTCGGAGAAACCGTGCGAACCGGCGCCCAGCGCCTTGGTGTTGAGCATCGAGTTCAGGGCGTCCGGCAGCACCATCGAGGCGGCGGTGAAGCCGAGCACCAGCGTCGGGGTGATGAGGATGTAGCACGCGGCGAGCTTGATCTCGCGGGTGCCGATCTTCTTGCCCAGGTACTCGGGCGTACGGCCCACCATCAGGCCGGCGATGAACACCGCGATGATCGCCATCACGAGCATGCCGTAGAGGCCGGAGCCGACGCCGCCCGGCGCGATCTCACCGAGCATCATGCCCAGCAGCTGGATGCCGCCGCCGAAGGCCGTGAAGGAGGAGTGGAAGGAGTCCACGGCGCCGGTCGACGTGAGCGTGGTGGCGACGGAGAAGATCGCGGACGATCCGACGCCGAAGCGGGTCTCCTTGCCCTCCATCGACGCGCCCGCCGCCTGGAGCGCCGGGCCGCCATGGGCGAACTCGGTCCAGATCATCAGCACGGTGAAGCCGAGCCAGATGACGCCCATCGTCGCCAGGATCGCGTAGCCCTGCTTCACGTTGCCGACCATCTTGCCGAAGGTGCGGGTCAGCGAGAACGGGATGACCAGGATCAGGAAGATCTCGAAGAGGTTGGTGAAGGCGTTGGGGTTCTCGAAGGGGTGGGCGGAGTTGGCGTTGGCGACACCGCCGCCGTTCGTGCCCAGCTCCTTGATGACCTCCTGCGAGGCGTACGCGCCACCGCCGGTCTGCTGCGAGCCTCCCATGAACTGGCCGACCTCGTGGATGCCGGAGAAGTTCTGGATGGCGCCGCAGGCGACCAGGACGAGGGCACCGATGACCGAGATCGGGAGCAGGATGCGGACGGTGCCACGCACCAGGTCCGACCAGAAGTTGCCGAGGTCGCCGGTACGCGACCGTGCGAAGCCGCGTACGAGTGCGACGGCGACGGCGATGCCGGTCGCGGCGGAGACGAAGTTCTGCACCGCCAGGCCGGCCGTCTGCACGACATGGCCCATGGCCTGTTCGCCGCTGTAGGACTGCCAGTTGGTGTTGGCGACAAATGACGCCGCGGTGTTGAACGCCTGGTCCGGGCTGATCGACGCGAAGCCGAAGGACAGCGGCATGCTGCCCTGGAGACGCTGCAGTGCGAACAGGAAGAGCACACCCGCCACCGAGAAGGCGAGAACTCCGCGCAGATACGCAGGCCAGCGCATTTCCGCGTCCGGGTTGGCGCCGATGCAGCGGTAGATCAGCTTCTCGGCGCGCAGATGCTTGGGGGAGCTGTAGACGGCGGCCATGTAGTCGCCGAGGGGACGGTAGGCGAGGGCCAGTGCTGCGATCAGCGCTATCAGCTGGAGCACGCCTGCGAGAAGAGGGCTCATGTGGCTCTCAGAACCTCTCCGGGAAGACGAGGGCGAGGACCAGGTAGCCGAGCAGGCCGATGGCCACGATCAGGCCGACGATGTTTTCCACGGTCACAGCTTCGTCACCCCCTTGGCGACGAGAGCCACCAACGCGAAGACCGCGATCGTGACGACGACGAAGGCCAGGTCGGCCATCGTGTGCTCCTAGGTGATGGGGAGGATGGGACCCCTAGAGCAAACCGTCCCGCCGACCGGTTACGACGGTCGTTGACGTCTCCCTTACGGCCATTAGCGCTTCGTTGACGGAACTCATACGCCTCGGGCTCTGACCTGCGCAAACGACGGAGGGTCGTACTCCCAGAAAGGGAGTACGACCCTCCGCAACGGTCGCTATTGAGCCGTCGCCCGGCGCCTTTGCGGCGCCTCGGCCGCGCGGTGCGCCTCAGCGGATCTCGGTGATCTCCGGTCCGCGCTGCAGACGCTCCACACCACCGCCGAAACGCGATGCCTCGGCCGGCTCCTGCTGCACACCGTCCGGCACCATCTGGGCGTCGTCCGGCAGCTTGAGGACGATCGGGTCGCGCGGCGCCATCGGGGCGTCACCGCGGATGACCACGGTGTCCCGGAAGATGTGCTCCAGCACCCCGGCGGCCTGCGGCTGCACCGCGCCCTGGCCGGAGATCACACCGCGCAGGAACCACCGCGGGCCGTCGACGCCGACGAAGCGCACGACCTGCACACCGTTCGTCCCGTCCGGCAGCTGCACCGGCACCTGGGCGCGCAGCTCCCAGCCCAGCGGGCCCTCGACCTCGTCGATGACACCGCCCTGCTGGGTGATGCCGGAGGCGATCTCCTCGCGGACCTCGCCCCAGATCCCCTCGTTACGGGGGGCTGCGAAGGCCTGCAGCTGCACGGCGCTGTCCTGCAGCACCACGGTCGCGGCGACGATCGCGTCCCCGGCGACCTCCACCCGCAGCTCCATGCCCTCGACACCGGGCACGAACAGACCACCCAGGTCCACCCGGCCCTCGCCCGGCTCCTTGACCTCCGACGCGTCCCAGGGGCCGTCGGGGCGCGGCGCCGGCGGGAGGGTGACCCGCTCGCCACCGGCCTCGGCGCTCTCGTCCGAAGTCGCGTCCTCGGCGAGCTCCGTCACCTCTGCCGACTCTTCAGGAGCCTCGTTCTTCTTGCGACGTCCGAACACGTCACTGTCCTTCCCGGTCGGCACCGACCGATGCGTATCCATTCCCGCCCGTGGAGCCGCCCACCGCCGCATGACCGCCGGTGGAACCGAATCCCCCCTCGGCCCGCGCCGAGCCGGGAAGCTCCGCCACCTCGTGGAAGCGCACCTTCTCGACCTGCTGGACGACCAATTGGGCGATCCGGTCGAACCTCTCGAACCGCACGCTCTCGCGCGGATCCAGATTGACCACGATCACCTTGATTTCCCCACGGTACCCGGCATCCACCGTCCCAGGGGCATTCACCAGCGCCAGTCCGCAGCGGGCCGCCAGGCCCGAGCGTGGGTGCACAAATGCGGCATAGCCGTCCGGCAGCGCGATCGACACTCCGGTGGGGAGCACGGCGCGCTCCCCCGGGGCGAGCACGGCGGCCTCGGTGGTCACCAGATCCACCCCCGCGTCGCCCGGATGCCCGTACGCGGGAACGGGCACCTCCGGGTCCAGCCGCCGCAGCAGCACATCCACCGGATTCCGTACCTGACTCACGGGTTCACCTCGAAGGCTCGCGCGCGCTTGACCTGGTCCGGGTCGGCCATCGCCGCCTGGATCTCCTCGGTCCTTCCGTTGTCGATGAAGTGGTCGACCTTCACCTCGATGAAGACGGCCTCCGCGCGCACCGCGACGGGGCCGTCCGGACCGCCTATCCGTCCGACGGCCGCCGAGTAGATCTTCCGCCCGTGCACCGCGGTGACCCGCGCGTCCAGATGCAGCACCGTGCCCAGCGGCACCGGCCGTACGAAGTCGGTCTCCAGCCGGCCGGTCACCGCGATCACCCGCAGCAGCCAGTTCAGCGAGCCGAGCGTCTCGTCCAGCGCGGTGGCCAGGACCCCGCCGTGCGCCAGGCCCGGCGCGCCCTGGTGGGCCTCCTTGACGGTGAACTCGGCGAGCACGCTCACACCGTCGCCGGCCCGCGCCTCCAGGTGCAGGCCGTGCGGCTGACCCGTGCCGCAGCCGAAGCACCGGTCGTAGTGCGCGCCGAGGAGTTCTCCGGGCTCCGGGGCATCGGGGTGCCGGACCGGAGCGACGGCGTCCTTCGGTGGCGTCAGCCCCGTCAGCCCCGTCAGCCCCTTCCTCGTTCTGTCAGTTCCACTCACGAGAGCAGACCCTACCCGCGCGCTTAAGGGGCCCGCGCCGCCGTGCCAAGCTGGAGCCATGCAGTCGTACGAAGAACGCCTCACTGTGCCCCGCTCCTGGTGGGTGATCGCCGGTCTGGTCGGCGTCGCCTGCGCCCTGATGCTGCTCCCCCTCGGGACGCTCCCGATGCTCGGCGGGCTGATCGGCGGCGCGGCGCTGGCAGCCGTGGCGGCGAGTTCGTACGGCTCGGCGCGGATCCGGGTGGTGGGCGGCGCGCTGATCGCGGGCGACGCGAAGATCCCGGTGGCGGCGCTGGGCGAGGCACGGGCGCTGGATGCGGAGGAGGCACTGGCGTGGCGTACGCACAAGGCCGATGCCCGTGCGTTCATGCTGCTGCGCGGCTACATCCCGACCGCGGTGCGGGTGGAGATCGACGATCCGTCGGACCCGACGCCGTACGCGTATCTGTCGACGCGTGAGCCGGAGCGCCTGGTGGCGGCGCTGGCGGCCGTACGCGCCTGACGGGCGGCCCAGGGAGGCGGCTTCAGCCGCGCGGCTCGGACCGGCCCGTGCCGGCCCACTTGCCCACCAGGAGGGCGTCGCGCGAGGCGCCGGGCAGGGCGTCCCACGGCACCTGTCGGGCACGCAGGTCCTTGCGGATCTTGTCCGCGACTTTTCTGGTGTCCCGCCGGTTCATGAACGCGCCGACCGCGGCGCCGATCATGAACGGTACGAGGTTGGGGAGATTGCGCAGGGTGCGCCGCATGATCCGCCGGCGCAGTTCGCGCCTCATCCGCCCGCCGAGCGCGGCGTCGAGCGAGGCCGGTTTGGTGACCTCGATGCCCCGCTCCTCGGTCCACGACATCAGATAGGCCATCGCACGCTGCTGGAGGCTCCCCGCCGGCCGCAGGCCGTAGACCTCGTGCAGCTCGGCGATCAGTTTGATCTCGACCGAGGCGACGCCGGCCACCTCGGCGGCCAGCTCGGCCGGCATGGCGGGCGGTACGGGCAGCATCGCCGCCGCGCCCACGCCCGCTCCGACGGTGGCGGTGCCCCTGCAGGCGCCCGTGACGAGCTTGTCGGCCAGTTCCTCGGGGGTCAGGCCGGGGAACTGCGCGCGAAGCGTGGCGAGGTCGCGGACCGGGATCCGCGGGGCGGCGACGATGATCCGTTCGGCGATCACGGCGAGGCCGGCCCGCGCGCCGGCGCCGCCCTTTCTGGCACCGCGCCCGACAGCGGCTGCGAGCGAGGCCGTACGGCCCCGCTCCTGCACTACGCCGGTCGTCCGCTCCGCGGGGAGGGCGGTCGGGTCGGCGGGCACGGGCGCGGTTTCCTCGCGTGATCGTGCGCCGGCCGCCGGGCCTCTCTCGCCCTTGTTGTCCTTACGGAACGGGTTCACGCCTGCCACGGCGTCGACCGGTCTCAGGCCGCGCAGTCGCGGCAGATCGGCTGGCCGTTCTTGTCCTCCGCGGCGAGCTGGCTGCGGTGGTGGACCAGGAAGCAGCTCATGCAGGTGAACTCGTCCTGCTGCTTGGGCAGGACGCGGACGGCGAGCTCCTCGTTCGAGAGGTCGGCGCCGGGGAGTTCCAGGCCCTCGGCCTGCTCGAACTCATCGACGTCGACGGCCGAGGCGGACTTGTCGTTCCGCCGCGACTTCAGCTCCTCGATGCTGTCCTCATTGAGGTCGTCATCGGTCTTGCGTGGGGTGTCGTAATCCGTAGCCATTTGTCGCTCTCCCCCTCTGGGTGTCTGCGGTGTCTCAGCGCAGGTAACGCGTGAGAGGCCGGACTTGTGCCCGACCTGAGGCGGAGATTTTGCCTCACATCAAGGTCTGTTACTCAATCGACACCCAACCGGCCCCCTGAAGAGGTGATCGGTTTGGATGGCGATCAGGACCGTACACGGTCCGAATGTCGCACCTCGCGCAGCCCATCACGTGTACTTCCCGTGATCAGGGCCCTGGGAAACCAGGATTTTCCCGGCTTTCCACCAGACATTTTGATCACGGAGCGTAGATGGCCGGAAATTCGCGTCTGTGAGGGATCACACACGATCTGGGCGGCCGGAGGGCCGGCCGAATTCCGCGCAAAGCGAACTCGGCGAAGGATCCCCGGCAACCCACCCTCTCGTCAAACCCGGCAGCCATCGGACATCTGTCGGCATACGGCCGCCGACGGGCGATTGCCCGTACAGACGTCCGATGAGTACCGAGGGGCAGCGCGGCCCCTCCACGAGGCGCACACCCCCCTGCGGTCCACATCAGAGCGGCAGGACGACCCGCACCACCAGCCCGCCGCCTTCTCGTGGCTCGGCGGTGATGGTGCCGTCGTGCGCGCGCACCACCGAGCGCACGATGGACAGACCCAGCCCCACGCCCTTGTCGCTACCGGTGCGCTCGGTGCGCAGCCTCCGGAAGGGCTCGAAGAGGTTCTCGACCTCGTAGGCAGGGACCACAGGGCCGGGATTGGTGACCACCAGGACCGCGCAGCCCGGCTGCGGCTCGGTGGCGACCTCGACCCAGCCCTCCTTCGGGATGTTGTAGCGCACCGC
>NZ_JBFAIP010000092.1:0-24444 GCF_040654775.1 Streptomyces sp. NPDC050636
ACTTATTCTCCCATACACCTCTACTTTTTTTTTTGGTTTTTTTTTTTGTTTTCTTTGGGTTGTGCCTCCGGTGCGGCCCCGGGGCGGGGGCGGGGGCGGGGGGGCCCCTCTCTCACATCTCTCGCACTGCTCGCTACGGCAGGTTGCGCGCCATCACGATCCGCTGCACCTGGTTGGTGCCCTCGTAGATCTGGGTGATCTTGGCGTCCCGCATCATCCGCTCGACCGGGTAGTCACGGGTGTAGCCGTAGCCGCCGAGCAGCTGGACGGCGTCCGTGGTGATCTCCATGGCGGCGTCCGAGGCGTAGCACTTGGCGGCGGCGCCGAAGAAGGTCAGGTCCTCGTCCTTGCCGCCGGCCGAGATGCGCTCGGACTTGGCGGCCGCGGCGTAGGTGAGCTGACGGGCCGCCTCCAGCTTCATGGCCATGTCGGCGAGCATGAACTGGACGCCCTGGAAGTCGGCGATCGGCTTGCCGAACTGCTTGCGCTCCTGGACGTAGCCCTTGGCGTAGTCCAGGGCGCCCTGGGCGACGCCGAGCGCCTGGGCCGCGATGGTGATGCGGGTGTGGTCCAGGGTCTTCATGGCGGTGGCGAAGCCGGTGCCCTCGGCGCCGATCATGCGGTCGGCGGGGATGCGGACGTTGTCGAGGTAGACCTCGCGGGTCGGCGAGCCCTTGATGCCGAGCTTCTTCTCCGGGGCGCCGAAGGAGACGCCCTCGTCGCCCTTCTCCACGACGAAGGCGCTGATGCCCTTCGAGCGCTTCTCGGGGTCGGTGACGGCCATGACCGTGTAGTACTCGGAGACACCGGCGTTGGTGATCCAGCGCTTGACGCCGTTCAGCACCCAGTAGTCGCCGTCGCGGACGGCCTTGGTCTTCATGCCGGCCGCGTCGGAACCGGCGTCCGGCTCGCTCAGGCAGTACGAGAACATCGCGTCGCCCTTGGCCAGCGGGCCCAGGTACTTCTTCTTCAGCTCCTCGGAGCCGGAGAGGATCACCGGCAGCGAGCCGAGCTTGTTGACCGCCGGGATGAGGGAGGAGGAGCAGCAGACACGGGCCACTTCCTCGATCACGATGACGGTGGCCAGCGCGTCGGCGCCGGCACCGCCGTAGGCCTCCGGTACGTGGACGGCGTGCAGGTCGTTGGCGACCAGCGCGTCGAGCGCCTCCTGCGGGAAGCGCGCCTCCTCGTCCACGGCGGCGGCGAACGGCGCGATCTTCGCCTCGGCGAGCGAGCGCACCGACTCACGGAGCATGTCGTGCTCCTCCGACGGCCGGTACAGGTCGAAATCAGCGGTTCCCGCCAACGTTTCTCACTCCCTGAGAGCTGTACTGAAGTGCTAACTACCGTTAAGTAACCCGTTACGTCACGCGATTCTAGGCGTCGGACCGGGTTCCGGGTACGTGAGGTTGCCGACAAGATACGGAGGTGGGTGGGACCAGCGGCTGGAGTGCTCCGTTCCGCGCGCGACTATGCTCGTCCAGCGCCATTTTTCCCCGTAAGTGTCTGGAGCATCCATGGCCCTCAAGATCACCGTGATCGGCACCGGCTACCTCGGCGCGACCCACGCCGCAGCCATGGCCGAGCTGGGTTTCGAGGTGCTGGGCCTGGACGTGGTCCCCGAGAAGATCGAGATGCTGCAGCGGGGCGAGGTCCCGATGTACGAGCCGGGCCTGGAGGAGCTGCTGCGCCGCCATGTCGCCGGGATCGAGGGCTCCAGCGGCCGGCTCCGCTTCACCACCTCCTACGAGGAGGCCGGCGCCTTCGGCGACGTGCACTTCGTCTGCGTGAACACTCCGCAGAAGCACGGGGAGTATGCGTGCGACATGTCGTACGTGGAGGCCGCCTTCGCGTCGCTGGCGCCGCATCTGACCCGGCCCACCCTCGTCGTCGGCAAGTCGACGGTGCCGGTGGGCAGCGCGGCCCGGCTCGCGGAGCGGCTGGCGGCGCAGGCCCCGGCCGGCGAGGCCGCCGAGCTGGCCTGGAACCCGGAGTTCCTGCGTGAGGGCTTCGCCGTCCAGGACACCCTGCGCCCGGACCGGATCGTCGTCGGTGTCGCGAGCGAGCGGGCCGAGGAGCTGCTGCGCGAGGTGTACGCGACGCCGATCGGTGCGGGCTCGCCGTTCATCGTCATGGACTACCCGACGTCCGAGCTGGTGAAGACCTCCGCCAACTCCTTCCTGGCGACGAAGATCTCCTTCATCAACGCGATGGCGGAGGTGTGCGAGGCGGCCGACGGCGATGTGGTGAAGCTGGCCGAGGCGATCGGGCACGACGAGCGGATCGGCAAGAAGTTCCTGCGGGCCGGGATCGGCTTCGGCGGCGGCTGTCTGCCCAAGGACATCCGGGCCTTCATGGCGCGCGCCGGTGAGCTGGGCGCCGACCAGGCGCTGACGTTCCTGCGCGAGGTCGACTCGATCAACATGCGGCGGCGCGGCCACATGGTCGAGCTGACCCGTGACGCGGTGGGCGGCGGCTTCCTGGGCAAGCGGGTGGCCGTACTGGGCGCGACGTTCAAGCCGGACTCGGACGACGTACGCGACTCCCCCGCGCTCAATGTGGCCGGTCAGATCCACCTCCAGGGCGGCCAGGTCACCGTCTACGACCCCAAGGGCATGGAGAACGCCCGGCGGCTCTTCCCGACCCTGGGATACGCGGACACCGCTCTGGAGGCGGTGCGCGGCGCGGATGTCGTGCTGCACCTCACGGAGTGGCGCGAGTTCCGCGAGCTGGACCCGGCCATGCTCGGCGAGGCGGTCGCCGAGCGCCGCATCCTGGACGGCCGCAACGCCCTCGACCCGGAGCTGTGGCGCAAGGCGGGGTGGACGTATCGGGCGCTGGGCCGCCCGCAGGCGTAACGAACTCTCAGTCGCTCAGTCGGACTCCGCGCGTCTGGCGCGGTAGGTCCGCATCTTCGCCCGGCTGCCGCAGACCGCCATGGTGCACCAGCGGCTGCGGCCGGCCGGGCTCTTGTCGTAGAAGGCCCACCGGCAGTCGTGGGCCTCGCATGCCTTGAGGCGGGTCCAGGTGCCGTCCGCGACCGCGGTCGCGATGCCGGCGGCGATACGGGCGGTGAGGCGGTGTGCGCCCTGAAGGCCGAGGGCCGGGCGCAGCGCGGCGCCGACTTCGGGGTCGACGGCCAGTACGAGGGGCGCGGCGGCCAGCAGCCGGTCCAGTGTGCGGGCCGCGTCGTCGGGCAGGGCGGTGCGGGCGGTGTGCGCCAGACAGACCGCCCGTAGCGCCTCGCGCAGCTCCTGCAGCTCCCCGATCGCCGCCAACG
The DNA here is from genome assembly GCF_040654775.1 of Streptomyces sp. NPDC050636. NCBI lineage: Bacteria > Bacillati > Actinomycetota > Actinomycetes > Kitasatosporales > Streptomycetaceae > Streptomyces > Streptomyces sp. NPDC050636. The sequence goes on from NZ_JBFAIP010000092.1 coordinate 3,281, forward strand.
CGCCTTGTTCTGAGGTGAGTTCGGGCAGGCCGTGGTCGCGGAGGAAGGCATGGAGGCCGCCGTCGGCGGTCAGCGCGTCCTCGCCGGTCTCGATGTCGAGGGTGTTCACCAGGTCCTGCACCAGGAGCAGGGAATCCGGAGCTGTTCGGGCTGCCACCCTTGCCACGTTACCGGCTGGAGGCGATGATGCAGTAACGAAGTTACCGGTTGAACCGATCAGGAGGTAACGTCATGGCGCTCATCTCGCTCGGTGTCGTCGCGCTCGACTGTCCCGACCCCCGCGCGCTCGCCGACTTCTACGCCGAGGTCCTCGGCTGGCGGGCCGAGGGCGAGGGCGACTGGTTCGAGGTCGCCGGACCGGACGGCCGGAAGCTCGCCTTCCAGCAGGTCGCGGACTACCGTCCGCCGCAGTGGCCCGGCCAGGAGCAGCCGCAGCAGCTCCATCTCGACTTCGACGTACGGCCGGCGGACATCGACGAGGCCGAGCGCAAGGTCCTCGCGCTGGGCGCCAAGCTCGTCCAGAGCGACGAGGGCGTACGCGACTTCCGGGTCTATCTCGACCCGGTCGGGCACCCCTTCTGCCTCTGCATGTGCGAGCGGTAGCCGACCGGCCGGGTCACACCCGCGCCCCGTCCAGCCGTCCGATGGTCGCCGTCGACGGGACCCGGCGGCCCCGGACCGAGCGGGCGGCGGACTCCGCGCCGCGCAGCGCCCGGAGCGCGTTTCCCCAGGTCAGACCGGCCAGATCGCGGACCGACCAGCCCCGGTCGATGAGTTCGGCGATCAGCTGGGGGTAGCTCGCGACATCCGGCAGCGGGCCGCGGTGCGCGGTGTCCGTCTCCCTGTCCGTGTCGAATCCGGCGCCGATGCCGACATGGTCCGGGCCGGCCACCGTCCGCACATGGTCGAGATGGTCGGCGATGTCCTGCACGGACACCGGGGCACCGGCGCGCGCGATGTACTCGGGGGTGAAAGTGACCATGCAGATGCCGCCGTTGCGGGGCAGCTGCGAGAGGACGTCGTCGGGGACGTTGCGGACGTGGCCGGTGACCGCGCGGGCCGCCGTACTGCACAGGAACGCCGGGGACTTGGCGACCGCGAGGGTGTGCCGCATGGTGTCGGCGGAGGCGCAGGAGAGGTCGATCAGCATGCCGAGGCGGTTCATCTCGCGGACCACCTCCTCGCCGAACGGCGTCAGCCCGCCGGCCTTGGGCTCGTCGGTCGCCGAGTCCGCCCAAGGGGTGTTGCGGTCCGCGGTGAGCGCCAGCGCGCGTACGCCGAGCCGGTGGAAGGCGCGCAGGACGCTCAGCGAGCTGTCGATGGCGTGGCCGCCGGCGGGCCCGAGCAGTGAGGCGATCCGGCCGTGGTTGCGGGCCTCGGTGACGTCGTCGGCGGTCAGCGCCAGGCGCAGCGCCTCGGGATGGGTGCGGACCAGCGCGCGCACGAAGTCGATCTGCTCCAGCGTCGCGCTGACGGCCTGTTCGCCGGTCAACTCGGACGGCACCCGGAGGGACCAGAACTGGCCGCCGACGCCGCCGGCCCGCAGCCGGGGGATGTCGGTGCACAGCGATGCCTCGCCCTGGTCGAGGTCGACGCGCCGGCCGGGTGCCGAATCGTCGCCGGTGCGCTGCCGCAGTGCCCAGGGCAGGCCATTGCAGCCGTCGACGACGGGGTGGGCGGCGAGCAGGGCGCGGGCCATGGCGAGCGGACCTCGCTGGTCGACCAGGAGCAGGGGTCTCGGTATCCGGCGGCCCGCCTCGATGGCACCGGCGGCAGCCGTGCTGCCCTCTTCCTGCTGCTCGGGCACGAGATCGGCCATGGCGGCCCTCCCTGGTGGGACGGTGGTAGAACCACGGTGGCACGGGTGTCGCAACGGTTCGCGGTGAGCGATCCGTACGAGTTAGGGCCTGTCCGATGGGTCAGGGTCGGAAAGGCCCTCACGTATGCGTTCGCATTCCGGCCCGGCGGGCCGCACCGCTACGGCGGCCCGCCGATGCGCCGTCGGCCCGCCTCCGGCCTACTCGCCTCCGCCGTCCAGCTGCTCGATCGTCGCGAGGGACGGGCCGCGCGTTTCCTGCTCCGCGCGGGCGACGTCCTCGGCGGCGCGCAGCGTACGGACCGCGTTCTGCCAGGTGAGTTTGGCGAGGTCGGCCGGGGACCACTTGCGGTCCAGCAGCTCGGCGAGCAGCCGCGGATAGCTCGCGACATCGGTCAGGTCCGCCGGGGTGAAGGCGGTGCCGTCGTAGTCGCCGCCGAGGCCGAGGTGGTCGATGCCGGCGACCTCACGCATATGGTCGAGGTGGTCGGCGACGGTCGCGGCGGTGGCCTCCGGCATCGGGTGCCGGTCCTGGAAGGCGCGCTGCACCCGCATCGCCTGGGGGGTGGTCTCCAGGTGGTGGAAGCCGTGCGCCCGCATGTTCTCGTCCGCGCGCAGCACCCACTCGCCGACCTCGGGCAGCACGAACTTGGGGACGAAGGTGGCCATCGCGATGCCGCCGTTGGCGGGCAGCTGGGCGAGGACGTCGTCGGGGATGTTGCGCGGGTGGCCGCAGACCGCGCGGGCCGACGAGTGCGAGAAGATCACCGGCGCGGTGCTGACCCGGAGCGCGTCGCGCATCGTCTCCGCGGCGACGTGCGAGAGGTCGACGAGCATGCCGAGGCGGTTCATCTCACGGACGACCTCCTCGCCGAAGGCGCTGAGGCCACCCGCCCGCGGCTTGTCCGTCGCCGAGTCCGCCCAGGCCAGCGAGTCGTTGTGGGTGAGCGTCAGATAGCGGACGCCCAGCTGGTACAGCGCGCGCAGGGTGGCCAGCGAGTTGTCGATGGAGTGGCCGCCCTCGGCGCCCATCAGGGACGCGATGACGCGGTCCGCGCGGGCGGCCTCCATGTCGTCGGCGGTGAACGCCAGCCGCAGATCGTCCGGGTAGCGGGCGGCCAGCTGCCGTACCGCATCGATCTGTTCGAGGGTGGCGCTGACCGCGGTGTCGCCCTGGTAGTCGGACCGTACGTAGACCGACCAGAACTGGGCGCCGACACCGCCCGCGCGCAGCCGCGGCAGGTCGGTGTGCAGATACTCCGACTGGTCGACGGCGATATCGCGCTGGTCGAGGTCGTAGCGGACCTGCTGGCGCAGCGCCCAGGGCAGATCGTTGTGACCGTCCACGATGGGGAACTCGGCGAGGATCCCGGCGACCCGCGGGTCCGGCGTCGCGGCGGCCGGCATCAGTTCCCCCCGAAACCGAAGCCGGCCGGGGAGGCGACCTTGTTGCGCAGCCGCTTGCCCTTCTCGGTGGCCTGGTCGTTCAGCTCCTGCTGGAACTCCCGCATCCGGCCGAGGAGTTCGGGGTCGTGGGCGGCGAGCATGCGGGCGGCGAGCAGCCCGGCGTTACGGGCCCCGGCGACGGAGACGGTGGCGACCGGCACCCCGGCGGGCATCTGCACGATGGACAGCAGCGAGTCCATGCCGTCCAGGTACTTCAGCGGGACCGGCACGCCGATGACCGGCAGCGGGGTGACGGAGGCGAGCATCCCGGGGAGGTGGGCCGCTCCCCCGGCGCCCGCGATGATCGCCTTCAGGCCGCGCCCGGCGGCGTCCTCGCCGTACGCGATCATCTCGCGCGGCATGCGGTGCGCCGAGACGACATCGACCTCGTAGGGGATCTCGAACTCGTCGAGGGCCTTGGCGGCGGCTTCCATGACGGGCCAGTCGGAGTCGGACCCCATGACGATGCCGATGAGGGGGGAACTGGTCGGGCTCATTCGGTGATCGTTCCTCGCAGATAGCCGGCGGCGTGCGCGGCGCGCTCGCGCACGTCGGCCAGGTCGTCGCCGTAGGTGTTGACGTGGCCGACCTTCCGGCCCGGCTTCACGTCTTTGCCGTACATGTGAATCTTCAACTGCGGATCGCGTGCCATGCAATGCAGGTACGCGGCATACATGTCCGGATAGTCGCCGCCGAGAACGTTGGCCATCACCGTCCAGGTGGCGCGCGGCCGCGGATCACCGAGCGGGAGGTCGAGGACGGCGCGGACGTGGTTGGCGAACTGCGAGGTGATCGCGCCGTCCTGGGTCCAGTGGCCGGAGTTGTGCGGGCGCATGGCGAGCTCGTTGACGAGGATGGCGGGCTCACCGGAACCCTGGTCCCGGATCTCGAACAGCTCGACCGCCAGATGCCCGACGACATCCAGCTCGTCCGCGACCCGCAGGGCGAGCTGCTGCGCCTGGGCGGACAGCCGCGGCGACAGGTCCGGCGCCGGGGCGATCACCGTGTCGCAGACACCGTCGACCTGGATCGACTCCACGACCGGATACGCGACGGCCTGTCCGTGCGGCGAGCGGACGACGTTGGCGGCCAGTTCCCGGACGAAGGAGACCTTCTCCTCGGCGAGTACGGGCACTCCCGCGAGGAACGGCTCGGCGGCTTCCTTGGAGGATCGTACGATCCATACGCCCTTGCCGTCATAGCCCCCTCGGACGGTCTTGAGGACCACCGGAAAGCCGTCGCCCTCCGCCGCGAAGCGCTCGACATCCGCGGGGTCGGAGACGACCCGGTGACGCGGGCAGGGAGCGCCGATCGCATCGAGCTTCGCCCGCATCACCCCCTTGTCCTGGGCGTGCACCAGCGCATCGGGGCCGGGACGGATGGGAATCCCGTCCGCCTCCAGTGCGCGCAAGTGCTCGGTGGGCACATGCTCATGATCGAAGGTGAGCACATCGCAGCCACGGGCGAAGGCGCGCAGCGTGTCCAGGTCGCGGTAGTCGCCGATGACGACCTCGCTGACCACCTGGGCCGCCGAGTCCTGCGGGGTGTCGCTGAGGAGCTTGAACTTGATGCCGAGGGGGATACCCGCCTCGTGGGTCATACGGGCGAGCTGACCGCCGCCGACCATGCCGACTACCGGGAACGTCACGCCCCCAGGGTATCCGCCCGGGGGCGCCGCCCCGACCTCGGGTTGGATGATCCTCCAAGATCGCGTGTTCGATGACCGGCCGGTTGAAGATCAACAGGGGCGGCTAGGGTCGAGCCGGGCGGGGGCTCGGCGAGGGCGGGGAGGCCCGTATGGGGAGCGGTGGCATACCGAGGATCAACTCCAGGCTGCTGGTGATCGCCGTCGCGATCGCCGCACTGCTGATCGCGGCTCATTCGGTGATCAGCCAGCTGTCGGGGCCGAAGGTCTATGACGCGGACAGTACCGAGATATCCGTCGGGGCCGGCGACCGCTTCGCCGTGCAGCTCGCGGAGGACCCCACCGACGGCTACCGCTGGATCATCGCCGAGCCCCGCCCCGACCCGGCCGTCGTGAAGGCCGCCGGCGGGCACCTCGACCCGGACGAGCCGCCGCCCTCCGGCGAGGGCGGCTCCCGCTATCTCGACTTCGAAGCGGTCCACGCCGGCCGTACGGACCTGCGGCTGGTGCGCTGCCGGCGCTGCACCGCGGGCGCGGCCGACGAGCCCGGCGCCCGCAGCCTCAACTTCCGCGTCACGGTCCGCTGACCGCCCCCGCCGCACGGCCCCGGAAGGGCCTCCGGGGCGGCGTCCGGCCGGACTCGACAGGTGGCGGGCAGCGCCTCCGACCGCTGGTTAGCATGAGGGAGCGGACCAGCGTTGACGGCCGCGAATCCGGCCACGACGGGGAGCTGAACGAACACCATGAGTGAACGGAGCGCACTGCGGTCGCGGCTGGAGGCGCTCATCCGGGAAGTGGTGAAGTTCGGTACGGTCGGCGGCGCCGGGGTCGTCGTGAACTTCGCGGTGTTCAACCTCGTACGGCAGCTGACCGAGATCCCCGTCGTCCGGGCCAGCATCATCGCGACGGTCGTGGCGACCGGCACCAACTACCTCGGCTACCGCTACTTCACCTACCGCGACCGCGACAAGCGGGGCCGCACGAAGGAACTCACGCTCTTCCTGCTGTTCAGCGTGGTCGGCCTGGTCATCGAGAACGGCATCCTCTACGCCGCCACCTACGGGTTCGACTGGGACAGCCCGCTGCAGAGCAACGTGTTCAAGTTCCTCGGCATCGGCATCGCCACGCTCTTCCGCTTCTGGTCCTACCGCACCTGGGTCTTCCGTACGCTGCCCGCGCGGGACCCCCTGATGAGCGCGGCGAGCGCCGAGTCCCACCTCGCCGACGACTCCCAGCGGCCGCACAGCGCCTCCCGCAGGTAGCCACCGCGACCCGGCCGCCCCGCAAGGGCCGTACGCGCCTCAGCCCTCGCTCGCCTCGGCCTCCCGGGCCAGGAACAGCGCGAAGACCGGCGGATGCTGCTGGAGCAGCTCCAGCCGCCCGCCGTCCGCCTCCGCCAGATCACGGGCGACCGCGAGCCCCAACCCCGTGGAGTTACGGCCGGAGACCGTCCGCTCGAAGACCCGCGAGCCGAGGTCCGGCGGCACCCCGGGCCCCGCGTCGGTGACCTCGACGACCGCCTGATTGCCCGTGACGCGGGTACGCAGCGCGACCGTGCCGTCCCCGTGCATCAGCGAGTTCTCGATCAGGGTGGCCAGCACCTGGGCCACCGCACCCGGAGTGCCGACCGCCCGCAGCGACTTCGTGCCGGAGCGGACGATGGCCCGCCCCGCGCTGCGGTACGCCGGCCGCCACTCCTCGATCTGCTGCTTGACGACCTCGTCGAGGTCGAAGGCCACCGCCGAGCCGGTGCGGGGGTCGCGGGAGTTGGTGAGCAGCCGCTGGACGACATCGCTGAGCCGGTCCACCTGGGCCAGCGCGATCATCGCCTCCTCCTTGACCGTCTCCGGGTCGTCGGTGCCCGTGATCTCCTCCAGCCGCATGGACAGCGCGGTCAGCGGCGTCCGCAGCTGGTGCGAGGCGTCGGCGGCCAGCCGGCGCTCGGCCGTCAGCATCCTGGCGATCCGCTCGGCGCTGGCGTCCAGCACATCCGCGACCCGGTCCAGCTCCTGCACGCCGTAGCGGCGGTGGCGCGGGCGCGGGTCGCCGGAGCCCAGCCGCTCGGCCGTCTCGGCGAGGTCGGTGAGCGGGGCGGTCAGCCGGCGGGCCTGGCGGACGGCCAGGATGACCGCGGCGGCGATCGCCAGCAGCGCGACGGCCAAGATGACCAGCAGCGTCCGGCCGATCTCCGCGCTGACCGTGGCGCGGGACTCCTGGACCGTGACGGACTCGCCCCGATCGCCGCCGACATGCGACTCGATGACATCGCCGGAGGGACGGTTCCCGATCTCGATCGGCGGCTTGCCCGGCACCTTGATCTCGGCGTACCGGTGCGAGGTGATCTGCTCGGAGAGGATGTCCGGGGTGATCTTCTCGCCGCTGCCCAGCCGGCTCTCCACGATCCCCACGAGCCGGACCGCCTCGGACGCCACGCTCTCCTGCGCGCCCGACTGGATCGTGCGGGTCTCGACGATGACGAGCGAGACACCGAACACGGCGATCACGACAAGCACCACGGCGAGCGTGGAATTGATCAAGCGACGGCGCACGGGCTGCTGGCTCTTTTCAGCTTTTTTCGAAGCGGAAGCCGACACCGCGGACGGTGGCGATGTAGCGGGGGTTGGCCGCGTCGTCACCGAGCTTCTTGCGGAGCCAGGAGATATGCATGTCCAGCGTCTTCGTGGACGACCACCAGGTGGTGTCCCACACCTCGCGCATCAGCTGGTCGCGGGTGACGACCCGGCCCGCGTCCCGCACCAGCACCCGCAGCAGGTCGAACTCCTTCGCCGTGAGCTGGAGTTCCTCCTCGCCCATCCAGGCACGGTGCGACTCGACATCGATCCGTACGCCGTGGGTGGCGGGCGGCTGCTGGGGCTCGGAGCTGGAGCCGCGGCGCAGCAGGGCCCGTACGCGGGCGAGGAGTTCGGCGAGCCGGAAGGGCTTGGTGACGTAGTCGTCGGCGCCGGCGTCCAGGCCGACGACGGTGTCCACCTCGTCGGCGCGGGCGGTCAGCACCAGGATGGGGAAGGAGTGGCCTTCGTTGCGCAGCCGGCGGGCGACCTCCAGGCCGTCCATACCCGGCAGGCCCAGGTCGAGCACGAGCAGGTCGATATTGCCCTGGAGACCGGCGTCGAGCGCCGTGGGGCCGTCCTCGCGCACCTCGACTTCGTAACCCTCGCGGCGCAGAGCGCGGGCGAGCGGCTCCGAGATGGACGCGTCATCCTCGGCGAGCAGTACACGGGTCATGGCCCGATGGTAGTCCGATGCGTTGGGACCCAGGGGCGGTGCTGCGCGGATGGGCGACGACGGACCGTTTCAACGGTGATCATGGCCATGAGCTGCGGGCCCTTGAGTGGGGCGACTTCGGAAGGTTCCCGACCCGAATGTGAGCGTTGTCTCACGGCTGTCAAACGAGCGTTAACGCGACGTATGGTGTCCGGACGTCCGTCGCACAACTCCGGGACCGTGACTCTTCACTAAGGGCCAGCGGTCCCTGTTGTGTGCAGGGCTGGTACCACCAGTCCTGAACACAGTGAATGACCTGACGACCGGGTCCGCCGCGCAGCAGCACGGGGGGCGTGGATCCCGGTGTACGACCGTCCTGCCGGCCCCGCCTCGCGTGGTGCCGAACCCCCGGACGTGGGGGTGGACGCGTCTACACCAGGACCGGTCAACCCCCACAAGGGCGCGTATCGGGACTCTCGAACGCGTCCCGAGCAGACGAAGGAAACTTCCATGGCGTCCAGCCTGACGAAGGGCGCCGCCGAGCAGGGAACCCCTGCAGACGGCGGCAAGACCTTCTTCGGCCACCCCCGCGGCCTGGCCCCTCTCTTCATGACCGAGATGTGGGAGCGCTTCAGCTATTACGGCATGCGCGCCCTGCTCGTGGTCTATCTGATCTCCGGCGGCCCGGACGCCGAATCGGGCGCCCAGGGCGGCGGTCTGGCCATGAACGCGGCCACCGCCTCGGCCATCTACTCCATCTATGTGGCGATGGTCTATCTGCTGGCCCTGCCCGGAGGTTGGTTCGGCGACCGTATCTGGGGCCCGCGCAAGACCGTCGCGGTCGCAGCCTGCGTGATCATGAGCGGCCACCTGGCGCTGGCCGTACCGGGCCAGGCGATGTTCTTCGTCGGTCTGGCGCTGGTCGCGGTGGGCTCGGGTCTGCTGAAGGCCAACATCTCGACGATGGTCGGCCACCTCTACGACGGCCCCCAGGACCCGCGCCGGGACGGCGGCTTCACGGTCTTCTACATGGGCATCAACATCGGTGCCTTCGCGGCGCCGCTGGTCATCGGCACCGTCGGCCAGAGCGTCAACTGGCACCTGGGCTTCGCTCTGGCGGCGCTCGGTATGGGCCTGGGCCTGGTGTCGTTCCTGATCGGCACCCGCCACTTCAGCCCGCAGTCCAGCGTCGTGCCGTCCCCGCTGCAGGCGGAGGAGCGCACCATGTGGCTGCGCAAGGGCCTGATCTGGGTCGCCGTCGCCGCGGTCTTCTACGGCGTGGTCGGCTTCACCGGTCACTTCACCCTGAACTGGGCGGTGGTCCCGCTCGCCCTGCTCGGCCTGATCATTCCGATCACGGTCCTGGCGCGCATCAAGCGCGACAAGGAGCTGACCGACACCGAGCAGACCAAGGTCAGCGGCTACATCTGGTTCTTCGTGGCCGCCGCGGTGTTCTGGATGATCTTCGACCAGGCGGGCTCGACGATGTCGATCTTCGCGGAGAAGAAGACGAACGGCGAGGTCTTCGGGCTGAGCTTCCCGTCCTCGTGGTTCCAGTCCGTGAACCCGCTCTGGGTCATGGCCCTCGCCCCGGTGTTCGCCTGGCTGTGGCTGCTGCTGGCACGCCGCGACCGCGAGCCGAGCACCACGGTGAAGTTCTCGATGGCGATGCTCTTCATCGGCGCCTCGTTCGCCGTCTTCATCGTCCCGATGATGATGGCCTCGGACGGTACGAAGGTCAGCCCGATGTGGCTGCTCTCCATCTACATGATCCAGACCATCGGCGAGCTCTGCCTGTCCCCGGTCGGACTGTCGGTGACCACCAAGATGGCGCCGGCGAAGTACGCGAGCCAGATGCTGGGCGTGTGGTTCCTGGCCGTCACCGCGGGCGACTGCATCGTCACCCTGCTGTCCACGGCCGGCGCGGACCTGAGCGGTATCCCGGTGCTGGCCGTCGAGGCCGGGATGGCCATGCTGGCCGGTTTGGCGATCTACCTGAGCCGCAAGAAGATCATCGCGCTCATGGGCGACGTCCACTGACGCGACCCGCAACCATGGAAGGGCCCGGTACGCCGCTGCGTACCGGGCCCTTCCGGTGTCCTGGCGGCCGGTGTCCTACCGGTGCAGCCGCCGCCACGGGGTGAAGGTGAAGACCGCGCCGCCGAGCAGGATGACGGTGCCGGCGACGAGGCCGAGCGCGGTCAGGCCGCCCTGGTCGCTCGCGCCGGTCTCGGCCAGGCCGCCGCCGCTGCCGCCCGAGACGCTGGCCGGTCCCGCCGCGCTGCCGCCGGAGGCCGCGCCGGACGTGCCGCCGGAGGTGCCGCCGGACGTGCCGCCCGGCTGGGCCGAGGTGTCCAGCGTGAGCGAGACGCCCGGGTCCTTCTCCGGGGTGCAGGTCGTGGTCGTCCCGAGGGCGTTGACGGTGAGCACGCCCGGGGTCAGCGTCGCCTTGCCGCTGGCACCCGGTTTGTACGTGCCCTTGAGGTCGGGGATCTCAATCGGGTCGCCGGACTTGATGGGCTCAGGGTTCGTCGGGCCCTCCACCTTGACCGTCCCCTTGTCCGCGCCGCCCACCTTGACGTCCATCGACGGCTTGACCGAGTCCTTGGGAATGTCCGCCGGACTGTCCATGACGGACTTGCGGAACTTCACAGTAAGGTCGTAACCGCCGCTCTTCTTCACGGCGTTGATCTGCACCGGCGAGGTCGCTTTCTTGTCGCCGATGGGGGTCTTGCAGGCGTACGGGACCTTCACTTCCTTGCCCGTATACGAGGTGCCGTCGGGGTCGCCACCGGAGCCGCCGGAGCCACCGGTCGAACCCGCGCTCGTCCCGCCATCGGTGGTGCCCCCGCTGGTGCTGCCGCCGGAGGTCGTACTGCCAGAGGTGCCGCCGCTGGTACCGCCGCCGGTCGTACCTCCGGAATCGCCCCCGCCGTCGGTCACCGTGATGGTGACCGCGGGCTTCACCTCTTCCTTGGGCGAGCACTTGGTGTCCGTGGAGATCGGCTTGTTGACGTTGATGTTGTAGAAGCCGGGCGTCAGCGTGACCTCACCGGGCTTCTCCAACTTCAGCTTGCCCTTCATGTCGGACAGCGTCATCGGGCTGTTCTTGGGGATCGGCGGATTCTCCCGCGGTCCCTGCATCGCCAGATCCCCGGTCTGCGCCCCGGCCACCTTGATCGTGCCGGTCGGCTGGACGGTGTTCTCCGCCAGGTCGAGGATGTCGGGGTTCTTGGAGGCCGCCTCGACGGTCTTCCACACCACCTCGATCTCCTCGCCGACCTTCGCCGTCGCGGGCGCGCTGACCTCCACCTTCGTGGTGCCCTCGATCGGCGGCAGCCCCGATATCGGCGGCGGCAGACACTCCGTCTTGTACGCCGTTTCCGCCGCCTGGGCGGGCCCGGCCGCGGTCATGACGCCCGCACCCGCGAGCACCAGCGCGGCCACCGAGGCCACACCCGCGCTCCTCCGTTGTCTCATCAGCCTCATCAGCGTCATCACGCAGAACCTTTCGACGTCGGTCGTTCGGTTGATGTGGTGGTGGACGGTGCGGTGTCCGGGGTGAACCACGGCAGCGCGGCGGACTCGCCCGGCGTACCGGGGTCTTCCGTGCACCGAGTGGTACTTCTTCCGGTGGTGGAGCTTCCGGTGGTGGAGCTTCTTCCGGTGGTGGTCGTACGGCGCGGGCGTACGCGGTCCACGATCGCCATCCCGATGCGGAACACCGCCGTCGGAACCACCACGCCCAGCAGCACCCAGAAGAGCGTCACGCCCCACGGCCTGCCGACCCCCCACGGCTGTTCGACGAGGACCTTGCCGCCGTACTTGAGGGAGACCAGATGGTCCCCGTGCGCGCCGGCCGCCAGCTCCACCGGCAGCCTGACCTCGGCCTTCTTCCCGGCGGGTACGGTCCCCCGCCACTGCTGCTCCTCCCACTCGGGCGCGAACACGCCGTGCGAGGTGCCCACTTGGAAGACCGGGTCCTTGGCCGGTGTCGAGCCGAGATTGCCGACCGTGACGGTCAACTCGCGCTGCGGCGGGGCGCCGAACCAGGTCAGCAGGCCGCTGCTGCCCTCAAGCCGCGGCTGGGCGAGCACCGTCAGCCGTCCGCCGGTGCTCTCCTTGGGCAGCGGCGCGACCGGATGGCCCGCCACCTTGAACGCGGCGTCCGCGGCGTCCGGCGTGCCGGTCACGGTCGCCACATGCACCACACAGGGACAGGGCTTCGGCGGCTCGGCCACCGGGAGGCTCTTACGGAAGGCACCGTTCCGGTCCGTGGTGACGGCCCGTCCGTCGCCGTTGGCGCAGGCGTTGGTGCCGCCGATCATGTTCTGCCCGCAGATCAGCAGCGTGAGCAGCGTCTTGGGCCGCCAGCCGCGCCCGGTCACGGTGAGGGTGCCGCCCTTGCCCGCCTCCTTCTTGGAGACGTGGACGGAGGGCCCGTCGGCTGCGGAGGCGTGGGCGGTCGTGGCGGTCATGGCGGTCCTGGCGGGGAACAGGACGAGCAGGAGGGCCGCGCACAGCACGAGCGCGGCCGCACCCCGACGCGGGAGACGGGGCACCGCGACCGCGGCGCCGGTGAGAGCCGTCGACATACCTTCCCCCATTGCCTCAAGGGCATGGGAGGTGCCCCCATCGCCGTTCACGATCGCACCCCTGATCCGGTCCTGGTTCTCGCCAATTCCCGTACTCCTTCGGCCACTTCGCCGCCCGTTGCCCGATGGCCACCACCGCTGCCGTCCTCAGCACCCGGGTCCTTGCCCACCCGGTCCGGGCCCTCCGGTTCCACGCCCGCCGGGGCCGTTTCTGTCCGCTCCGCCCGTCTCCGCCGCCGTACGACGGCCCACCCGCCCGCGCCCACCATGAGGACGAGCGCCACGCCGGCGGCCGCGCCCCACGGGACCGGGGTGTAGGCGGCCGTGGCCGAACCGTGCGCGCCGTCCTCCGCCGTCGCGGTGAGCCGTACGTCCACCGCGTCCAGACCGGGCGGATCGGGCCAGGCCTCGGTACGGTCGACGCGCTGACCGGGCAGCAGCTCGACCGGCAAGGTGCGGGCGGCGCGGCGCAGCACCGGGCCGAACAGGCCGTCGGCGCGCACCGCGAGCCGCGGTCTGAGCACCGTGTTACCCCGGTTGACCAGCGCGTACCGGATCACCGCCGCGCTCCCCCGCCCGCTCACCGCCACGTTCTCGACGGTCAGCGCGGACAGCGTCGGCCCGGTCACCCGCAGATGAACCCGCACCCGGATCCGCTCGCCCGGCCGGCCCTCCTTCCCTTCCGTGCCCCCTGTACCCCCCTTGCCTTCCTTGCTCTCCGCGCTCTCCTTGCCCTCGCTGGTAGCGACGATCGTTCCGGGGTGGTCGCCGGGGACCGCGTCACGCGGCACGGTCACCGAGAACGGCACGCTCGCGCGCGTACGCGCCGGGACCTTCACCTCCTTCGCCCCGAGCGCGATCCACGAACCGGCGTCCGCGCCGCGCAGCCGTACGGTGACGGGCCGGCCGGAGGGGTTGCTGACGGACAGCCGGTCGTTCATGACGGTGCCGGGGCCGCCCTCCAGGTAGAAGTACGGGCGGTCCTGCGGGCCCGGCCGGGCCCCGTCACCGGGCGCGGGCGCAGCGGACCAGCCCGGCGCGGACGCTGTGGTCGAGGCGGCGGCCGGGCGGGCCACGGCCACGCCCGCGGCAGGGCACAGCAGCACGGCGGCGGCCCCGAGGACCGCGCCCCTGACCGCTGCGCGAGTACGGAACGGCATCGCGGCTCCCTGGTGCTCATGGGGTACCTCCCATGCCGTTCGGGCCATGGGGAGCGTACGGAGTGCGGGGGTTCGAGGGGGTACGGGTACGTCCCCGCCTCAGGCCCGCTGCCGGCCGGCGCGGCGGGTCAGCCAGAGCGCACCTGCCGCGCCGGCCAGCAGCACCGTGCCGCCGAGGGTGCCCAGCGCGATGGCGGAGTCGGCGGGTCCGGTCTGCGGCAGCTGACTGCCGGACGAGCCGCCGGCGGCCGCACCGCCCGTGCTCCCGCCCGAACCGCCGGATCCCTTGACGTCCAAGGTGAGCGAGGGCTTGGGGTTGTTGTTGGGCGTGCAGGTCGTGGTCGTCCCCAGGGCCTTGATGGTGAGCGTCGAGGCCGTGAAGGTGACCTTGCCGCTGCCCTTGGGCGTGTAGGTGCCGCTCAAGTCGCTGATCTTGATGGGGGTGTTGGCCGGTATCGCCTCGTCATTGGCGGGCCCGGAGACCGGCACCGTACCGCTCTCCGCGCCGCCCAGCTTGATCAGCGCGCTGGGCTTCATCGCGCCCTTGCCCAGTTCCACGGGGCTGGAGGAGACGCCCTTTTGGAAGGACATGACGAGTTTGTACGCACCGCCGCTCGGGGTGCTCTTGATGTCGATGGGCGATACCGCGCCCTTGTTGCCGATCGGTGTCTTGCACTGGTAGTCGACGTCGACGACCTCGGCGTGTGCGGCCGGAGCGGTGAGCATCACCGCGGACCCCGCCGCCATCGCCACGGCCGCGGCCAGGCCGGCCGCCCGGCGCGGGCGCCTGCCGTGCTGTTCGCAGAAGCGGGCCACCTTGAGTTCCCCTTCTCCCGGGTAACGCACCGCCGGTCATTACTGACGGCACATCAGATTGGGCGCTCAAGGTACGCCCGGGACCTTGCCGAGGGAAGGCAAAGAACAGCCTCGATGTCCGAGTTCGACAGCCCGGTGCGCGACAGGGTGTGCGCACACGACAAAGCGCGGGCCCGCAGGCCCGCGCTGGACTTCCCTCGGCTCGCCCGGCCTTCAGGACGGTGCGGCGAGCTCCGCCCAGACGGTCTTGCCCGCGCCGTCCTGGTTGCGCACGACGCCCCAGTCCAGGCAGAGACGCTGGACGATGAACATGCCGTGGCCGCCGGGGCGCCCGGGGCGGTGCGGGCTGCGCGGCGCCGGTGAGCCCGCACCGAGGTCGCTGACCTCCAGCCGCAGCACCTTGGCGGTGCAGCGCAGCCGCAGTTCCTCCGGCCCTTCGGCATGCAGGCAGGCGTTGGTGACGAGTTCGGAGACGACCAGCAGCACATCCTCGGCCGCGGCGCGCTGGTCGCCGTTGGCGGCCGGCAGCCAACCCCAGTCGTGCAGGGCCTGCCGGGCGAAATCGCGGCCACGCGCGACGGCCCCTCGGGTGCCCGCCAGGCGCAGCCGGCGGACCTGCCCCACCGGAGCGGCGGCCGGGGCAGCGGCGGAAGCAGCGGCGTTGGCCGACTCCGGACCGAGGTCGCCCGGCGGGTACGGCCGGGTGGTGCTCATCAGCGCTTCACCTCACCGATTCGCCTTTTCACGGGAACAGATACCTGACTGATTCAACGGATTCAGATGTCTCCTGCCCGACCGGACCGTGAGAACACCCACTTCTTGGGTACGGAAGTTGTGACACGTACTACGTGCCCGGAATGAATGCTTCCGGACACCGCTGTCACATCAGTCGGCCAGCGCCGCTTCGAGAGAGTCATGCACCGTGAAAACCGCCTCCGCGCCAGTGATCTCGAAGACCCGGGCAACCACCGGCTGCATCCCGGCCAGATGAACCCCGCCCCCCGCGGCCTCCGCTTTCAGGCGCGCACCGAGCAGCACATTGAGTCCGGTGGAATCCATGAACTCAAGGGGTGAGCAATCCACTACGAGGCGTGCGTATCCGTCATCCACGCATCCTTCGAGTGACTCACGCAACAAATCGGCGGTGTGGTGATCGAGCTCACCCGCGGCGGTCACGACCGCGCTGGCACCGTGATGCCGGATCGCGACGTGTAGCCGGCCCTGGCTTGCACTGCCGACCATCCCGCGGCCCATGCGCGCGCACCCCTCTTGCTGTCTCGGCGACTGATTTGCTTACGACTGCGCTCGGTAAACCCTACGCCTTCATGACGGCCACGGGTAGCCGAACAATCCGCATATTGCGCGAAATACGGACAACACGCACTTGCCATCTTCCGGCAAAGCCAGGTAGGCGTAGAAGGACACATTCGAAACGGCCGGCTTTGGAGGCGCCGCACACCGCAGCTTCGCGTAGAGGCATCGGCAGCCATATGCCGAGAACGATGGAGGAGACCATGTCACCCCGGCTCGACGAATTGCGCACCGAACACATCCGGCAGCACGCATCGTCGGCACCCCCGTCCGACCCGACCGGGCACATCCCTTCCCAGCCAATCCCTGTCGAATCAGATCTGGCAGGAATGCCTGAGATCGAGGGTCTGCCCGAGATCCCGCCGTTCGACGAGGTGGGTCCGGTGGACGCGAGGGCTCTGTCCAAAACCCTCTTCGAGCGTCTGGAAACGCTGGAGGAAGGCACCCACGAATTCGCGTACGTCCGCAACACGCTGGTCGAGCTCAATCTCGCCCTGGTGAAGTTCGCGGCCTCCCGGTTCCGCTCCCGCAGCGAACCCATGGAGGACATCGTCCAGGTCGGCACCATCGGCCTGATCAAGGCGATAGACCGCTTCGAACTCAGCCGTGGCGTCGAGTTCCCGACGTTCGCGATGCCGACCATCGTCGGCGAGATCAAGCGCTTCTTCCGCGACACCAGTTGGTCGGTGCGCGTACCGAGGCGTCTGCAGGAACTGCGCCTGGACCTCGCCAAGGCCGGCGACGAACTGGCACAGAAGCTGGACCGCGCACCCACGGTGAAGGAACTCGCCGACCGCCTCGGCATCACCAATGACGAGGTCGTCGAAGGGATGGCCGCGAGCAACGCGTACACCGCGAGCTCGCTGGACGCGCAGCCCGAAGAGGACGACAGCGAAGGCGCGCTGGCGGACCGCATCGGCTATGAGGACAACGGTCTCGAAGGCATTGAGTATGTCGAATCGCTCAAGCCGCTGATCGCCGAACTCCCGCCGCGCGACCGCAAAATCCTCTCGCTGCGTTTCGTCGCCAATATGACGCAGTCCGAGATCGGCGAGGAGCTGAACATCTCTCAGATGCACGTCTCCCGGCTGCTCTCCCGCACGCTCGTACGGCTCCGCAAGGGGCTGATGGTCGAGGAGTGACGGACCGCGGTCACTGCCGGCCCGCCGGCCGGCAGCCGCCCGCGCAGAGGAGGGCCTGCCCCGAGGGCTACTCGGGACGGGCCCTCCTCTGCGTGAGGGGTCCGACGATGGCCGTCGGCCGAACCCGCCGGCCGGCGGCGGGACCGGTTCCTCAGACGCGAACCCCCTTGTGCCACACGTCCGTGACGAGCGGTACGCCCGGCCGGTAGGCGAGGTGGACGTGGGACGGCGCGTCGAGCAGCGCGAGGTCGGCGCGGGCGCCGGGGGTGATCCGGCCGACGTCCGTGCGGCGCAGGGCGCGGGCGCCGCCCTCGGTCGCCGACCACACCGCCTCGTCGGGTGTCATCCCCATGTCGCGGACGGCCAGCGCGATGCAGAACGGCATGGAACTGGTGAAGGACGAGCCGGGGTTGCAGTCGGTGGACAGGGCGACGGTGGCGCCGGCGTCGAGCAGCCTGCGGGCGTCGGGCCACTCGGCGCGGGTGGAGAACTCGGCGCCCGGCAGCAGGGTCGCGACGGTGCGGGAGTTGGCGAGGGCGTCGATGTCCGCCGGGGTGAGGTGGGTGCAGTGGTCGGCGGACGCGGCGTCGAGTTCGACGGCGAGCTGGACGCCGGGGCCGTGGCCGAGCTGGTTGGCGTGGACGCGCGGCTGGAGGCCCTTGGCCTTGCCCGCGGTGAGGACGGCGCGCGCCTGTTCGCCGTCGAAGGCGCCCTTTTCGCAGAAGACGTCGACCCAACGGGCGTGCGGGGCGCAGGCGTCCAGCATCGGGCCGGTGACCAGATCGACGTAGCCGGCGGGGTCGTCGGCGTAGTCGGGCGACACGATATGGGCGCCGAGGAAGGTGACTTCGTCGGTGTGCGCGGCGGCGATGCGCAGCGCGCGGGCCTCGTCCTCGACGGTGAGGCCGTAACCGGACTTGGTCTCCTGGGTGGTGGTGCCCTGGCGCAGCGCTTCGGCGAGGTAGCGGGCGACGTTGGTGTGCAGTTCCTCGTCGGTGGCGGCGCGGGTGGCGGCGACCGTGGTGCGGATGCCGCCGGCGGAGTAAGGGCGGCCGGACATGCGGGCGTTGAATTCCGCGGTGCGGTCGCCGCTGAAGACGAGGTGGGAGTGGGAGTCGACGAAGCCGGGGATGCCCGCGCGGCCGGCCGCGTCGACGGCGTTGTCAGTGGCGGGTGCTTTGCTTGATTCACCGACCCAGGCGATGCGGTCGCCGTCGATGACGACCGCCGCGTCCTGGATCAGACCGAGGGGGCCTTCACCGAGGGAGGGGTCGTTGGTGACGAGCTGGGCGATGTGGGTGATGGCGGTGGTCGGCGCGGAGGTCGTCGTCATCGCGGGGGTGTTCTCCTTCAGCGGCGTCGGACGCGTGGGCGGCGTGGCGGACGTCGGGCTCGTCAGCCGTGTACGGCGGCGATGGATTCGGCGAGTGCGGTGGGGACGTCGGCGAGCAGCGTGTGCCGGCCGTCTCGCACGATCTGCCGGCCTCCGACGACCGTGTGCCGCACATCCGCCGCGGAGGCGGCGAATACGGCCGTCTCGGCGCCCAGTCGGGGCAGCGGTCCGGCGGTGCGTACGGAGTCCAGCGCGATGGTGGTGAGATCGGCGAGCGCGCCGGTCCGGATGGCGCCCGCGTCGTCCCAGCCCAGGGCGGCGTGACCGTCGACGGTCGCGGCGCGCAGCAGGGCGGCGGCGGTCCAGTGCCCGCGGGTGCGGGTGCGCAGCCGCTCGTCGAGCTCCATGGCGCGGGCCTCTTCGAGCAGGTCGATGACGGCGTGACTGTCGCTGCCGAGGGACAACGGGCTGCCGTGGGCCTGGAGTCGGACGGCCGGGCCGATGCCGTCGGCGAGGTCGCGTTCGGTCGTCGGGCACATGCAGACGCCGGTGCGGGTGCCGCCGAGCAGGCCGATGTCGTCGGCCGTGAGGTGGGTGGCGTGCACGGCCGTGGTGCGCGGGCTCAGAGCGCCGTGGTCGGAGAGCAGCTGGGTGGGGGTGCGGCCGTGGGCGTCGCGGCAGGCGTCGTTCTCGGCGGTCTGCTCCGAGAGATGGACGTGCAGCGGGGCCCGCCGCTCGCGGGCCCAGTCGGCGACGGTGCTCAGCTGGCCGGCGGGGACGGCGCGTACGGAGTGGATCGCGGCGCCGATGCGAGCGTGCTCGCGGCCGCCCTTGAGGGCGTCGGCCCGCTGGGCCCAGGCGTCGGCGGTGCCGTCGGAGAAGCGCAGCTGGTGCTGGTTGGGCGGGTCGCCGAAGCCGGCGGAGAGATAGGCGGTGTCGAGGAGGGTGATGCGGATGCCGGCGTCGGCGGCGGCCGCGATGAGGGCCTCGCCCATCGCGTTGGGGTCGTCGTAGCGGGTGCCGCCGGGCGCGTGGTGAAGGTAGTGGAATTCGCCGACGCAGGTGATGCCGGCCAGCGCCATTTCGGCGTAGACGGCGCGGGCGAGGGCGTAGTAGCTGTCGGGGGTCAGCTTGTCGGCGACGCTGTACATGACGTCGCGCCAGGTCCAGAAGGTCCCGGAGCCGACCTGCACGGTGCCGCGCAGCGCGCGGTGGAAGGCGTGCGAGTGGGCGTTGGCGAGGCCGGGCAGGGTCAGGCCGCGCAGCGCGACGGCGCCGGGCGGCGGGGTGCCGGTCCCGGTGCGTACCGCCGTGATCCGCCCGTCCGCCACGTCCAGGACCACGCCCGGCTCGACGTGCGTGCCGAGCCAGGCGTGTTCGAGCCAGAACGCAGTGGGTGCAGGGGGTGTTGCCCGCGTCGGTGTTGCCTGCGGCGTCAGCGGCACGCCAGCCCCTCCAGTACGTCGGCGAGTGCGGTGACCCCGGCGACGCAGTCGTCCTCGGCCGCCGTTTCGGCGGGCGAGTGCGAGACGCCGGTGGGATTGCGTACGAACAGCATGGCGGTGGGGACGGTTCCGGACAAAATACCGGCGTCGTGTCCGGCGCCGGTGCCGAGGACCGGCACCGCCCGCTCCCCGGTCTTGCCGAGGATCGCGCCCAGCTCGTCCCGCAGGGCGTGCTGGAACTCCACGACGGGGGTGAAGGATTCACGGACGACGGTCAGGTCCACGCCGTCGCGTGCGGCGCGTTCGGCGGCCGCCCGCTCGATCCCGGTGATCACGGTGTCCAGGGTGTCCTGGTCGGCGGCGCGGGAGTCCAGCCAGCCGCGCACCAGCGAGGGGATCGCGTTGACGCCGTTCGGCTCCACGCTGATCTTCCCGAAGGTGGCCAGGGCGCCGGCCAGCCGGGCCTGCTCGCGGGCGGCGAGCACGGTCGCGGCGTAGCTGAGCATCGGGTCGCGGCGGTCCTCCAGGCGGGTGGTGCCGGCGTGGTTGGCCTCGCCGTGGAAGTCGAACCGCCAGCGGCCGTGCGGCCAGATGGCGGAGGCGATACCGACCGGGTCTCCGGAGAGGTCCAGGGCGCGCCCCTGCTCGACGTGGAGCTCGACGAACGCGCCGATCCTGGCGAGCCGTTCGGGGTCCGGTCCGATGCTCTCGGGGTCGTATCCGGCGTGCTCCATGGCCTGCGGCAGGGTGATGCCGTCCGCGTCGCGCAGCCGGTGGGCCGCTTCGGCGGTGAGCGCCCCGGCGGCCAGCCGGGAGCCGACGCAGGCGAGGCCGAAGCGGGCGCCTTCCTCGTCGCCGAAGTTGACGATCGCCAAGGGCTTGCCGAACTCCGCTCCCCTTCGGCGGAGTTCGTCGAGCGCGGCGAAGGAGGAGACGACGCCGAGCGGCCCGTCGAAGGCGCCGCCGTCCGGTACGGAGTCCAGGTGCGAGCCGGTGACGACGGCATCGCCCGCGGTCACGTCCTGGTATGTCGCCGCGCCGAGCCAGGCCCACTGGTTGCCGTTGCGGTCCAGCTCGTAGGCGAGTCCGCGGGCTTCGGCCTGCGCCCGGAACCATGCGCGGCAGTCGGTGTCCGCGCCGGTCCAGGCGTAGCGGCGGTAGCCCCCGGAGGAGGAGTTGCGGCCCATGGGCCGCCGCACCCCACCCCACAAAAGGGAACACCGCCGGCAC
>NZ_JBFAIP010000093.1:0-24267 GCF_040654775.1 Streptomyces sp. NPDC050636
CAAGGCGCCGGAGCGGCCCGATAGCGGAGCTATTGGGACGTTTCGGCAACGCCGCGAGGTGCCGTGCCAGACGCCGCGGGCCCGGCCATGACCCACCGGACAGGCCCTAGGGCTCATCAGGCCACCTCCGAGCGGTCGGCGGCCATTCCGGCCGCGTCCAGCAGGGCCGTGCCGACGATGAGGTCGGCGCCGCCGAACTCCGGGTCGGACAGCTCCGTGCCGTCGTCGACGGCGAAGAGCAGCTGCTGCTCGCCCTGGCGGTAGGCCGTACCGACCGGCGGGCTGGCGGCATGCACCGCCAACAGGGCGACGAGATAAGGGAGTTCGGGATCCTTGCGGCGCGCCTCGGCGAGCAGCCCGGAGAGCCGGCGGGGCGCGTCGGCGGGCAGGTCCAGCAGCTCCATCGCGGTGTCCAGCTGCTCCTCGCTGAAGCGGCTGTCGTCCGGCGTCGCCACGAGGTCGGGCTCGGGCATCTCGGCGCCGAGGTGCTCACGCTCCAGGGGCGGGGTGAGCAGCACCTCGACGAGGTCGCCGACGCGGACCGCCGACGGGGTGCGCAGGCCCGTCCCATGGGCGAAGAAGGCGTCCGTGACGCGGATGGCGCGCTGGGCGGGCAGCGGCAGCAGCGGGGCGACGAGCTGCCCGTAGAGGTCGAGCCCGGAGCGGGCGGTGGGGGCGGCGAACGCCTGCCGGTCCTGCTCGGCGCGGAACAGTGGCCCGGCCTCCAGCAGCCGGGACTGGAGCTGGGTGTGCCGGCGGATGCAGTCCTTGACGATGTCGACGAGCTCGGCGGCGCGCCGCTTGTGCTCGGGCTCTTCGGACTCGTCGCGGGCCTTGCGGATGTTGGTGAGGATGGCGTTCTCGTGGCGGTAGCGGTCCGCGACGTGGTCCAGCGCCTCGGTGATCATGTCGGGGACGGTCTGCAGCCAGTCGACGGCGCGGACGTTGCGACGGGTGGCGTCCAGGGTCCGGCGCAGCGTCTCGGCGTACTGCACGGTGCGGTAGCGGGCCTGCTCGGCGGCGAGCTGGGCGTCGGCCAGCCGGCCCCGGTTGATCAGCACCTCCAGCTTGACCTCGGCGGCGATCTGGGCGCTGGTGACGTCGGTGTCGAGCGCGCCGACCAGGACGTTGACCGCCTCGTCGGTGGCGCGGAGGTAGACGCTGCCGCCGGCGCCGGGGACCTCTTCGATGAGCTTGAAGTCGTAGTCGCGGCGGACGTACTCACCCTCGGTGTTGAAGGTGCCGTAGACGGCGCGGAAGCCGCGGTCCACGCTGCCGACGTTGATCAGGTTCTCCAGCACCCAGCGGGCCACCCGGTCGTGCTCGCCCGCGGGACGGCCGGGCGTCTGGGCAGCCACCCGGGGCAGCACCTTCGCCACTATCTCTTCATGATCGGCGCCGGTGTCGAAGTCCATGTTCAGCGTGACGAGGTCGATGACGGCGAGCGCCACCTCCGCCATCGCGTAGACCCCGTACTCGCCCGCGAGGTTGGCCTTGCGCACGTCGAGGTCGTGCAGCGGCGCGGTGCACGCGAGGGCGCGCAGCCGGCGGGCCAGGCCTTCGTCGGCGGCCGGGCCCGGCGCGGGCCGGTTCGGCCCGTTGAGCTGGGGCGCAGCGGCCCCCGGGGCTGGAAAAGTCACGTCGCACAGAGTAGGCGGTCGCACTGACAACGGACGAAACGGCACGGACCCGCCCGCGGATGAACCCGCTGGTCGACCCGCCACCGGCCCCTTGACGGACCCGCCGACGAACCGCTCGCCGACCGACACGTCAGTCTACGGCCCGGCCATCGTCAGCACGCTCACGGCCCTGCCTCTACCTGCTCCACGGCCACTACGGAGCGGCGGCGCGGGCAGGCGGGGCGGGGGGATGGGTTCGGGGGTGGGGGGGGAGCCGTGGCCCGCCAGCGACGGCCGGGCGAGCGCCCGCGGGAGGAACCGTGGCCCGTCAGCGACACCGCCCTCAGTGCGTGGCGCCTCCCGCTACCCGGATATCCGTGAGCGTGCCTGCGGCCGTGACCACCATCTCCCGCAGCGCCTGCGCGACCGAGGCGACGGGCAGTGACGGCTGCGCACGGTCGACGACCTGTTCCGGGGCGAACGGGACATGTACAAAGCCACCTCGCACACCGGGCAATTCGGTGGCGATGAGGTGCGCGAGCCCGTAGAAGACGTGGTTGCAGACGAAGGTGCCCGCGGTGTTGGACACGGAGGCGGGCAGCCCCGCCGCGCGGACGGCCGCCACGCAGGCCTTGATCGGCAGGGTGGAGAAGTACGCGGCGGGACCGCCGGGCACGATCGCCTCGTCGACCGGCTCGGCGCCCGTGGCGTCGGGGATCCGGGCGTCGTCGACGTTGATCGCGACACGTTCGACGGTGATGTCGGGCCGACCGCCCGCCTGGCCGACGCACACCACGACATCGGGCCGGGTCTCCTCGATCGCGACGCGCAGGACGGCCAGCGACGCTCCGTAGACACAGGGCAGTTCGACGGCGAACACCTCGGCGCCGGTCGGCGGTTCGGCCGCGGCGGCGCGCACCGCCTGCCACGAGGGATTGGTGGACTCGCCGTCGAAGGGCTCGAATCCGGTCAGCAGTACCCGGGTCATACGGTCATCCTCGGCGGTGTCGGGCGGCGGGCAGCGGTCGTCATCGGCGGGGGGCGGGCTCAGAAGGCGAACAACGCCATGATCACGATGTTGCAGCCGAGCAGCACACCCGCGGTGGGCAGTTGGGCCTTGATGGGCCCGTACTGGTCCTTCAGCTCCAGCAGGGCCGCCGGAACGATATTGAAGTTGGCGGCCATGGGCGTCACGAGGGTGCCGCAGAAGCCGGCGAGCATCCCGATGGCCAGGACGGCGGCGGGGTTGCCGTCGAAGTGCCCGACCAGGACGGGCCAGCCGACGGCCGCGGTCATCACGGGGAAGGCGGCGAAGGCGTTGCCCATGATGATCGTGAACAGGAACATGCCCACGCAGTAGACGACGACCGCGATGTAGAGCGAGTCCTTGGGCAGCACGGAGGTGGCGAGCTTGCCGACCTGGTCGCCGACGCCGGAGACCTGGAAGATGGCGCCCAGCGTGGCCAGCATCTGCGGCAGCAACATCGCCCAGCCCATCGCCTCCAGCATCGAGCGGCCGGACTGCACGGGCACCGACACCCGCTTCTCGCGCAGCATGATCATGCCGACGACCAGGGCGACGACGGCGCCGATACCCAGGCCCAGGATGGTCTCGCTGCCCTCCTGGAGGAGCGGTTCGCCGCCGATGGAGACGTGCTTGACGCCGACGGCGCAGGCCATCGCGACGGCCGGGATGGTGAGCGCCGGGACGAACAGCCTGTTGCCGAGCTTGGCGGCGCTGGCGGTGCGCTGCTCCGGGGTGGTGGTGCGCGGGGTGCCGCGTCCGGTGAAGCCGAAGCCGGCCAGACAGGCCATCAGGAGGACGGCGACGCCCAGCGGCTCGGCGGGCGCCTGCTTGGTGGCGACCCAGCTGCTGTAGATGAATCCGGCGCCGATCAGGCCCCAGAAGGCGCCGGTGCCGAAGCGCTTGGGGTTGCTGCGGTCGGTGAGCATCTGGGACGCCATCACCAGGAAGCTGAGGCCGACCAGCCAGTAGAACCACTCTGCCTTGATCACTTGGCGGCCTCCACGGCGGCGGTTTCGGCGTTGGCGGTGAGCAGTTCACGCTCCAGCTGGCGGTCCAGGCGCAGCAGTCGCCAGCCGTGGACGGCGAAGGCGCACAGCGCGGTCGGGATCGCCCACAGCGCGAGGTGCAGCGGTTCCATGTGGGTGCCGTAGGTGGTGTTGACGAAGCCGGTGATCAGCAGGATCGAGCCGACCGCGAGGAAGACGTCCTCGCCGAAGAACAGGCCGACGTTGTCCGCGCTGGCGGAGAACGACCTGACCTTCTCCCGCGTCCGGTCCGGGAGTCGGCCGTATGTGCGCTCGGCCGCGCCCTCGGCCATCGGGACGGCGAGCGGGCGGACGGTCTGGGCGTGCCCGAAGACATTGGTCAGGCCGACCGCGGCGCCGATCTGCCGCAGGCCGAGGTAGAGCGCGAGGAAGCGCCCGGTGGTGAGCTTGGCGAACCGGGAGATCAGGTTGCGGGCCTGTTCCTGGAGGCCGTAGCGCTCCAGGAGGCCGATGACCGGGAGGGTGATCGCGAAGATCGTCACCGCCCGGCTGTTGGCGAAGCCCTCGCCGAAGGCGGCGAGCACCTTGCCGGGTGACAGGCCGCCGAGGAGGCCGGTGACGATGCCGGCCACCCCCACGACCAAGAGGGGATTGCGCTTCGTGGCGAAGCCGATCACGACCACGAGCACGCCGAGGAGCACGATCATGGATCCGCCTTCCGCGTACGGGAGCCCACGCTGATCCGTACCGATCCGCGAGGAGTTGAAGAGGTTGCAGCGGAGGCTAGGCGATCGTTCAACGATCCGACAAGGGTTCTGCGGAGGCAGATCTCACGGCGCCCTTATTGCTCCGCGATGCACTCCTACTCCGCGATGCGCTATTGCTCCGCGATGCGTTGGGCATACGCCCCCGACAGCTGGGTGCGCGAGTCCTCCAGGTAGGACGACAGCAGCCGCTCGGCCTCGGCCGCGTCGCCCGCCTGGAGCGCCTCGACGATCTGCCGGTTGCGGGTCAGATACGGCGCGTGGAAGCGCCGCGGATCGTCCATGACATGGAAGACCAGCCGGAGTTCGGCCAGCACGCCGCGCATCAGTTCATCGGTGCGCGGGCTGCCCGCCAGGGCGACGACGCCCTGATGAAAACGGATATTGGCGGTCGAAAGGTCCTGCCAGGACCGGTCCGCGGAGGCGGCCTCACCCGCCCGCACGGCCGCCTCGATCGCCGCGATGGCCCCGACCGTACCGGCGTCGTACGGCCCCTGCCCCAGGCCCCGTACCGCCGCGCACTCCACCAGCGAGCGCACCCGGTAGATGTCGTCCAGATCCTCGACCGTCACCACCCGCACGAACAC
Source organism: Streptomyces sp. NPDC050636 (assembly GCF_040654775.1). Classification (NCBI taxonomy): domain Bacteria; kingdom Bacillati; phylum Actinomycetota; class Actinomycetes; order Kitasatosporales; family Streptomycetaceae; genus Streptomyces; species Streptomyces sp. NPDC050636. The sequence goes on from NZ_JBFAIP010000093.1 coordinate 4,984, forward strand.
CCCGCGGTTGAGTTCATGCACCAGCAGCCGCTCATGGGTCAGCAGCCGGAACGCCTCCCGCAGCGTGTTGCGCGAGACACCCAGCGCGCCGCCAATGCTCTCCTCCGAGAGGCGCGCACCCGGCGGGAAATAGCCCTCGGCGATCCGGTCCCGCAGGATGTCGGCGACCCGCTCGGCCGTACTGGAGCGCCCCAGCAGCGCACGGTCCGTCTCCAGGCCCGAGACCTCCGCCAGCCGCCGCTGATCGTTCTTCGCCACTCCGCCGGCCATTCCGCTCCCCGTCACATCAGGTGTCGCATCAGGTGTCGCATCAGGTGTCGCATCAGGTGTCGTGTGAGCGGAAGTCAATCCCAGATGGCAGGACGAGACAACACACCCCTTGTCGGATCGTTCAACGATCCCTTACGTTGGGCCGCAACGCCGGTCGGCTCGGGTGCCCTCGGGGGAGAGCCACTACGGATACGGGCCGGCCGGCCCTGAATCTCCCGCCCGGCACCGCGCACCTCTGGAACGGACGGCACATGAACGAGTGGAGCGAGGTTTCGGTGGACGACGCGGCCGCGGCCCCTCCCGTCATCGACCTCAACGCCGACCTCGGCGAAGGCTTCGGCCGCTGGCAGCTCACCGATGACGAGGCCCTGCTGTACGTCGTCACCAGCGCCAACGTCGCCTGCGGCTTCCACGCCGGCGACCCGTCCACGATGCGCCGGGTGTGCGAGCTGGCCGCCGAGCGCGGGGTGGTCATCGGCGCCCAGGTCTCCTACCGCGATCTGGCCGGCTTCGGCCGCCGCGCGATGGAGGTGCCGCCGGACGAGCTGGCCGATGAAATCGCTTACCAGATCGGCGCGTTGGAAGTCTTCGCGCGCGCCGCCGGTGCCCGCGTCGGCTACGTCAAACCGCATGGCGCGCTCTACAACCGCTGCGTCCACGACGCGGAGCAGGCCGGCGCCGTCATCGACGGCATCCGCATCGCCGGAGGGGGCCTCCCGGTCCTGGGCCTGCCCGGCTCCCGGCTGCACGATGCCGCCCGGCACGCCGGGCTGCCCGTCGTCGGCGAGGCCTTCGCCGACCGCGCCTACACCGCCGAGGGCACCCTCGTCCCACGCCGCGAGGCGGGCGCGGTGATCCACGACCCGGACGCGGTCGTCAAGCGCGCCCTCGGCATGGCCCGGGACCACACCGTCAGCTCCCTCGACGGACAGCGCGTCGAGATCACCGCCCGCTCGCTGTGTCTGCACGGCGACACACCGGGCGCCGCGGAGCTGGCCCAGCGCGTACGGTCCGAACTCACCGTGGCCGGCGTCCACATCCGGAGCTTCGCATGAGGCCGCTCCCCCGGACACCACTCCCCACGGCTCCGCTCCGCCCGACACCGCTGCCCATGAGGCCGCTGCCCGTCGGCGAGCACGGGCTGCTCATCGAGCTGGACACCGCCGAGGACGTGGAGGCGCTGCACGCCGAACTGCTGCGGCGGGCCGCCGACGGCACCCTGCCGCCGGTACGCGAAATCGTGCCGGCCGCCCGTACGGTGCTCCTCGACGGCCTCGCGGACCCCCGCGGCCTCACCGCCGAGCTGGCCACCTGGCACATCCCCCACCTCACCACCGGCGACCGCCCCAGCGTCGAGATCCCGGTCCGCTACGACGGCCCCGACCTCGCCGATGTCGCCGCCCTGTGGGGCGTCACCCCCGACGAGGTGGTGCGGCGGCACTCCGGAACCGCATTCCATGTCGCCTTCTGCGGATTCGCCCCCGGCTTCGGCTATCTGACCGGCCTGCCCGAGCCGCTGCATGTGCCGCGCCGGGACACTCCCCGTACGAAGGTCCCGGTCGGCTCGGTCGCCCTGGCCGGCCCGTACACCGGCGTCTACCCGCGGTCCTCCCCCGGCGGCTGGCAGCTGATCGGCACCACCGACACCGTCCTGTGGGACCCACGGCGCGAACCGGCGGCGCTGCTCGCGCCCGGCACCCTGGTCCGCTTCCTCCCCCAGGAGACCGCCCGATGACCGACCGCGCCTTCTCGGTCGTCCGGGCGGGTGCGCTCACCACCGTGCAGGACCTCGGCAGGCCCGGCCATGCCCACCTCGGGGTGCCGCGCGCCGGAGCCCTCGACGAGCCCGCGCACCGCCTCGCCAACCGCCTCGTCGGCAACCCCGAGTCGGCCGCGGCCCTGGAGACCACGCTGACGGGCTGCGCCGTCCGCGTCCGTACGGCCACCACCGTCGCCGTCACCGGTGCCCCCTGCCCGGTGACCGTCGACGGCCGCCCCGCCCCCTGGGGCGCGCCGGTCCGTGTCCCTGCGGGCGCCGTCCTGGACGCCGGCCCGGCCACCCACGGCCTGCGCTCGCACCTCGCTTTCGCCGGCGGTATCGACACCGAGCCGGTCCTCGGCAGCCGCGCCGCCGATCTGCTCTCCGGGCTCGGCCCCGACCCGCTCACCGACGGCGCGGTGCTCCCCCTCGGCATCCCGCACGGCCCGTACGCCACCGCCGACGCCGTCCCGCACCCGGGCCCGGTGACGGAACTGCGGCTGCCGTTCCTCCCCGGCCCGCGCGACGGCTGGTTCACGGAGTGCGGCCTGCGCACCCTCGTCACCGGCCGCTTCCGGGTCTCGGCCGCCAGCAACCGCATCGGCCTGCGCACCGAGGGCCCGCCCCTGGAACGCGCCCGGTCCGGCGAACTCCCCAGCGAGGGCATGCCCCTGGGCGCCCTCCAGGTCCCGCCCAACGGGCTCCCGGTCCTGTTCCTCCACGACCACCCCACCACGGGCGGCTACCCGGTCATAGGCGTCGTCCCCGAGCGGTATCTGGCGCCGGCCGCGCAGGCCGTACCGGGGACACCGGTCCGGTTCGTGCTACAGCGCGCGGGCGGGCGGCCGGGACCCAGCTGACCCATCGGACAGGCCCTAGGGCTCCCCATACCCCCCGCCGCCGGGCGTCCGGATCACCAGCACGTCGTCCACCCCTACATCCGCCGCATCGCAGCCCCGCAGCGGCTCGCTCGAACCGTCCGCCCGCTCAATGGAGTTGGCGCCCAGCGAGCCCGGTGCGCCGCCGGCCATGCCGTACGGCGGAATCCTGCGGTGGTTGGTCAGCAGGGCGACGGTCATCGGCTCCAGGAAGCGCAGCCGGCGCTCGACGCCGCAGCCGCCGTGCCAGCGGCCGGTGCCACCGCTGCCCGCGCGGATGGCGAAGCTGTCGACACGGACCGGGTAGCGCCATTCCAGCACTTCGGGGTCGGTCAGCCGGGAGTTGGTCATATGGGTCTGTACGGCGTCCGCGCCGTCGAAGCCGTCGCCCGCGCCCGAGCCGCTGGCCACGGTCTCGTAGTACTGCACCCGCTCGTTGCCGAAGGTGACGTTGTTCATGGTGCCCGAGCCCTCGGCCTGGACGCCCAGCGCGGCGTACAGCGCGCCGGTCACCGCCTGGGAGGTCTCCACATTGCCCGCGACGGTGGCCGCCGGGAAGACCGGGGCGAGCATCGAGCCCTCCGGGATGCGGACCTCGACGGGCTTGAGGCAGCCGCTGTTGAGCGGGATGTCCTCGGCGATCAGGGTGCGGAAGACGTACAGGACCGCCGCCATCACCACCGAGCTGGGCGCGTTGGCGTTGCCGGGCTGCTGGGGTGAGGTCCCGGCGAAGTCCAGTACGGCGCTGCGGTGCGCGCGGTCGACGGTCAGCGCGACCCGGATCTCCGCTCCGCTGTCGGTCTCGTAACGGCAGGAGCCGTCCGACAGCCCGGCGATGATCCGCCGCACCGATTCCTCGGCGTTGTCCTGGACGTGCCCCATGTACGCCCGTACGACATCCAGCCCGAACTGCTCGGTCATCCGCCGCAGTTCATGGATGCCCTTCTCGTTGGCGGCGATCTGCGCGCGCAGATCGGCGATGTTGGCGTCCGGCGCGCGGGACGGAAACGGGCCGGAGGCCAGCAGTTCGCGGGTCTCCCGCTCGCGCAGCCGGCCGTCGCGCACCAGCAGCCAGTTGTCGAAGAGGATGCCCTCTTCCTGGATGGTGCTGCTGAAGGCGGGCATCGAGCCCGGGGTGATGCCGCCGATCTCGGCGTGATGGCCGCGCGAGGCCACGAGGAAGAGCAGCTCGCGGCCCGCCGCGGCGTCAGCCGCTGATGTCGCCGTGTCGAACACCGGGGTGACGACGGTGACGTCCGGCAGGTGCGTCCCCCCGTGGTACGGGTCGTTGATCGCATACACATCGCCCGGCCGCATCTCGTCACCGCGCCGCTTCAGCACCTCCTTGATGGACTCCCCCATCGAGCCCAAGTGCACAGGAATATGAGGGGCGTTGGCGATGAGGTTGCCGTCGGAGTCGAAGAGCGCGCAGGAGAAGTCGAGGCGTTCCTTGATGTTGACGGAGTGCGCGGTGTTCTCCAGGCGGACGCCCATCTGCTCGGCGATGGCCATGAAGAGGCTGTTGAAGACCTCCAGCATCACCGGGTCGGCCTCGGTGCCGACCGCGGTCCGGCCGGTGCGCGGCTCGGCCCGGGTCAGCAGGAGGTGCCCGCGCTCGCCCGCGGCCGCCTGCCAGCCCGGGTCGAGGACCGTTGTCGCGTCCTCCTCCGCGATGATCGCCGGGCCGGTGAGGGTGTCGCCGGGGCGCAGCTCGGTCCGCCGGTAGAGACGGGTCTCCCGCCAGCGCCCCTGCGCATACATCCGAACCGTCGCGGCGGGGCTCAACTCCCCTTCCCTGTCGGCCGCTTGGACCTCGTATCCGGCGGCGCCGCCGGCCGCGCCGAGCGCCTCGACCGACACCGCCTCCGCCACCAGCGGCTTGTCCATGGTGAAGGCGTAGCGGGCGCGGTGGGCCCGGACGAATTCCCCGGCCATGGTGTCGACGTCGGCCAGGGGGACACCGATGGTGGAGTCCGTGCCGGCGTAGCGGATGAGCACCCGGGCCCGGGTGGTGATCGACTCGTCCGGCACCCCGTCGTCGAGGAGTTCCCGCCGGGTCTGCTCGGCGAGCGTGTCGCAGACCTCCCGGATCCGGCTGACGGCTCCGTGGGCCCCGTCGCCGGAGAATTCCGCCTCGACGGCCTGTTCGCGCATCGCGGTGGCGTCGGCGACGCCGATGCCGTACGCGGAGAGCACCCCGGCCAGCGGCGGGACGAGGACCGTGCCGATGCCGAGTGCGTCGGCGACCGCGCAGGCGTGCTGGCCACCGGCGCCGCCGAAGCTGGTGAGCGCGTGGCGGGTGATGTCGTGGCCGCGCTGGACGGAGATCTTCTTGACGGCGTTGGCCATGTTGAGCACGGCGATGTCCAGGAATCCGGCGGCCACGTCCTCCGGGCCGCGGTCGTCGCCGACGGCGGCCGCGGCCCGCTCGGCGAGCTCCGCGAACCGGGTCCGTACGATCTCGGCGTCCAGCGGCTGGTCGCCGTCCGGCCCGAACACCGCCGGGAAGTGGTCGGGCTGGACGCGGCCGAGCATCACATTGGCGTCGGTGACGGTCAGCGGGCCGCCCCGCCGGTAGCAGGCGGGCCCCGGGTCGGCGCCGGCCGAGTCGGGGCCGACCCGGTAGCGGCGCCCGTCGAAGTGCAGCACGGAGCCGCCGCCGGCCGCGACGGTGTGGATGTTCATCATCGGGGCGCGCATCCGCACGCCCGCCACCTCGCTGCCGAAGACCCGCTCGAACTCGCCGGCGTAGTGCGACACATCGGTGGAGGTGCCGCCCATGTCGAAGCCGATCACCCGGTCGTGGCCGGGACCGGCCTCGGCGGCGGTGCGGACCATGCCGACCACGCCGCCCGCGGGCCCGGACAGCACCGCGTCCTTGCCGCGGAAGTGCGCGGCCTCCCGCAGCCCGCCGTTGGACTGCATGAACATCAGCCGGATGCCCGGGAGTTGAGCCGCGACCTCGTCGACATAGCGGCCCAGGATCGGGGAGAGATACGCGTCGACGACGGTGGTGTCCCCGCGCGGCACCAGCTTCATCAGCGGGCTGACCTCGTGCGAACAGCTCACCTGCGGGAAGCCGGCGCTGCGGGCCAGCTCGGCGACGGCGTTCTCGTGGTCGGCGTGCCGGTAGCCGTGCAGCAGCACGACCGCCGCGCTGCGCAGCCCGTCCGCGCGCGCCCGGATGAGCGCCCGGCGGACCTCGTCGGCATCCAGCGGCCGGACCGTCTCGCCGTCCGCGCCGACCCGTTCCGGCACCTCGATCACCCGGTCGTACAGCGCCTCCGGCAGCAGGATCCGCCGGTCGAAGATCCGCGGCCGGTTCTGGTAGGCGATCCGCAGCGCGTCCCGGAACCCCTCGGTGATGAGCAGCACGGTCGGCTCGCCCTTCCGCTCCAGCAGGGCGTTGGTGGCAACCGTCGTGCCCATCTTGACGACGGAGACCCGCTCGGCGGGCACCGGTTCGTCGGGACCGAGGCCCAGCATCATCCGGATCCCGGCCACCGCGGCGTCCCGATAGCGCTCGGGGTGGTGCGACAGCAGCTTGCCGGTGACCAGCCGCCCGTCCGGCCGCCTGCCGACGACGTCTGTGAAGGTGCCACCGCGATCGACCCAGAACTCCCAGCGTCCCGTCATCCGGCCATTGTCGCAGCGCCCTTCGGGTCGGCCAGGGGCTGTCCGGTGGATCAGGGGCGGACGGGGCCGAGGGCGGCGAGTGCGGTGCGGGTGGCGCGCTCGGCCGCGGCGTCGAGCAGCCGCCCGGAACCGGCCAGGCCGTGCCGGCACTCCTGCCAGGCCAGGGCCAGCAGGCCGGGCAGCAGATCGGTGCACCGGTCGGCGACCCAGCGTGTCCCGCGGGTCGCCATCCACCAGGCGGACGCGGTACGGGTCGGCGGCGGGCCGTCGGGGGTGAGTGCGGGCGACGGTCCGGCGGGCAGGCCGGCGCCGGTGAGCGCGGCGTGGAAGCCGTGCGCCAGCAGCCGGTGGCCTCGCTCGCTGGGATGCAGCCGGTCCACGCTCCAGCAGGCGCGGTCGGCCACCCAGCGGTGGTCGGCGAGGTGCAGATGCACGCCTCCGTAGCGGGCGGACACCGCATGGACGACGGTGTTCACGGCCCGCATCCGGCGGGCGAGCGGCCGGGCCAGCGGGGCGGGCAGCCCCAGCATCCGGCCCGGGTCCGGCAGACACGCCGTCAGCACCACGGCCCCGTCGGCGGTCAGCGTGCCGTGCGCCCGATCGAGCGCGGCCGCGACCTCGGCGATGTCGAAGGCGGCGCGCAAGGTGTCGTTCGCGCCGACCACGAGCGATGCGAACCGCGGTGCGAGCAGCCGCGCCGCGGGCAGCTGCCGCTCCGCCACATCCCCGGCCAGCGCCCCGCTCTCCGCCAGATTCACCAGCCGCACGCTCCCCGGCCGCTCCCCCAACGCCTCGGCGAGCAGCGCGGCCCAGCCCCGCCATCCGCCGCCCGGCAGGGGGTCACCCAGCCCCTCGGTGAGCGAGTCACCGAGCGCGACGAAGCGGGGCGGGGCGGACGGTGTCGGGCCGGGCGGTCTCGGGGCGGACGGTCTCGGGGCGGACGATTCCGGGCCGGGCGATTCCGGGGCGTTCGGCCTGGCCGCGCCCTCTGCCCCAGGCGTCCCGTCCTTCGTCTCCGTCCCCATCGTCACCACCCGCCCCGCGGGCTCGTCGGATATGCCGGCGCCGGCGCGCCCGCCGCCAAGTCCATCGGGCCGGGGGCGTCATGAGCCGCCAGGAACGCCTCGACGGCGGGCTGCCAGCCGTAGCCCTCGGCACGGTGACGGGCCGCGGTACGGCGAGGCTCCTCGGGCCGCGACAGGACCCGCTGGACCGCGTCGGCGAAGGAGGAGCCGTCGTCCAGGGCCGTGTCGCCGCCGCGGCCGACCAGACCGGCCAGCGCCGAGGCCGCGCTGGCGACCACCGGTGTGCCGCAGGCGAGTGCCTCCAGCGCGGCGAGGCCGAACGTTTCGGCCGGTCCCGGCGCCAGGCACAGATCGGCGCTGGCCTGGAGCGCGGCCAGCCGGGAGCGGTCGGCGAGGTGCCCGAGGAACGCCGCGGGCAGCCGCTCGGCCCGCGCCCGCGCCTCCAGCCGCGCCCGCAGCGGCCCGTCACCGGCCACGACCAGCGCCGCGTCGATGCCGCGCCGGCGCAGTTCGGCCAGTGCGTCCAGCGCGCGCCCCGGCCGCTTCTCCGGCGACAGCCGCGAGCAGAGCACCATCAGGACGGCCGCCCGGCCCGCACAGCGCCGCCGCAGCTCCTCGCTTCGGCATTCCGGGTGCCAGGCGGCCAGGTCGACGCCTAGCGGCGCGCGCACCACATTGCGCGCACCGACCCGGGTGAACTCCGCCGCCGCCCACTCGGTCGTGCACACCACCCGGCTGTAGGCGTGCGCCGTACGGGAGTTGAGCCGGTCCGCGGCGGCGCGGGCGACCGGCTGCGGCACACCCCAGGTCCGCAGGACCCCGTCGACGCTCTCGTGCGACACCATCACCGCCGGGACCCGGGCCCGGCGCGCCCACTCCCCCGTCCAGCGCAGCGTCGTACGGTCGGAGACCTCCAGCCGGTCGGGGGCCAGCGCCCGCAGCAGATGCTGGAGCCGGCGGCGGTCGGCCAGTACGCGGTAGCCGCCGGTTCCGGGCAGCACCGGTCCGGGCAGGGTGATCACCCGCCCTTGGTCGGTGAGTTCATCACGTATACCGAGGCCGGACGTGCCGCCGGCTGCGACCGTCCCCGACTGCCCCGGCTCGCCCGGCACGATGAGCACCGGCTCGTGCCCCGCCGCCCGGTACCCGGCGCCGAGCTCACGCAGCGCGGTACGCAGCCCGCCCGAGGCCGGCGTCACAAAGTTGGCGATCCGCACGATCCGCAGGCCCGTGCCCTGACGCGGAGCCGTCCGGAGCTCCGACAGGACGTCGCCCAGCGCGCTCATGCCGACTCCTCGCTTCGCTCGGCCTCGCACTCGCTCGGCGCGCACCTCTCCATGATTCTCCCCCAGCCTCCGGCCGGGGGGACCCCCATGCTGCGCTCGCTCATGCCGCCACCGCCGTCCGGTCACCGAGCACATCCTCGTAGTGGCCGAGGAGTTGGTCGCCCACGGCCTCCCAGGTGCGGTCCGCCACGGCGCGGCGGCCCGCGGCTCCGTACCGTGCGCGCAGTTCGGCGCTGCCCGCGAGGAACCGCACCGCGTCCCGGAACGCGCCGCCGTCGCCGGGCGTCACCAGCAGGCCGGTACGGCCGTGGTCCACCAGGTCGACCGGACCGCCCGCGCGCGGCGCGACCACGGGCACACCGGAGGCCATCGCCTCCTGCACGGTCTGGCAGAACGTTTCATAAGGCCCGGTGTGCACAAAGACGTCCAATGACGCATAGATGCGGGCGAGTTCATCGCCGGTACGGCGCCCCAGGAAGCGTGCCTGCGGCACGGCGGCCCGCAGTCCGGCGGCGCTGGGGCCGTCGCCGATGACGACGGTGCGTACACCCGGCAGCCGGGAGGTCTCGGCGAGCAGCCGCACGTCCTTCTCCGGTGCGAGCCGTCCCACATACCCCACCAGTAGCTCCCGCCCCGCGAGCAGCGAGGTGCGCAGCACGGAGTCGCGCCGCCCGGGGTGGAACCGCGCGGAGTCGACCCCGCGCGGCCACAGGCGCACCCGTGGCACGCCGTGCTCGGTCAGGTCGAGGAGCGCGGCGCTGGAAGGCGCGAGGGTGCGGTCGGCGGCGGCGTGCACCGCGCGGATGCGCCGCCAGGCCGTCGACCCACCGCCTCCGAGGTAGGTGCGGGCGTAGCGGCCCAGGTCGGTCTGGTAGACGGCGATCGTGGGCACCCGCCGCCGTGCGGCGGCCGCCATCCCGCGCGCGCCGAGCACGAAGGGGCTGGCAAGGTGCACCAGGTCGGGACGGTGCCCGTCGAGCGCGGCGGACAGCCGGCGCCCGGGCAGGGCGATCCGCACCTGCGGATACCCGGGCAGCGGCACCGACGGCACGCGGACGACAGGGCAGGGGCTCTCATACGTTCCGCCGGCCGGCTCATGGCCGCCCAGCGGGGCGATGACGAGCGGATCATGGCCGCGCCGGACGAGGTGCCGGGCGGTCTCCAGGGCGCAGTGTGCGACGCCGTTGACATCTGGCGGGAAGGATTCGGTGACGATGACGACACGCATACCGATGTTGTCGGCGCACCGTGCGTGGAGGGGACCAAGGGGATCTTTCCAGCCGGGAAACGTCCCATGAGCGTTGCGGTGTGCACGGCGGTACGGGCAACCGCCGGTACGGCTTGTGCGGGCCTGGACGGGTAAGTCCGCTGAGTCCGCGGCCCCTCAAGCCCGCAGCCCGCCCCTCACACCGCCGACGCGTCCGGCCCGAACCTGCTGCGTACGGCCGTCTGGACCTCGGCCTCCTCGGCCGGGTCGGCGGCGAGGCGGCGGAGTTGCTCGACGACCCGGTCGTCGCCGGTCGCGGCGTGCCGGGCGGCCAGCTCGCGGGTGGTCTCCTCGCAGTCCCACAGGCACTCGACGGCGAAGCCGGCCGCGAATCCGGGGTCGGTGGCGGCGAGCGCGCCGGCCGCCCGGCCGCGGAGGTGGGAGGAGGAGGTCTCACGGTAGATGTGGCGCAGAACAGGGGCGGCGCACAGGACGCCGAGGCGGCCGGCGCCGTCGACCAGCTCCCAGAGGCCGTCCGCGTCCGGGCCCTCCTCGCGTACGGTCCGGCGCAGCGCCGCCAGCACCAGCTCCGTGTCGCGCTTGGCGCCGCGGCGGGCGAGCATCGCGGCGGCCGACGAGCCGAGCGGGTCCGCACGCCGGGCCCAGAGACGGGCCCGTTCGACGGCGGCCACGCTGCGCATCCGCTCGAAGGAGGCGAGCGCGGCGGAGGCCAGTGAATCCGAGGAGACGGGATCGACGGCAGCGATCTCGATCAGATCGAGGACATCGGCATCGCCGCGTTCGGCGAGGTGGTGCAGTGCGGCGGCGCGCGCCGCATCCGGGGCGGTGCGCGCGGCCCGCAGCAGCTCAGGGCGGTCCTCGGGACCGACCACGGCAGCCAGGCAGCGGGCGGCGGCGATGTGCCGGCGTTCCCCGGGGTGCAGATCCAGGTCCTGCTCGGCCCACTCCAGGACCTCGGTCACGCTCCAGCCGGGGCGCGGCCCGCGCGGCCGCAGCTGCCGTTGCCAGCGGTCGAAGGAGCCCTGCTCCCGGGCGTCGGCCAGGCGCACGCCGTAGCGGGGGTCCTCGGCCCACAGCCGCCATGGCCGGGGCTCGAAGGCATCGCGGACGGCGGTGGCCAGCGCGGCGGTGCCCTCCTCGGTCTCGGGGAAGCGGGCAAGGACGGCGGGGGCGAGCGTCATCAACCCGGCGTCGTCGTCACGCAGCGCGAGCTCGTCCAGGGCCCAGCGCCAGTTGCTGCCGACCGCGGCATAGCTGCGCAGCAGCAGGCGCGCGGCGTCCCGACCGTACGAGGCGAGGTGGCCGAGGACGGCGAGGGCCAGGCCGGTGCGCTCCTCGGCCGTGTCGATGCGGTCGTCGGGGTGGAAGAGGTGGCGTTCGATCTCTTCGAGCCCGCCGTCGAGCTGCATGTAGAGGCGCGCGTAGTAGAGCGAGCGGTTCTCCACCTGCCAGTCGCGACGGGGGTCACGCAGCACACTGTCGTTGAGTGCCGCGAGCGCCTCGGCCCGCGGCGCCGCGAGGGCATGCAGGGTCCCGTCGCCGCGGCCGCGCTGAAGGAGGCCGAGGAGGGTGCCACTGGGCGCTATGTCTGGATCGAACATGAGGTCAGCATCCGGTGCGGGGGACGGGCTGGCAACGGGATTTCCGCTGATCGGCATTCTTACCGGTGTCCGCGGACCGTATTCACCGCATCTGTCGTTACCACCATGGAATCGGCGGGCACGACAGCTTCGCGGCGGCCGCAGCCTAGCCTGGAATCCATTATTCCGCCGAGTCGGCGGGGCTATGCCCCAGGGAGGCCAACGGCATATGCCAGCTGCACCACCGTATCGGGTAATGCCAAATCCCTTACGGACGGTCGCAGCCTGTGCAACAGTCGTAACCGGCCCTTCTCTCAGACCTGGCCCTGGCGCGCCGCCTGATCACGGAGTACGTCATGCCGTCCCCTCTCTTCGCGGACCATCCCGCCGACCGGCCCCCCGAGCGCGGCACGGTCGAGGCACTCATCACGCAGGCCCGCCGCCTGCGCGGTGGCCTCGACGCCGTGCGCCGGGAGTCGACCGTGCAAGCCGAGGCCGTCGCCGACCCGCAGCTGCGCTGGCAGCGGGCGCTGTGCGATCTCGCCGTGCACCACCTCGACGACCTCGGCGGCCATCTCGACCAGCTGAGAGAGGGCCTGCCCGACGAGCTCGACGACGGTGACCGCGTCGGGCCGCTCGGCGACCCTCCGTACGACGAACTGCCGACGCCGCCCGAGCCTGAGCCTGCGCCGGAGCACCACGAGCGCGGCGCGTTGCTGCGCCGGGTGGGCAGCGCCGAGTGGAATCTGCTCACCGACGAGGTGAGCTGGTCCGACGAGCTCTTCGCGATGTTCGGCCGGGCCCCGTCCGACGGACCGCTGACCCTCGACGAGCTTCCGTCCCTGATCCTCACCGAGGACCAGGAGCAGCTGACCAGGATGGTCACCGACTGCCTGGTGGACGGCCGTCCGATCGACGGCGAATTCCGCATCGTGCGCCCCGACCACAGCGTCCGCACGGTGCACATGGTGGGCGAGCCCGTGCTCGACGCCGACGGCAGTACCGCATGCATGTGGGCCGTGCTGCGGGACGTCAGCGAGCTGCGCCGCAGCCAGCGGGCGGTGCGCGAGACCCGTGACTCGCTGCAGCGCCAACGGCACATCGCGCAGACCGAGCACCGGCTGGCGGTCGAGCTGCAGGAAGCCGTGCTACCGCCGTGGCGCGGCTCCCTGCGGTTCCCGCAGGGCGGCCCGGTCGCCCTCGACCTCGCCGGGCGCTACCTCCCGTCCGGCACCAGCGCCCTGATCGGCGGCGACTGGTATGACGCACTGCAACTCCCGGACGGCGAGACGCTGTTGAGCGTCGGCGATCTCACCGGGCACGGCGTCACCGCCACGTCCGGCATGGCGATGGTGCTCGGCGCGCTGCGGGGGATGGCCGTCGCGGGACAGCAGCCGGGCCCGCTGATGGGCTTCCTCAATCAACTGCTGGACGCCGCTTCCCAGCCCGCGCTGGGCAGTGCGGTGTGCGGCCGCTTCAACCCGGCCACCCGCCGGCTGGAGTGGGCGCAGGCCGGGCACCCCGCACCGCTGCTGTTCCGCGGCGGGACGGGGCGTGCGCTGGACCCGCCCGAGGGCGTACTGCTCGGGGCGACCACGGGCGCGACCTACTCCCAGCGGACCGAGCAGCTGGAGCCCGGCGATCTGCTCGTCCTGCACACCGACGGACTCGCACCTCGCCGTACACACGGCGCGGACGCCGCCCATGAGGGAGCCGAGCGGCTCCTCGCGCTGGCGCCGCGGTTCGCCGCGGCACGCAGTGCACAGGACAGCGTCCGTATCGTCGTCGAGGAGTTCGGCAGCACCGAGCGCGAGGACGACGCATGCGTACTGATCGCCAGGGTCGGCGGCTGACGCGCGGCACAGCGACTGAGAACTGACCGGGCGGCAACAGCCGTCGGGTAAGGGGTCGTTGGATTCGGGATGTTCAGAGGAGCAGCCAGCACTCCGCCGAGACTGGCGTTGCCGCCGGGGTTGTTGACGTCAACGTTGATGTCAACGTTGGCATCACGGGGTTGGTGGTTTCGTTCGGGTTGCTGTCGCCGGTCTCACGGGCACCGCCTTCCGCGCCGAATGACGCTCCGTCACCGGATGAGGGACCCGTTCAGGATGACTCACCGTCATGTTCCTTGCCGGATTGACCGGATCGCTGGGCGCAATCGGCCCGATCCCACTGCCGGAACCGCCGACCGGCCCGACCATCGAGCCGGTCAGACCGAGACATTGCCGCCGAGACCCGGACCCGGCAACCCCGGCTCCTTGGCCTTGGTCTTCGCCTTCGGCATGACGTGCTCGATCTCCTTGCGCAGGTCCTGGATCTTGGCGTAGTTCGCGTACTGGCCGGTGAGCCGGTACATCTCACGCAGCCGGTCCCAGGTGCGGTGTGAGGAGTTCTCGCCGATGGACAGCAGGGCCAGCCGCGCATAGCGGTCGGCCTGTTCCGGATCGTCCGCGATGAAGCAGGCCGAGGCGATGGAGATGTGGTCGAAGATCGTCGAGCGCTGCCGGCCGTCCTCGCGCAGCGCCAGCGCCTTCTTGGCGTGCTGCTCCGCGATGGGCGCGACCGAGGGGTCGTGTTCCGCGAGCGTGCGGTAGACCAGCCCCTCCATGCCGTACAGATCCGCCTCGTTGAACAGCTGCATCCAACTCGGCGGCGGCACATCGCCCTTGTCCGAGATGAACAGCTCCTCGGCCTCGCCGAGGGTGCGGCGCGTCGCCTGACCGCGCCCCATCGACGCCTGCGCCCAGGCCTCGATGGTGTAGAACATGGCGCGGGTGCGGGGCAATGCCGCTTCCCCGGAGCCGGACTTGGCCAGTTTCATCAGGTCCAGCGCCTCGTCCGGACGGCCCAGATGGACCATCTGGCGGGCGGCGCGGGAGAGCGCCTCCCCGGCGCGCGGTCGGTCGCCGCCCTCGCGCGCCGCATGCGCGGCGATGACGAAGTACTTCTGGGCGGTGGGCTCCAGGCCCACGTCATGGGACATCCAGCCGGCGAGCACCGCCAGATTGGCCGCCACCCCCCACAGTCTGCGCTGCAGATGGTCGGGATGACGGTAGGCCAGCATGCCGCCGACCTCGTTGAGCTGTCCCACCACGGCCTTGCGCTGCAGCCCGCCGCCGCGGGCCGCGTCCCAGGCGCGGAAGACTTCGACCGAGCGCTCCAGCGCGTCGATCTCCTGCGACCCCACGGGGGCCGCCTCGTAGCGGTCGAAGCCGATCTGGTCGAGTTCGTCGAAGGTGTCGGCTGCGAACGGATCGTTGGAGTGTGCGGTGTGGGCCGGATCGGAGTGCAGCCAGTCGTGCATGGCGCCGGTGAGTGCGGAGCCCGCGGCGAGCGCAGCGCCCGCACCCACCAAGCCGCGTCGGTTGAGCATGAGGTCCATTCCCGTGAATTCCGTGAGGACCGCGGCGGTCCGTTCGGGAGCCCACGGCAGACCGTCCATGGCGGCCTGCCGCTTCCCCGAGCGACCTGTCCTTGCGAACCCGAGGTCCTCGATGGTTACGACACGGCCGAGGCGCTCGGTGAACAGGGAAGCCAGGACCTTGGGCACCGGATCGCGAGGGGTCTCCCCCATATCGATCCAGCGCCGCACTCGCGAAGTGTCGGTCGCCAGCTGCGGATGGCCCATGGCCGCCGCCTGCCGGTTGACCAGTCTCGCCAGCTCGCCCTTGGACCAGCCGGCCAGGCCGAAAAGGTCCGCGAGACGGGTGTTCGGCTGCCTGTCCACGTCAAGCCCCCAGGTTCCTCGACTGATTCGACAGTAACGGGCCGTGACCGGCGCTGGGAGCATTCGCCAGGGTTCGCCAGGGTGCGCCACATGGTCTGCCACCCGCGCCCGCGTGTTCTGTAGGTGTGCAGCCCCCGGCCCGGTGGCGGGACCGCATTCCCCAGGGTGCGCGCCCTTCACAGGGACCCTGGACCGGTCCCCTGCACGGGACCGTTCACCGGGTTCTCACCGCCGGGCCGGGGGCGCACGCAACTCGTCGGCGCACGAAGGGATCTGTCTCACCCATGTATGCAGCATCGTCCGCCGTGACCGCCCCCAACCGGCCGTACCGTCCGCATCCCTCCGGGAGCGGGCCGTATCTCGACCCCTCCCCCTCCGCGGGGGGAGTGACCGGCCTTCCCGGTGGCCGTATGAGGCGGGCGCAGGGGACGGGCACCCAACCGCTCAGCGGGAGACTCGACTTGTCCGGCCCACAGGGCGCCCAGCTGCGCGCCGCCGTAGCCTCGGTGCATCGCATCTGTCCGGAGTTCAACCCGGTCCAGGTGCTGCGGCGTACCGGCAGGTCCGTCCTCCTGGTGGGCACGACAGGCCGTACGACCGCGGTCGCCAAGTGTTTACTGGACCACTCCCCCGCGTGGTCCGAACGGTTCCGGCAGGAAATAGCTGCTTACCGCGCGTTCGTCCGGCATCGTCCGCCGGTACGGGTGCCGCGGCTGGTGGCGGCCGATCCCGACAACTGCACGCTGGTCGTGGAGCGGATGCCCGGCCGGATCGCGGCCGTGGCGCGGCATCCGTCCGAGGCGCCGCCCCGTGCGGACGTACGGGCCGCGCTCGGCGCGATCTGCCGGATCAACCTGTGGCGTCCGCCGGCCGGTCTGTTCGACGCCCCGCTGGACTACGCGGGCCGCATCGGCCGGTATCACGACCTGGGTCTGCTCACCGACCGGGACCTGGGCGATCTGCAGAAGCTGCTGCACGGGCTGTCGCACACCCAGGGGCAGTTCTGCCACGGTGACGCGCTGCTGAACAATGTGCTGCTGTCCCCCGCGGGTCCGGTGCTCCTGGACTGGGACAAGGCGGGCTGGTACCTGCCGGGGTACGACCTGGCGACGCTGTGGTCGGTGCTCGGCGACGCCCCGGTGGCCCGTCGGCAGATCAGCCAGCTCGCCCAGGCCGCGGGGCCGGTCTCGCGGGACGCCTTCCTGGTGAACCTGATGCTGGTGCTGACCTGCGAGATCCGGCGCTACGAGACCGCGGTCCAGCGGACCATGCGCGAGCCCACGCCGACGGGAACACCGGGTCCGGGACAGCCCGGGACGCCCGCGGCGGGCGAGGAGCAGCGGCTGCTCCTCCGCCGGCTGCACGACGACTGCCAGATGGCGCGCCGTGCGGTGAGGGCGGCGGTTGGCACCCGCTGACCGCCGAGGGGGGTCGTCAAAGGCCCGTCAGGTACGGCGAGCCAGGCGGGCTTTTGATGACACCCCCTAGGGGGGACTGTGAGCGGCGCGTCCGATATCGGCGCGCCGCTCACCCATGTGCGCAGCCGCTGGGCCGCGGTCATTGGTCCATTCCACTGATGTCCCGCGGTCCGGGCGCCCGGACCGGGAAAGCTCCTCGGGATATTCCCTGACATGCGTAACCCCGATCGCGTGCGGTGGTTGACGGATCGTCGGTGAACGTATAGCGGTGAACGGACAGGGGCTCTAGTGTCCCGCCCCGCACGGCCGTTTGCGCGTCAACCGTCACACCGTCCCGGCTCGGGCCGGCTTGAGGAGGCTGCTTTGCGAGGATCCGCCCCGGAAGACGAGAAGAGAATCCCCCGCTCCGCCCTGCGCAGGTCCGGCACCGCCGTCGCCGCTGCGGTCTTACTGCTTCCGCTGGTCTCGGCCGCGCCGTCGGCCGGGGCCGGAGCGCCCCGTACGGATGCTCTGGAGCGTGCCTTCACCGATGCCGCCGCGCGGTTCCATGTGCCGCGCAGTGTGCTGCTCGGCGTCTCGTACCTGGAGTCCCGCTGGGACGCGCATGGCGGCGCGCCCAGCGTCTCCGGTGGTTACGGTCCGATGCATCTGACCGATGCCCGCGCGGCGCTGGCCGGTGTGCCGGAGTTCAGCGACGGCACCGAGGACGCCCGCGGCGACACCGCACGCCCCCGTAAGACGGTGCCCGCCGGGAGCGCGCGGGCGGCGGCCGTGCCCGCCGAACTCCCCGCCCGCCTGCGGACCTTGCTCAGAGCGGCCGAGCTGACCGGCCTCCCGGCCGAGAAGCTGCGCTCGGACCCTTCGGCGAATGTGCTCGGTGGCGCCGCGCTGCTCGCCGCGGAACAGCGCAAGCTGGGCCTTCGGAGCAGCGCCGACCCGGCCGCCTGGTATGCGGCGGTGGCGCGCTACGCGGGCGCGGACGACGCCGGGAGCGGCAAGGTCTTCGCCGACGAGGTGTACGACACGATGCGCCGCGGCCAGGCACGGACGACCGACGCGGGTCAGCGGGTCACCCTGGCCGCCTCGCCCTCGCTCGTTGCCGACAAGGCTCAGGTGGACCGGCTCGGCAGGGGCACCGCCACTGTGGAGCGGGCGTCGGCGGCGAGGCCGGGCGGCGACGGCAGCCTGGAGTGCCCGTGGAGCGTCGCCTGCGTGTCGGTGCCGGCGCCGTACGAGGAGTTCGGGGACGGCGACTACGGCAATCACGACCGGGCGGACCGCCCCGACGACCAGAGCATCGACGCGATCATCATCCATGACACCGAGGGGTCCTGGGAGACGACGCTGAAGCTGATCAAGGACCCGAAGTATGTGTCCTGGCACTACACGATCCGCTCCTCGGACGGGCTGATCGCCCAGCATGTGCCGACCAAGGACGTCCCCTGGCATGCGGGCAACTGGTACATCAACGCGCACTCCGTCGGCATCGAGCATGAAGGTTTCCTCGCCGCGCCCGACGCCTGGTACACGGAGGCGATGTACCGCACGTCGGCCAGGCTGGTGAAGTATCTGTCCCGCAAGTACGACGTGCCGCTCGACCGGCAGCACATCCTGGGGCACGACAATGTGCCCGGCATGAAGACCGCCACGATCAAGGGCATGCACACCGACCCGGGCCCGTACTGGGACTGGGCGCACTACTTCGAGCTGCTGGGCAGGCCGTTCACGCACACCGCGGGCCCGTGGGGCGGCCTGGTGACCATTCGTCCGGACTACGACCGGCACAAGCCGGTCTACACCGACTGCGAGAAGGCCGGGCAGCCCTGCGCGCCGCACGGCTCGACCGCGGTCCGGCTGCACACCGAGCCGCGCGAGACCGCTCCCCTGGTGAAGGACATCGGCCTGCACCCCGACGGCAAGGACTCGACGACCGGCGTCAATGACACCGGGGCGCGCGCCACGACTGGCCAGCGGTTCGCGGTGGCGGGCCGCTCCGGCGACTGGACGGCGATCTGGTACCTCGGGCAGAAGGCCTGGTTCCACAACCCGTCCCGCCGGCCGACTGCGGTGAACGCGAAGGGCATGGTCGCCACACCGAAGGCGGGCAGGGCGGAGATCCCGGTCTACGGCAGGGCGTACCCGGAGGCGACCGCCTATCCCGCCGGGGTGCCGGTCCAGGACGTGTCCCCGCTGCCGTACAAGCTGGCCGCCGGCCAGCGGTATGCCATCGGAGAGGTCATGAAGGGCGAGTACTTCCACGCCCCGACCTTCGACGTCAGCAAGCACACGATCGTGCGCGGCGACGACGTCTACTACGAGATCCAGGTCGGGCACCGGGTCGGCTATGTGCGGGCGGCCGACGTCGATGTGCGGCCGTCGCGTTTGTAGCTGCCCCAGGTCACTCCCCCAGCCACCTCCAGGGGACCCCCAGAAGGTGGCCCCAGGCTGACGGTACGCGTCGCGCCCGGTGGACGGTC
>NZ_JBFAIP010000094.1:0-23372 GCF_040654775.1 Streptomyces sp. NPDC050636
AGAGTCTGGAGGCGCGCGACCAACTCCGCCTGATGGGCCGCAGAGGTGGTGGCGAGATCGAGGTGCACACGGTTCTTTGTTGTCGTCTTGGGTTCTGGAACGGGAACGACGTCGATGCAGACGGCGACCGGGTCCGGCCAAACGAAGCCGCCGACGGGTCCAACGTACGTGGTCACGCCAGGGCTGTAAGCACTCCAGCCGAGCGCCTCCGCCCAGAACCGGCCGACCGCCGAGCCATCAAGGGCCTTTATGTTCACCTGAACAGGTCGCAGTGCCATGCCGGCGATCCTATGCGCCTGCTCTGCAACGACATCCACAGGTACCGTCGCCAAACAGAGATCAACTCGCTCACCCAGCCAC
Source organism: Streptomyces sp. NPDC050636 (assembly GCF_040654775.1). Lineage (NCBI taxonomy): Bacteria > Bacillati > Actinomycetota > Actinomycetes > Kitasatosporales > Streptomycetaceae > Streptomyces > Streptomyces sp. NPDC050636. Next base: position 361 of record NZ_JBFAIP010000094.1, read on the forward strand.
AATGCTCGGCTCGCCAACTAGGGCGCTCAGCCCCGCCAGGTGAACTGCTCACCCGCCAGATGAAGTGCTACGTCACAGTCTTCGGGCTGCTCACCTTGGCCGGGTCCGCATACGCCCCGCAGTTGGCGGATCTGCCGGACAGAAGATGTGGCGCATCGAACGCACCGTCGACTACGGCGCCTTCCAGGATGCGGCCCTCGGCCGGATCGACCTGGCCCGGATCGGGCGGCACTGGGAGCACATCCTGCGGTATATCGGCTCCGTCGACACCGGCTCCGTCGACACCGGCGCCGTCCGCGCTACGACGTCATCCGCATGCTCTCCCGCGACAGTCGGCCCACCCCGCTCGGCGACGCCATCGCCCACTACGGGCGGATCGCGAAGACTCTGCACATCCTGCGTCTGGCCGACGAGCCCGGCTTCCCCCCTCCCCCTCCCCCGCCAAATCAAGGCGCAGGCCAACCTCCAGGAAGGCCGCCACGCACTCCCCCGGAAGATCTTCCACGGCCGTGCCGACCAACTCTGCCAGTGATACCAGGACGGTTACCGCTGCTCGGGGTGGCTCATTTGGCACTCTCCCCGTGATCCCTACCACCAAGTACTGTGCCGCGGCGCGAGGTTCACCAGGGACGGGGGCATGAGGGAGGGATCACTGCCATGCTCTACTGGATTGTCAGGGTCGTGCTATTGGTGCCGTTGTTCCGGTGGCTCTTCCGCCTGCGGGCCGCGGGGATGGAGCACATCCCGCAGACGGGTCCTGCCGTTATCGCAGGCAACCATCTGTCGTTCTGCGACCAGTTTCTGACGGCGACGGTGACCAGGCGCAAGCTCACCTACCTGTGCAAGAAGGAGTACTTCACCGGGCGGGGCATCAAGGGCGCGTTGACCCGAGGATTCTTCCGTGGCTGCGGGCAGATCCCGGTGGACCGCTCGGGGAAGGGCGCGGGGAAGGCCGGGGTCGAGGCGGGTCTGAAGGTGCTGCGCTCGGGCGCGTTGCTCGGCATCTTCCCAGAAGGGACGCGTTCGCACGACGGGCGGATGTACAAGGGCAAGGTCGGGGTGGCCGCGATGGCGCTGGGGTCGGGCGCGCCCGTGATCCCCTGCGCGGTGATCGGCACGTTCGAGGCCCAGCCGACGGGGCGGCGGTTGCCCCGTCTCACTCCGCTCACGATCCGCTTCGGGGCGCCGCTGGACTTCTCCCGGTACGAGGGGATGGAGGAGTCCCGCGAGGTGCTGCGGGCGGTCACGGACGAGATCATGTACGCGATCATGAAGCTGTCGGAGCAGGAGTACATCGACACGTACGCGACCGAGGCGAAGGCCGAAGCGAACGCGCAGGGGACGGCAGCCGGGCACAGCGGTCCGCAGGCGGGGCGCCGTAATCAGGTCACGGTCGGCCAGCAGAACTGATTCTGCGGGTCGTTCGCGAAGCACCGGGCCCGTCAGCCCGCTACAGCCTCCGGCGTGGCACGCACCACTGACCCCGTCACGCCGGGTTTCCGCCGCAGCCTTGAAGGCCGTCGGCCGACGACTGCGGGCAGGACGGCTTCTCCAGCGTGTTCGAACTGCTGAGATCACGGAGCCCCGGAGAACGGCGCGGCCGACGGTGCTCGGGCACCCTCAGCGACGGTCAGCGCGCGTTCGCCGAGGTGGGGCGCGAACTCTCCCGCGCCCCAAGGGAGCCTGGTGGATCCGACCTCAGTGCCCCAGCCTCTCCAAGGCCGATTCCGGGTAGCGCTCACCCGCCACCGCCTCCTCGGGAACGGCCTGGCGCAGCAGATCCCGGTCGGCCTCGGTCAGCGACAGCGCCACGGCAGCGGCGTTCTCCTGCAGGTAGCGGCGGCGCTTGGTGCCGGGGATGGGCACGATGTCCTCGCCCTGGGCGAGCAGCCAGGCAAGCGCGGCCTGGGCGGGCGAGCAGCCGATCCGCTCGGCGACTTCCCGTACGGCCTGTACGAGCGCCAGGTTGTGCTGGATGTTCTCGTCGGCGAACCGCGGCCAGCGCCGGCGGTTGTCCTTTGGGACGAGGTCACCGCGGGAGGAGAGGGCTCCGGTGAGCATGCCGCGTCCGAGCGGGGAATAGGCCACGACGGCGATGCCCAGTTCCCGGCAGGTGGCCAGCAGTTCGCCCTCCACCACGTTACGGGTGAAGAGCGAGTACTCCACCTGGACCGCGCTGACGGGGTGGACGGCATGGGCCTTGCGCAGCGTCGCGGGGCTGACCTCGCTCAGTCCGATGTGGCGTACCAGCCCGGCCTCCACCAGCTGGGACATGGCGCCGACCGTCTCCTCGATGGGTGTGGCGGGGTCACGGCGATGCGCGTAGTAAAGGTCGATGTGCGTGGCGCCCAAGCGGCGTAGTGATGCCCGGCAGGCGAGAGGAACGTAGTCGGCAGAGGTGTCGACGTCTCCGACCCGGCCCGTGGTCGCGTCATGACGGAGCCCGAACTTGGTCGCCACCACTACCCGGTCCCGCTCATGAGCGTGCCGGCGCAGCCAGCGGCCGACCAACTCCTCGTTTCCGCCCTGCCCGTAGGCGTCGGCGGTGTCCAGGAAGGTGATGCCCATTTCGAGGGCGCGGTCCAGGGTGTGCTGGGACTCCTCCTCGTCCGGGACGCCGTATGCGATCGACATGCCCATGCAGCCCAGGCCGATGGCGGACACCTCGGGGCCGTCGTCGCCCAGCTGGCGGTACTTCATCGATTCTTCCTCTCAGTGGATCGAAGAGCGGTGTAGGCGCGGGCGACGTGCAGGAGCCACGCGACTTCTTCGGTGTAGCTTCCGTCCTTGGCGGCCTCCGGGCCGAGCGCCACGGACTTCCGGACCGGCGGACGGTCGTCGTGCTTTGCGCGCAGTGCCGACGCGAGCGATCTGGCCTCCACCATGGCGTGCAGCCGGTCGCCCGACAGCTCTGCTTCCTCGGCCGACTGCCGAGCGCCGGTGGCGGCAGCCGGGGCCATGTACGGCCGCAGCGCGAGCCGACCGTCCTGGATCTCGATGACCATGCGGTAGAGCCGATAGCTGATGTCGCCGGGCAGGAAGCGGGCGAGGCGGCCGGCGTGGTGCGGGTTGAGCGCGATGTCCGGCACGGCCTCGTACAGCGCCCGCCACAAAGGGTGCAGCCGCTGGTAGGTGACGAAGTTGCGGGCCAGACGCCGCCACTCGGAGACGGTCGGCCCCCAGGAAGGCATGGTGAGCCCTGCTACCAGGAAGAAGATGCCGGTCCCGTTGGCCACCGGTGTCAGCAGTTCCCATTCCAGCGGGTCCAGTCCGCTCTGCACCGCGATCAGCGAGAGCAGACGGTTGAGACAGTAGACGAGGCAGGCGCTCGCGCCGATCGCGGTGCAGTACAGGCCCCTCCGCAACCACTGCCGTCCGGCCACCCTCCCGTAGCGGAGGCACAGTCGGATGATCTCGATCATTCCGGCGCCGAACGCGCTGACGTAGAGCAGCAGATAGGCGGCGACCAGCGGACGGTGCGCGTTCTGCAGCAGATAGTGCGCGCTGCGCTGTTCGGCACCCGCTCCCGCCGCCGCCCACATGATGAGCATGGCGACCGCGCACAGGGCGGCGGCAATCAGCCGGACTAAGGCGTGCCGCCGGGCGGCCTCGGGCGGGTACACCCAATGGACGATCGCTGCGAGGAAGGCGGCGCTGGACGCGACACCACCGAAGATATGGATGCCGAGTGCCCCCACGTCGGCCACCCCAAGGCGCGCGTCCACGGCCTGCGCGACGGAAGGCGTGGAGAGGGTGAAGGAGACACCCTTGCAGAAGAACGCGATGAGCAGCGCGCGCAGTGCCGGATCGTTTCCCTGGTGGCGCAGGTCGCGCAGTCTGTAGAGCAGAGCGAGTGCGCAGAGGACGGCGCACGCCGGGAAGACGACAGCCTTCACGCCGGGCATGAGACCCCCCGTAAACCCGTGGGGCGATGATGCGCAGAACACCTACTGGGCATGGGAACCCGTCCCCGGATTGAGCGAGTTCTCGATACGTGCGACGGTCTCGGCATCGGCGGACGGAACGCTCCACACCGACTCCACCGGAGGCCGGGTGACGCGTTCGAGGATGAGAGAGGCAACGATCTCCGCCTCCTGCTCCTCCGCGGTGGAGTAGCTGGTGCGCCCCAGCATCTCCCGCACCCGCCGTGGATCGAGGTTCGGCATCAGATCGCGCATCATCGCGGTCTCGAATTCGGCGGAGTCGCCGTGGTTGCACAGCATGTGTGCGAGCTCATGCGCGATGATGTGGTCCTGGTGCAGACTGCTGGTGTCCGCCTCGACGACGATGACGTCGAAGGCGTCCGTCGCAAGCCACATACCGCAGGGAGTCTCCGCGCCGAGCGGAAGCGGTACGAGCTGGATCGGGCGGCCCCTGTCAGCGCTGAGTCGTTCCATCAGCGTAGCGATACCGCATCCGTCGGGCAGGTCCAGACGTGCCAGTACAGCATCCGACGCCCGTCGCAGGTGCCTGAGTTCCTTCTTGCGGGACTGCTTGTTAGCCCTGGAGTTCAAGGCCACGGCCTGTGCCTATTCCTTTCTCCGCTGGTCTCCTCGATCGCCACGAAAGACACGCCCCCACACACCCTCAGAGGAGCCAAGCGCTCTGCGACATGCTCTCCCCCTGACGCCGCCGGTCCATTGCTCGTCGCAGGCCGATGGTAGCCCTCCCCGGACGCCTGTCGCCGACTGCCCTGCCCTGCCCTGCCCTGCCCTGCCCTGCCCTGCCCTGCCCCCCAAGCTACGCCCTCCGCCACCTTGCCGATGAACCTCACCATCTCGACGTCGAATTCACTCCGGCTCGCTACGTCGGCCGCGATGAGAGCTTCACTCGGGAGCCAGAGCGTGCACAGCCCATCATGCAACGCCCAGGTCGAGTGGAAGACACCACCCCGCAACTCCCCTGCGGCGCCGTCCATTTGGCGACCTCCGCATACGGATCACCAGGGATCGCTCCACGCGGTCACCTCCACGACCCCAACCTCTGGGGAGCGCTCCCGCATCCGGCTGCTCCGGGACGTCGCGGGGAAGACCTGAGTGCTCGAAACGTTGTGGCCCGTGCTGGTCAACACGGGCCGCTTCGCGCTTGCTTTGGTGCTGGCGGGACTTGCCTCGGCTCTGACGGGACTTGCCTCGGTTCGGACAGGACTTGCCTCGGTTCGGACAGGACCTGCCTCGGCTCTGACGAGATTCGTCTTGATGATGGTGGCTTTGGCGAAGATGGGCCCCGATGACCGACGGCATGCCCGAGCCTCCATTCGCCCCCGAGTACGAGCCTCAATGGACCGGACGCGCCACTTGGCATTACGGGTGTTGCCCACACGGTGGTCTCGGCAGTGCGCCGGTCTATGCGGTGGAGCGCCCGTGGGACTACGTCGGTCATGACCACGGGGTTCTCGGGGTGTCGCTGGGCCGACGGGTTGTTGTCGCAGGGCATGAGGGAGATCTTGAACCTGTCGAACGAGTTGGCCGCCGGCAGAGGCCTTTGGCGGCCGCGGCCCTCTTGCGTGTGCTGGCCGGATCGGGCTGGTTACCTGATCCGCCTGGCCCGAAGGCGTACCAACGGCCTCTGTCCGTGGTGGTGTTGAAGGTCTGCTGCTCGTCCGGTCTGGAACTTCCACGCGATCGCATCAATCACCTCACGGTGGTCACGCCACCGGGCTCCCCTCTTCGGCCGGGATGGACCTCTCTGAGCTTCTGGACGCAGCGCACCTTCGTGGGCACGGCCTCGCTGGGGTTCCACGGCGAGCTCCGCTGGGACGGCGACGCCGGCTGGACCATCGACGGCGAGTTGAGAGCGTCGACCAACACCACCGATGCGCGTCGCGCAGAGGCGGCCGACCTACGACCTGAGCGGACGACATTCGTCTCTGTCCCGCGAGGACGACAGCGTGCGTTCTGGCTGCCGTCGTCAACCCGTCCAACCAGCGGTGTCTTCCCGGCAGTCGTCCCGATCGCACCGTGGCGTGCAGCGCCGGGTGTTGCGGTACGGCGGTTGCCGTCCTGGCCTGCCGGGCGGCGCGCTTGACCGGGCCCGGCGCAGCGCCACGGCGCGCGACGCTTCGGATGTCCGGCGGCGTTCGGCCCGGAGGTCTTCGAAGCGTCGTCGGCTCGGCAGCCGGGCCGGCTGCCGTCGTCATCGGGGGCCGGTCTCGAACGCGACCATGTTCCTCAGAACACTGCTCTAGCAAACAGCCCTGGAGGGTCAAGACGCTCTCTTACCCCGCTGCATGGCCCCATCACACGGATGGGTGACTGCGCTCGGTGCGCATGCCGGGCCAGGATCGAATATATGAAACGCTCCTTAATCCGCCGCGCATGTGCCGCGGCTCTGGTGCTGGCGACGACGATGGCTCCCGCGGTGGCAGCCCAGCCGGACGACACCGCCGCGCGGTCCGACATCGGGGCGCAAGCTCGGTTGCTGGGCGAGAAGATCGTTCCGCACAAACTGTCCTTTCAGAACACGACTGTTGGCGGGCTGTCCGGCATCGACCGGAATCCGTGCACGGGCGAGTACGTCATGGTCAGCGACGACCGCTCGTACCTGCAGCCCGCCCGCTTCTACACCGCCAGGATCAAGGTGGACGGCGCCGGGGTGCACTCCGTCGACTTCACCGGTACTCACCCGTTCCTGCAACCGGACGGCTCGGTCTACCCACCGCCGAGCGCCGGCGACGGAAAGGCCGTGGACCCGGAAGAGTTGCGGGTGGACCCGTGGGGCTGCCGGTACTGGTGGGCGCAGGAAGGCGACCGGCCGAAGTCGTCGAGTGACCCGGTGATCCAGCCGTCGATCCAGTTCGCCACCCGCTCTGGTGCCTACCGTGGCCAACTTCCCCTGCCGCCCAACTACGAGGTCAGCATGGAGGATCGGGGCCCACGGCGGAACAAGGCGGTGGAAGCGATCACGTTCGGAGCCAGGAACCGGGTGCTGACCAGCGCCATCGAGGGTCCGCTGCTCCAGGACGGCCCGGAGCCCAACCTGGAACACGGTGCCCTGATTCGCGTCACCCAGCAGAGCCGGGAGGGCGACGTGCTCGGGCAGTTCGCCTACCCCATCGAGAAGATCTTCACCGAGCCCGACCCGTCCAGCCCGTGGCCCCCGGACACCGGCGTGCCCGCGATCCTCGCCTTCCCCGGGGACCCCAGCCGCTACCTCGTACTCGAACGTACCTGGGTGGCAGGCGCAGGTTTCAAGATCCGCATCTACGACGCCACCACCCGCGGCGCGACTGAGGTGCAGAACATGGACTCCCTGGCCGGACAGAAGGTCGTACCGATGCGCAAGAAACTGGTCGCGGACTTCCACGACTTGGGCCTGTCCACGGTCGACAACACCGAGGGCATGACCTGGGGTCCGACCCTGCCCGGCGGCGAACGAACCCTGCTCCTGGTCAGCGACGACAACTTCGCCCAGGATGAGGTCACCCAGATCGTCGCACTCGGCATCCGTTGAGACGTCAGCAACGGCGACTGGCAACGGCAACTTCCCTGAACGGGCTGAGGCTTTGCTCCACAGCCTCAGCCCGTTCAGCCCGTGCGTCAGCCCGTTCAGCCCGTGCGTCAGCCCGTTCAGCCCGTTCAGCCCGTACGTCAAAGAGACCAGACGCCCGGCGAGCTTTCCGACTTCGAAACCCACCCACACCGATCCGCAGCAGTGATCCAAGTCGCAGCCATCAACCTCTGACCCGACACCTCACTCATCAGGACACCCTGAAGTGGCACGACACCTGACCCCAAATCAAGCCTGGCCCGTGGCAAGGACTCCTCCCCCGTTGACGTGATCTCGGGCGAGGCTTCTTCGAGCCTGGTGGCCGCCCGGGACCCGGGCGGGGGGGGTGAGCTTTGCGTCGTCTCCGTCGCCGTGGACCTGGTGCTCCCACCTGTCGGGGGTGTCCGCGGGTGCCTGGAGGTGGAAGAAGCCGGTACGAAGGACCGGAGGTCTGCTCCCTTGCTGATGAGCACGGATGTGATCTCGCGGGCGCCGCCGTCGATCGCACGCAGCAAAGGCGTACGGCCGTCAGCGGCGGCGCGGTTCACATCGACCGGGCGGTCCGCCGGCATCAACACTTCGGCGACCGGCAGGTCGAAGGCATCCGCCGCCATGCACAGGGCGGGAGTCCCGTGCTCGTCAACGGTGTCGGGGTTGGCTCCCGCGTCCAGCAATGCCGCCACCGCCTTGACGTCCCCGCTCCGTACCGCAGCTATGAGTGGATCCTCGCCCATGCCTCTGCACCCACCCTCATCTCACCCCAAAGACAGTCACGGCATCGAGCCGGTGATGACGTGCTGCACCAGCATGCCGGACCTGAGTGTCGCACCTGGCGAGACCGTCAAGTGAGACACGTCAGTCACAGCGGTGCGACTCTTCGCGGAAGCGGAAGACGAGATGGAGGCGATGGCCTGGCCTGGGTCCGGGTGCCTCGCTGGTCGTTCCAGTTGGCACCAGAAGGTCGAGCCTGTTGACAGCTGCTGGCGTACCAGGTGCGCGGCGGCAGCATCCGGTCAGCGAATGATGAGCCACACGCATAACCGTTACGCGGGTCGTCCGGTGGACTGTCCCGTTGGCGGGCGTCGGGAGCGGTGCACTGTCGGCCGGGCTCAACTGCTGTGAGCGGGGCCCGAGTCAGGGAGGGTGCTGGCCGGCCAGATGGCGTCGGGGAAGGCGGCGTCGTCGGAGTCGGTGTCGGGTATGAGGGTGGTGAACATCTGCTGGGCGGTCTTGGCGTTGTCGATGGCGCGGGGCAGCATGACACTTTCGTAGGCGTCGAGGGCCTCGTCGATGGTGGGGTGGCCGATGACGGCTTGGGCGAGTTCGGCGCCGTCGAGCAGGGCGAGGTTGGCGCCGACGCCGACGGGCGGCATCAGGTGGGCGGCGTCGCCGAGCAGGGTGATGCCGGGGACGCGCTGCCACATGTGGGGAACGGGAAGGACGAACTGGGGCCGGTTGATGAAACCGCCCTCGTTGTCGCGCAGGATGTCCAGCAGGCTCTCGTCCCAGCCCTGGTACTGGGCGAGGAGTCGGGCGCGTACGGCTTCGGTGTCGGCGAGGTCGAGGCCGGCGTGCCAGTCTTGGGGGCCGCGGAAGGTGATGTAGGCGCGGACGTGTCCGTTGCTGTTGCGTTGCAGCACCAGGCTGCGGCGGCCCGCCTTTGCCGACATGGTTCCGCCACCGACCAGGCGGGCAATGCCGGGGTGACGGTGATCGACGTCGTCGAAGTGGGCTTCCACCATCGTGACACCGGCGTAGGAGGGTTGGGCGTCGGAGAGCGCGGGGCGTACTCGGGACCAGGCGCCGTCGGCGCCGATGACCAGGTCGAAGTCCTCGACGGTGCGGTCGTGGTGGTGCAGGCGGGCCATGCCGTGGGGCAGCGGGATGACGGCCTGTACGGAGTGGCTCCAGCGGACCGTGCCGGGGGCGAGGGAGTCCAACAGGAGGGTGCGCAGCTGGCCGCGGTCGATCTCGGGCCTGCTCAGATCGTCCTCGTCGGCCTGATCGTGGCGTATCAGGGTCGCGTGACGGTCGTACAGGCGCCACTCCTGGCCGTCAGGCCGGGACAGGGCGAGGAACTGGTCGAACAGTCCGGCTGCGCGCAGGGCGACCTGGCCGGTGTCTTCGTGGATGTCGAGGGTTCCGCCCTGCGAGCGGGAGTTGGGGCCGGACTCATGCTCGAAGACTGTGACCGGCACGCCGTGCTGCTGCAGGACGCGTGCGCAGACGAGGCCGCCTGGGCCGGCGCCGGTGATCGCGATGCGAGGGGTGGTGGACATAAGGGTCAGGCTCCGTTCTACGGATCAAGAGAGAGAGGGTGTCTTGTGGTGCTGCCCTGGTGAATGGGGCGGAGTGGCCGGTGTGCAGCGCAGGTTCTTCTTCGGCGCCTTCCGACGGACCGATTTCGGGCATGGCAGATCAATCGTTCCGGTGTGGGAATGCGCCCCGGGTTCCGGCAGCTGGGTGCCGGTCAGGCTCACCCGTCAACAGAAACACAGTCGCTCCAAAAGTACAACTGCTCCGACTTTCTATCCGATCTTCTTTACGATCGAATCCCCTCAAGCGGGTAAGGTGGGGGCATGGCCGAGACGACGACAGGGCGCCGCGAGCGCAAGAAGGCTCAGACCAGGCAGGCCCTGGCGGATGCCGCATTGCGACTGTTCACCGAACGCGGCTTCGACAGCGTCGGTGTACGCGAGGTGGCGGAGGCGGCCGATGTCTCGCTGAGTACCCTCTTCAAGCACTTCCCCAGTAAGGAAGCCCTCGTCTTCGACCTGGATGCGGACGTCGAGAGCGCCCTGGTCGCCGCCGTTCGCGACCGAGCCCCCGGTCAGCCCGTGCTGCACGCCCTGCGCGACCACATGGTGCACACCCGGACCGTGGTGCGGACCGACGACCCCACCTTCATCCTCGTCGAATCCACCCCCGCGCTGCGGGACTACGCCCGGCGCATGTGGTCGCGCCACGAGAAGACACTGGCCGCCACCCTCGCCGATGCCACCGGGCTTGCCCCGGACACCCCCGCCGTCACCGGCCTGGCACGCTTCGCCCTGGAAGCCCCCAGCATCGCCCGCGCAAGCGAAGACCCGGCCCGGACCATGCGCGACCTGTTCGCCCTGCTGGAACACGGCTGGGCCACCACCCCCCTGGCAGGACACGAAGACCGTCCCGGCCAGGACGGGTGACCGCGACCAGATACCGCATCACGGCACCACCGGCAGCCCCCTCGACGACCTACTCACTTCGCCACCGACGGCCGGGAATCGAGCCGTCAGGTTCCTCGACCAGAAGTCATCCATCTCGAAAAGTCGCAAGCGGGCCAACCACGACGCTCAGCCGGGCCACCTGAACAGGGCCAACTCAAGCGCTCACGCTCAACTACGGTGCTTCGGCTCCGTACTGGTGCCCTTTCAGAATGAAGCGTCGAAGTAGCCGAAGCGGGCGCGGGTCTCGACGGTGATGCCGGTGGTGGACGCGGCCTGCTTGCGGCGGCGCTTGCGTACCTGGGGCTGCCAGCGGGAGCGGACAGCCGCGTCGAACCGGTCGGCGATGTCCCGCGGCTCCCGGTCCCCGCGCTCCAAAGCGTCGTGAATGTCCGTCACCGTCTACTCTTCTTCGTCCATGACAGCGTCGCCGCCCTCGATGTGGCGGGCCGGGTTCAGGCCCTTCTCCATGAGGCCCACGACCCTGGGATCGCCGCGCCCGGCGCTGCGGCATCTCACGGACGGCTGGAGGAGTGCCGCTGCGGGTACGTGGCGCACTTCTTGCTCGCGTGAGATGCGGGATGAAGCGCGGTTGCGTTGTCACAGCCCTGTCACAGACGCCCTTGTCGGGTGCGGAAGCCGGTTTAGGTATCTGGCCTGCGGCAAGAGGCGCCGGACGGGAGCCTCATGGGTGATGGCGTGACCGTCACCCGGCTCCTTCCCCACACCTGCCGGTTCTTCCGGCATATGAGAGAAACGAGCACCACGTGAGCGAGAGCGCGAAGCACTCGGACGACCCGAACAACGCGAGGACCAAGCGGCGCCTCGTCTTCGGCCTGACCGGCGGAGTGGCGGCACTGGCCGTGGCAGCGACTGCCATGGCCTCCACCGGTGAGGCCGGTACGGGCGGGGACTCGTCCGCTCAGTCCCTGAAGGTGATGAGTCTGAACACCTGGCACGGTGGCGCGAAGGTCTCGGACGGGGTCAACAAGATCACACAGCAGGTCAGGTCATCCGGCGCCGACGTCGTCGCCCTGCAGGAGTCCTCCAGCCCCGTCGCCAAGAAGATCGCGGGCAAACTGGGGTGGGAGTACTACACGGCGAGCGGCACGGACGTCGACGTCATCAGCAAGAAGCCGATCGAGAAGACCGACTCGTTCTCGAAGGAGTCCTCCGGTGCGAAGGCGATCGCCGCGAAGATCCAGGGCGTGTGGGTGTACTCGATTCACCTCGACTACACGAAGTACGGCCCGTACAACGCCTGCTTCGACGAGGACAGCTACCAGCAGATCTACGCGGACGAGGCGAGCCGCAAGGCCCAGGCGCAGGACATAGCGAAATGGACCGGCTCGGCACCGGCGATCGTCGCGGGAGACTTCAATACGCCCTCCCACCTGGACTGGACCGAGGCGACCAAGGCCAAGCACTGCAACTCGGCGGTCGAATGGCCCGCGACCAAGGCTTTCGCGGACAAGGGGTTCAAGGACTCCTACCGTGAGCTGCACCCGAGCCCTGCGAAGATGCCCGGCAACACCTGGTCTCCCGTGACCAAGAAGAACAGTGACTACGACGACAAGCCGGAGCCGCAGGACCGCATCGACTTCATCCTGCACAAGGGTGGCTCGCTGAAGCCCACCACGTCCAACACCTTCGGGGGCGGCTCGGACTGGCCCTCCGACCACCTGGCCGTCCTCACCACCTTCCATCTCTAAGCGACCACGCCCGCCTTCGCAGCAGTGACCGTGTCTCACCAGGTGCCGACCGTCACTTCGGGAGGCGGCGTGGAACACATCCGTCAGGCTGGGGCCGTGGTTGTGCGCGGCCCCAGCTCACAATCTGTCAGCCCCGTTGAGCCGGCGCAGAGATTCCCGCATGGTCGAGAGCGCGGCTCCGATCCACGTCGCTGCTCCGGAGACATGCCCGCAGGCGTTGCCCTCCCTGAGCACTTCGTGCTTGAGGCCCAGCTCGGCCCGAATGCCCTGCAGGCAACGTTCGGCCTGGCCTGAAGCGGGCCTGATGCAGGTCAGCGTGAGGTTATCCGGACTCCGGGATCGTCCCCGCGGCCCCCGCGGTGGCAATAGGTGCAGCGGATGTCGGCGCCCGGCTACCCATATCACCGGTGATCACCGGAAGCGGTGCAGAGTGCGGTGGACAGCCCCACGCAGGTCGTCCGCTTCGAGGAGGGTCAGCACGCGCGACTTGAGCAGCGTGCCGCCGTCGTAGGCGGGGTCTCCTGCGTATCCCTTGGGGTCGACGGCCAGCCATGGCTCGCGGTCAGCGCGCAGGATGTTGCTGGCGTGGAGGTCGCCGTGGACGAGGGTGTCCGGCTGAGCGCGGCCCAGTTCGCGGACGGTCGCCACTGCAGCGTCCACCACATATGGCGACAGCGTGTGGGTCAACACCGCGGCGTCCCTGCGAAGCTGCTCCTCCCAGGTGTCGGCCTGCTCTTGCAGCCGGGGCAGGCCGGGCGGCGCGGGGATGGCCAGCCGACGATTGATCCGCCCCGCGACAGCCGCGACCTGATCACCGTCGTCGACCTCCGCCAGGGTCGATGACCCGACCCGCTCCAGCAGCATCGCGAAATGCTCGTCCGCGCGTTCGTACAGCAGGACGGCTCCGCGCCCGTCCCACGCCGCGAATGCGTCAGGTTCGTGGACGTTACCGGGGTGGGGAAAGGACACCTTCAGCACAGCGGTCCGCTTGGCCCGCCATAACACCGGGACAACGACCCCGACGCCCCCGTGCATGACCTCGCCGTCCGGCACACACCCCCAGCGCCCCAGCAGGTCGTCGACGATGCCGGGCAGTTCGGCAAGCCACGCAGCTCCAGGCCCTCCCTCCCGGTCGATGGTGCTCCGCGAGAACGCCTCTGGTGTCCCAAACATCCAGGCACCCTATGCGCCGGCTCGACGTCGATACCCAGTTGGCGCCTGCCGCTGCCCGCTGCTGCCACTACCGCCGCGAGACAACCGGTGCCGTCGAACTCGGGCTCCGGCTCAACTTCTGCGGAACGTCACGCTGCGTCGATGGCGGACAAATGCTCACCAGCGTCCGCGGCCGCCTCAGGATTGGCTGAGCCCAGCCAGCCGCAGCACGGCTTCCAGTCCACGATAGGCGCCGGGAGCGACTCCCGCGGGCAGCACGTAGGAGCGCAGTCCCGCACCGGCGGCGCCGCCGTCCTTGGCGGGATTGTCGCCCACCATGAGTGTCGTCGCCGGTGCGGCGCCGAGCTCGTGGCATGCATGGTGGAACAGCGATGGATCCGGTTTCTCCGTGTTGTGTTCGTAGGAGTGCACCCAGGAGGAGAAGTAGTGGTCCAGGCGGTGATGGGCGAAGGTGGGCCGTAGGTCCCAGCCCACATCGCTGACCACTCCCAGGGCCACGCCACTGCCTGTCAGTTGCCTCAGTGTGGACTCGGCATCCGCGTAGGGCACCCAGTGCTCGGGGGCTTTCAGCTGCTCATAAAGCGTCTCGGCGACCGGCGCTAGCTCAGGGACGGAGGCATACCAGGTGGTGAAGGCATGCCGATGGGCCCTTGAGGACACGTCCCGGGCGCGCTGAGCCTCCCTCACGCCGGGGTCGGACAGGCCGGCTTCGAGCCCGCTCAGCATGAGGTCCATCGCCGTATCGTCCACCGGCTGCGGCAGCGCCGCCCTGATTCTGTCCGCGTACGTGCGGATCTGGAACAGCGTTCCGGAGAAGTCGAAGAGTACGGCCCGGACAGCGGCTCGGGGGCCTCCCGAGGAAGTTGTGGCACGGATGGGTCCTTCCGGACCACAGACAGGGATGAGACTCATTCGATCTCCCTATCGCAGCCCCGACGGACATACCAGTCCCACGCGTGGGTCGGAGTGCCGTGCCCAGTCGCCCGCACACCTTCTGATGGGTCATACCAAAAGGACCCGTCTCCGGAGGAGTTGGAAGCCTGCGCGACCGAGCATGTGGCGCTTGAGCATCTTGATCCGGTTGACGTGCCCTTCACCACGCCCGAGCTCCAGGGCAGGCTCAGTCCGGCGATGACGGCGGCGGGTCGCGGTCGATCGATGCCCGCGGCGAGAGTGTGGAGGGGTAGGCAGGTCGTCCAGCCGGACGGCGTCGAGCCACTGCTGTGTCACCGTCGTCCCCGGCGCGCTCACCCCTCGGTCAACAGTCGGCGCGCCCGGTTCCCCGCCAAATGCCGTGCCGCATACGCCCCCTCGCCATCACCACCTGCCAGTAGCTGCAGAAGCTCCACCCCAGCCCGAGCCTCCCGCAGTGTCAGCACCCGGCAGCCGCTGTTCGTCCATGCCCGCAACGCCGTCGACCAAGCCGAGGTGACGGTCATTCATATAGCTCATGATCAGGGCAACGGCTCGCACAGTCGCACGGTTACGGGGAGCAATCGGACTATGCCAGTGGTATATGTGCAGGTCGAGCGAACAGGGCAGTGCGCTATCGTCCCATGACGACGCAATCCGCATCTGGAGGGTGGCATGAACACCGAGCCGTGGACCATCGAAAGCATCCGCGACGCACTCGGCAACCCCACCCTCGCCAGCCGCTTCCTCGGCGAGATCAACAAGGCGCCCGCCCATCAACTCCTCACCGTGTTCGCCAAGTGGGAACGCATCGCCAAGGACTTGAAGGCCGCCGCCGAACGCGCACACGACCTCGCCGACCACGACACCCGCGGAGAGCACGCCCCCGGAACCTGGATCGACGCCACCGACCGCGTCACCGACGCCGCCAACCGCATCCGCGCCCACGGCGCGGCCTAATCCGCCAAACGAGCGAACACACGCCGTCACCGATCCGCTACCCTCCCGCCTGGGGAGACAAAAGCTGGAGAGGAAACGCGTGTACCGCCTCAGATACGACCCAGCCGCCGACGCAGTCCACGAAGCACTGCCCCCGGCCGCCAGCGAAGAACTCACCCTCGCCTTAGCCGAGGCATGCCAGGACCCCCTCGGAGCCACCGCCCCCTACGGTGAAGACGACAAGTACGTCCGCATGATTCTCGGCCAGCACGTCACCGCCGTAATCCTCATCGGACACACGTTGAAAACCATCACCGTTCTGCAAGTCAGCTACCTTGGCTGAAGGTTGACCACTGCACCGATGCACGACACCAAGGCGCTTGGAGAATTCGTGAGCCTGGCAATCAACCCCGACGCCATCACAGCCGTACTCCTCCCTGATGGGTGGCACGACGTCCGCAGCGGGACGTTCGTTCTCGATGCCTATGAGTACGTCGAAGGTGACGATGTGACGCACGGCGGCGGACAGAGCGGCATCTGCGCGACCGGATTCGAGTTCGCCACCGGGCGCGAATGGATCGCTGGCCCGCTGACATCGATCCTCGCCGTCAGGAAGCGTGAGGGCTGACACATCCGGCTCTCAACCTCGCCCCTTGACGACCACGACCCCCGTCCAATCGGGCGGGGGTCGTGGTTCGCCTCCCGCGCAGGACCACGTCGCTGCGGACCTCTGTTCATGCGAAACGCCACCAGTCACACTCCACGCCCACACGAACGTCAGCCGACGGAGTTAAGCCCCGCACAACCGCACGGCCAAGCCGAGCCTCGGAAGCGAGGCACGGACGCGCCGATGGCTCTTCTCGTTGGATCTGAACCTGCTCATTGGGACGCCTTTTTGTACCCTGCCCGCGGACCGGCACCACTCCGCCCCGCCACCGAAGATCACTGGGTGCAAAATGATCCGTATGTCGATAACGAACATTTCGAGGACGGCAACGATCGATGACACCCCACTGATCAGCCGCACCTTGGCCCGTGCCTTCGATGACGACCCGATGATGCGCTGGTTCTTCCCCCACGACGCCTCGCGAGAGGCAGGGCTGCGCCGCTACTTCACCACGATCTTCACCCGGCAATACGTCCGCCACGGCGTCTGTGAGCACACCGAGGCGGCGGCCGCTTTCTGGGTACCGCCGGAGGCGCAGGCCAAAGCTGTTCCCGACGCGGCGACCATTCAGGAGCTCCAGAACATTCTTGGCGACCGGGCTCCGCTGTTCAGAAACACCGTCGAGACGGCCGCCAAGTACGCACCCCAGGAATCGCACTGGTCCCTGTCGGTGGTCGGCGCCGACCCGGCCGTCCAGGGCCAGGGACACGGATCCGCCCTGCTGCGCTCGGGGCTGGCCAAGGCTGACGCGGCGGGCCTGCCCGCGTATCTGGAGTCCTCCAAACCGTCCAACCTCCCCTTCTACGAGCACTTCGGCTTCACCGTGCGTGAGGAACTGCGGCTGCCAGGGGACGGGCCGGCGCTGTGGACGATGTGGCGCGAGCCGCGCCGCCCGGTCGACGCCTAAGAACTGTCCGACGGGTCCGTCACTCGACTCGTCGGACAGGCCCAGCCAGAAGCCCCCGCCCAGAGGCGAGTGGTGGCGCCTCCGCACACGCCACCTCAGACTGCAACAGCGTCCTCCGGCGGGAACCGGTCCGGGCACCGCTCGGCGATACACCGACCGCGCCCACCGCGCCCGCGCCTCCACCGACGCTTCCGCACACCGCGCACCGCGACAACCACGCCCCGATCCCCACCCCGCCGGCCAGCAGCAGGACTTCCCGCCGCCGCCACCGCGCCACTCACCAAAGCGGCACGCCTGCGGCTTCCGTGGACGCGGAAACCGACCACGGGCGACCTGTCGTGTGGCCGCACGTACGAGGCAAGGTCGAGTTGACCGGTATCAACTCCTCAACTCCTCAACTCCCGCCACTGTTGGTGTCGTTTACTGCGGCCACGAGCGCGGCGGGGATGGGCAGGTGTCTGCGATCTGGTGGCTAGTGCCGCATCAGCAACGTTCGCCCGGTTCTTTTCCCTTGGTGTCGGAGACGCTCCCGGTCAGCTGGTTCGTGATCTCATCGGCGGTCAGCACCAGGGCGAAGCCTTTGCGTAGGACGGCGAGTTCGGGTTCCTGCCGGGACTCGTCGTCGGTTGCCGTGACGTCGGCTCCGAACACGACTTTGTAGCCGCGTTCGTATGCCTGCCGGGCCGTGGTGCCGCAGCAGTAGTTGGTGAGCGTTCCCGTGACGATGACCGTGTCGCGACCGAGGTTGCGCAGCATCGTGTCGAGTGGGGTGTCGTAGAAGGCGCCGTAGGAGGGTTTGCGGATCAGGGCCTCGTCAGCGCGGTAGCCCATTTGGTCCCACACCGTCGTGGGGCCCGGCCGCCGCCAGTCGGTGTCGGCGTGTGGGAGGTATCGCAGGGCGTGCGGCCGGTCCAGTCCGAGATGCGTGTCGTCGAAAATGGTCCAGATGACCGGGATGGAGGCGGCCCGGCATGTCTCGACCAGTCGGCGAAGTCTTGGCGCCATCCGCGTCGCCGCCGGCACCCAGTATGGGGTCCAGCCGGGGCGCACGAATTCGTCCTGCATGTCGATGACCAGCAGCGCCGTCTGCTCGGGCCGTATGCCGAACGTCGCCCGGCCGTGCTGGTAGGCGTCACGCGCCCGCGCGGTCACCCACTCCTCGGTATAGCTCATCCTCACTCCATACCTCGATTCGAGATACCTCGTTTCGATGTGCGAGGGTAGCAGCATGTTGGAACTCGCGATCCTGGGATTCCTGGCCGACGGCCCGCTGCACGGATACCAACTGCGGCGCTTCATCGCGCACTTGTCCGGCCACTCCCGGCCGGTCAGCGATGGCAGCCTCTATCCGGCAATCAACCGGCTGGTCAAGGCCGGGCTGCTGGACCGACGGACGGAGCCCGGAGCCTCGGCCGCCCAGCGGCACACTTTGAGCCTGACCGCCAGGGGCCGCACCGAGCTGCTGCACCGGCTCCGGGAGCCCGACGAGCTGGACATCAGCGACAGCGCCCGGTACTTCACGATCCTGGCCTTCCTTTCCCGGCTTCCAGACACCGCCGACCAGCACGCAGTGCTGCGCCGGCGGCTGGAGTTCCTGGAACAGCCCGCGAGCTTCTTCCACGACGGCAACCGCCCGCTACGCGCCGAGGACACCGACGACCCCTACCGCCGCGGCATGCTCCTTATCGCCCGCGCCACCAGCCACGCGGAACAGTCCTGGTTGAGGGAGCAACTGGCATGACACCCACGCGGAAGACCGCCGGGGGCTGAGCTCCGGACGCTCACTGTTTCCGCGAAAGTGTGGGGATGGCAGAACGAGTTCGTCTCCGTGAGAGCGACGGCGATGAGGGACTCCGACCGCGAGCCCAGGTACCGGACCCCGTGCGGGCGACCTACCCCCGCCCTGCGCTACTTCCCCCTCGACGGCACCGACCACGCCAGCCACAAAAGGCAGGGAAGCATGAGCCGCCGCGTAGGGGCAGTTCACACCACTGCGCCCCGGCACTCAGCCGGGGAATTGATCCCGTTGACCACCTGGCGGTGGTCCCGCCACCGGCCACACCGTTTGTTGCTCACGGCAGCAGCGAGCCCACTCTGCATCCATCAGCTCTCCTCCAGCCCTCCTCCAGCCCTCCTCCAGCCCTCCTCAGCCCTCCTCCACTGATCACGCCCGGGACAACGAGCTGCCAGGCCGGTCAGAAGCGGCCTAGAGACTGAGCGGCGGCAGCGGAAGCGGTAGTCCGGGCAGAGCATCGATGCTCGCGGCGATGTGCTCCTTCTTCTCGAAGTAGCGGGCCAGGGATTCGTCGTCCTCGCGCCCAAAACGCTTGCGATGCAGATCCCGGTCTGCTTCATAGGCCATGAACGGCACGGCGTAACCGCAAGTGTCACGGATGAGTTCGGCCATCACCACAATGATGGCGCGCAGTCCGTGTGGGGCCGGGTCGATGTCCGGGAAGTGCACGAGCAGTTCTTCGAAGCGCGGGGCATCCCGGAAGACCGGCTCGCCGCGGCCATGCACTCGGACGATGTTCGGCGAGCCCTCGAACGCGCACCACATGAGCGTGATACGGCCGTTCTCGCGTAGATGCGCGATGGTCTCGGCGTTGCTGCCAGCGAAGTCGAGGTAGGCCACCGTCTGTTCATCGAGTACCGCGAACGAGCCGGTGAGGCCCTTAGGAGAGAGGTTTACCGTGCCTTCGCCGGACAAGGGCGCGGTCGCGGTGAAGAAAATGGGCTGTGCCTCGATGAAGTCGCGCAGCCTGCCGTCTATTCGGTCGTATGTCTTTCCCATGCCTCCGATTCTCGACCACACCATGCCGGGGTGTCTCGCCTACCGGATCACCTGCGGGATGGGTGGTCTGGCGGCTCGTTCAGTACCCGGGCAGCACGTCCATAAGGAGTACAGGGCAGACCGGAAGGCCCTGGACGATGCCCGCGTGCCGTGCGGGAGCTGAAGTTCACGGCCGGGAGCTGGGCAGCCCCTGACGTCCCGCAGGCGCATGGAGGTGTTCTGGACAGCATGACGCACCAGCTCCTGGCCGAGCTGTGGACGAACTGCTTATGGAGAGCATTCAGGTCACCAGCCCCGCGACTTGACGTATGCAGGTCCCCACCCGCAACCACGCCGCCGACCGGTCTGACCACCTCTCACAGTATTGCCGTTGTAGTACCAGGCCGCCGCAGTCCGGGGGTTCCCGATTGCCCGAAAAGTGATCATCCATATGAACGCAAGCGCTGGCACGTGTGAAAGGCAGTGTCTTGATTGGCACTGGCCTGGCTGCGAGGTCCTTCAGCGACACCGGCGACTCACTCGCGCGGCAAACAGAGTTGACGTCCGAGGTGGAATCGGGTCTCCTGCTGCAATGTCCGACCTTCGCATCCAGCAGCCGGATGGCTACGCCACCCTCAAGGACTGGCAACACGTCCACAACGTGATCATTCCTACCCACCTCCTTTCGCTGGATGAGGTACGGGAACGCGCGCAGCGCCACCACTTGGAAGTCGCGTATCTCGGTGACGACGTCATCGGGTGCAGCACGGTGCGCCCGCCTACGGACGACACACTGATGGTCACAGTGATCGCCCGAGTGCTCGCCGCTCACCGTGGTCAGGGGTTCGGCGAGGAACTCTATGCGCGCGGGCTCAACCGGGCGCGGGAGCTCGGCGCCGAAGTGATCGAGACCGTCGTCCTGTCCTCCAATGAGGACGGTCTGCGGTTCGCACTCAAGCACGGGTTCGTCGAGACCGAGCGATACCTGCTGCCGGGCGACAGCATCCCCTGGATCGACTTGCGCCTTTCCCGATCCTGACTCTCTCCCGGGCTCGGTGGTCCGGACGTGCCGTTAGTGAGCAACTGGTGCCGGACAGTTCGTGGGGCACTGTTCCTGAATGTGGTGCCGGAGGCACCCGAGCATCCGCAGGGCGGAGGCCGGCGCCAGTGCGATGACCGCGCGGTGCTCGCGCCGAGTCTGTGACCGGCCAGGTGAACGTCAGCGGGGGCTCGACCATGCCTCTGGGCGTCATCCGCTGCCGGAACAGGTGCAACTACGCGCGGGAAGCCGTCGTACCTGCCAGCCGGTGAGCGTGGAGGCTAACGTGTCGGCACCCGCGCACCGTGTCTGATGGCATGTCCCGCATTGATCCCGTATGCGATGTCTCGCAGGAGATTCCATGCGTGTCGAAGCAACATCCTCATTTGGGCATCTCCAAGCAGTCTTGGCTGCTGAGCAGGGAGTGGACGAGGCCACTCTCAGAACTATACCCACCTGTATGGCTACTGACTACCCGCCGACGAACGGTTGTTGCTGCACAGGGAGCAGAATCAGCTGGGACCAGAGAGGGGTGCGTGTCCAGAATGCACTCGGTGATGGCTCAAAAGATGCGATTGATGAATGGCGACGGGCGGGAACTGCCCACGCTGAGCGAGGTAAGTGGTGATCGGTCTGTCCCACGCGTACCTGCGTCACTGGCCCGTCAACTGGCGGTCCATTGGTGGGAGTTCGGGTGTCGTTGACTGGGCTTGACAGCCGGTTGGCAGGCTCTGCTGGTGTGGGCCATCTGCGTTGCGGCGAGACCTACGGCCAGCTCGCGGTCGGGTTCGGCATCGAAGTTCGCCACCGTCTGCCGCTCCGTTCGGGCGACCGTCGTCTCCTGGCTGGCGCCCTGGTATGCCTTGTCCGCCCGGCTCGCCGACGCCATGCGTACCCGCGCGTCGTCCGGCGTTCGTGATCCTGGACGCCACCCTGCTGCCGATCGGCCGGCTCGCCGCCGACACCCGTACCACTCCGGGAAGCACAAGCGTCACGGCATGAACATCCAGGTCCTGACCGGCCGTTCGCAAGGCTGCTGTGGGCCTGGCCCGCGCTGCTCCTCCGCTCAAGCGATGGCAGCGCCGCCACAACACCACGCCCCCCAAGATCTGCTGTGTCGCCGAACAGGCCATGACCACACCGAAGCCTGGCACCCACCCCGGAAGAACCGCCCGCAGCACCAACCGGACCACAGACCTCGTGAAGGCAGTCGTCGTCCTTCACCACGCGTCAACGTGAGGTGGGAAAAGCCTCACTGATCAGCTCCCAGATTTCCACACGCCCTTGCAGGTCAGGGACGAGGGAGCGCCAGGCAAGGTCGAATGAGAGACACGCGCTCGCAATCGACTGAGGTGTGGACCAGCCGGGGAAGCTCAGGTTGTCCAGATGCGGGCGGCTGCGGCAGTGGTACGTACTCGCTTCGTCTCGTCCAGGTCGACGTCCGCCGGGTTGGCCGGGGGATGTACCTCAGCCCCGACTCCCGTATCTGGGAGACGAATTCCTGCTCAGCGGCGTCCGGGCGGGCCGGCGGGTGCCCCTGGTAGGTGACGGGACCGGTCGGTCCGCCACACCTTGCCGGGGCCCGGCGGGTAGGGGGCGACCACACGGACGTGGACGGTGCTGCTCTCGGGCGCCGAGCTGGCACTGGCGCAGAGTTGCTCAAGCACGGCGAGTCCGCGCGGTCCGGCACCTATCACGCACACCGTGTGATGTCTCGTGGTCATGTCTGCCGTTTTGGCCGATATCGAGGAACGGAGCGAAGACCATACCCAGCGGGCCGCCGTAGGCGGCGCCGTCGTCGCCGGGCGCGACGACGGCGCCGCTCTCCCCGTAGCTCACAGGGAGGGCGACGTTGACGAGCTGCGTCCCTACGATCCGGCTCGCGCGGACTCGTACCGTCCTCTCAGGGCCGTCAGCGCAGCGGGGCGTGCAGCCCCTTCAGTGTTGTGCGCCCGATCCTCCTGGTCGGTCGGCTCAGTAGCGGTAGTGGTCGGGCTTGTACGGGCCCTCGACAGGGACACCGATGTAGTCCGCCTGTTCCTTGCGCAGCGTCGTCAGCTTCACGCCCAGCGCGTCGAGGTGGAGGCGGGCGACCTTCTCGTCGAGGTGCTTGGGGAGCACGTAGACGTCGGTGGGGTACTCCTGCGGCTTGGTGAACAGCTCGATCTGGGCCAAGGTCTGGTCCGCGAAGGAGTTGGA
>NZ_JBFAIP010000095.1:0-23232 GCF_040654775.1 Streptomyces sp. NPDC050636
CGACCAGAAGCGCACGCGGCGCTCTCTTCGGCGGGGAATGCCAGAGCCGTGGCCGCGGCCTCCTCGACCGGCTCCAGCGCGACGGAACGCCCACCGAACAGCGCAAGAAGCAACGCGGCCAGCACGATAGCGGCGGCCCGCGCAGAGGCCCGCCGCACGCCGTAACCACGCACAACCGTCACGCCACTCAAAGTATCCATTCGATGACTTTCCGTACATTACGCGTGAGGGTGACGTTTGCGCGACGCGCACGGGCCGCTCCGCGAAGCCCCCTCCCCGTCGGGACACCCGCCCTTCAAGCAACCCCGTTCCCGCCCGCACGGTGAGTGCCGGGTGCGCCATTCCGAACGCAGCGAGGAGGCCCCGTTTCAGTGACAGCTCGTCATGAGTCCGCCGCCTTGAAGAGGTGATCGGCCAACTCCTCAGCGCGCCCTGACGCAGCACTTCAGCGCTGCCTGCGGGTCGGGCGCCCACCGCATCATGACGATGCCTCAGTCCGCTCCTGGGTGGCGAGTCATGACCTTGGAGAGCGTTCCGCGATACCCCGTGGGGTCGGCACACCTTCGGCCAGGGGCGACGGTGGCTGGTGCGGTTGGCTCGGGCCCAGACGCCGGTGGAGCGCGGCGAGTGGCCGGGGCGCCCACCAATTGGCATGGCCGGTCAGTCGCATGAACGCCGGTACGAGGACGCCGCGGACGACTGTGGCGTCGACCAGGACCGCCAGTGCCAGTCCACACCCGATGAGTTTGAGTAGCGTGATGTCCGAGGTGACCAGGGGAAGCAGGGCGACAGCGAAGATCACCGAAGCAATCGTGATCATGCGTCCGGTCCGGGCGATGCCGGCCACCACGGCGGCACGGTGGTCGCCCGAGGCCCGGTACTCCTCCTGGATGCGCGAGATGAGAAACAGTTCGTAGTCCACGGAGAGCGCGAACGCAGCACCGAAGATCAGCACCGGCATGGAGGTCTCCAGCTCTCCCGTAACGGTGAAGTGTCCCAGGAGGTTGCGGAGGTGCCCGTCCTGGAAGACGTAGACCATTGCCCCGAAACTCGCAGTCAGGCTGATGCCGCCCATGAGCACCGCCTTGACAGGGATGAGCACCGACCCCGTGAAGAGGAACAGCAGTAGCAGCACACTGCCGATGATGATGGCCATCGCCCACGGCAGGGCGTCCAGGATCGCGTTCTTGGTGTCCAGGACCCGGGCCGGGCGCCCCGCGACGAGATGCGCACCCGGGGCGGGCAGCGCGCGCAGTTCCTCGACAAGGTGCTCGTCCGCGACCGGGTCACCGCTGCCGGTCACCGCCAGCCATGTCGCGCCGCGGGTGATGTGCGCGAGGGAGCCGATGTCCGGGCCGGACGTGAGGCGGCCGTTCCGGTAGTGACCGACCCCGGTGGAGACCTGGTCGACCGTGGGGAGAGCGGAGAGGCGGCGCGCGTAGGCGTCCAGTTCCTCCTCCTGGTCCACGGCGTCGACGTCGGGCAGGAGCACGGCCAGGGTGCGGTTCCACGGCAGGGCGAATTCTCGCTCGGTCCTGGTGGCGGTCGCGTGGGACTCGACTGGTTCGGGCAGGACGCGCTCGTCGGCGACGCCGAAGCGGACATGGGCGAAGGGAACGGCCAGGGTCGCCAGGAAGAGGACGGCGCAGCCGCCCGCCAGCACCGGCCGCCTCGTTGCGGTGCGAGCCGCGCGGTGCCACAGCGACGCGCGCTCCTCTCGCCGGGCCCGGCGCAGCGGTGCGAAGAGGTCACCCCGGTCGATCCGGGTGCCGATGACGGAGAGCAGGGCGGGCAGGACCAGCGCGGTGGTGGCCGCCGCCAGCAGGACCACGCTCATCCCCGCGACCGCCAGGGACCGCAGGAAGCCGAGCGGAAAGAGCAGGAGCGTGCTCAGGCAGACGGCCACCGTGGCCGCGGAGTACAGCACGGTCCGTCCGGCCGTGCGCATGGTGCGGGCAACAGCGTCAGCGGGATCGGTGACGGCTGCCAGCTCCTCCCGGTAGCGCGTGACGACGAAGAGCCCGTAGTCGACGGCCAGGCCGAACCCGAGCGCGGTGGTGATGTTGGACGCGAACGCCGAAACGGGCATGACGGTCGCCAACAGTCGCAGTACCGCGAACGTGCCCGCCACGGACAGTGCCCCGACCGCGGCGGGTAGCAGGGCGGCGGTCAGCGACCCGAAGGCGAACAGCAGGACCAGCACGGCCAGCGGCGCGCCGATGAGTTCGGCCCGGATCAGCTCCTGCCGACTGAGTTCGGTGGCCTGCGCCATGACCCAGGCGGGACCGGTCGCTGTGACCCGCAGGGATCCGTGTTCGCCGGTCAGGCCCGGGACCAGTGCCGCGGCACGTCGCGCCGCGGCGTGCTCGTCCCCGTGGAGATCGACGGTGACGAGGGCGGCGCGCCCGTCTTTGCTCAGCAGCCGGGTGTCCCCGACGGTCCAGTAGGAGAGGACCCGGCGAACCCCCGGTTGTTCCGCCGTCCGC
The DNA here is from genome assembly GCF_040654775.1 of Streptomyces sp. NPDC050636. Taxonomy (NCBI): domain Bacteria; kingdom Bacillati; phylum Actinomycetota; class Actinomycetes; order Kitasatosporales; family Streptomycetaceae; genus Streptomyces; species Streptomyces sp. NPDC050636. Next base: position 2,487 of record NZ_JBFAIP010000095.1, read on the forward strand.
CGGACGAACTCCTGACCGGTCCGGCTCACCCTTGGGTCGGTGACGGGTGCGTCGGCCCGGACATGGAGGACCAGGTCGGGAATGCCCGCGTCGAAATGCTGCTTGAGCATGCTCTCGGCGCGTGCCGCCTCGGTGCCATGGGCGATGTAGCCGCCGTTGGACAGGTGGCTGGGGGTGCCGATTGCGGCGAGTGCCAGCAGAGCGCCGAGGCCCAGCGCCGTCACCAGAATCCACCACGGGTGACGCACGGTCCACCGGTCCGCGCCGTCCTGACCGGCACCGCCTTCGTCCCGGCGCACTGTTGGTCCGGTCGGTGGACGGTGCCTTCGCATGGGCGGTCCTTTCATCGGCGCGGCGATCCTGACGAAAGGCGCACAGTGACGGCAAATGCGATGCGGTCCGTCTGGGTGATGAAATTTAACAATTGTGATGAAGGGGAAGCATTTGGACTAGTTTTCGTCTTCGGAAGTGAGCGCACAGTTCCGCAGCGACCAGGAGAATCCATATGTTTGGTAAGGCCAGCACCGTCCGTGCCGCCCGTGCCACCTGGGCGCGGCGAGGCGCCGCAGCGGTGGTCGCAGCAGGACTGGCCGGAGCGCTGCTCGCGGCCGGCACTCCCGCCGGCTATGCCCACGTTCCGGTACGGGCGTCCGTACCGTCCGCCGTCCAGGCGGGCCATCTGCTCAAGTGCGCTCTACGGACCGCCCCGAACGACCCGGTCGCCTTCTCCCCGGCCGTCTCCGGCACCCCCCGTCGTATCTCCGCCCGCGGCACCGTCCATCTGGACAACTGCGCATCCTCCAACGGCCGTTGGTCGCGGATCGCGTCCGGGCGGCTCGTGCTGCGCGGGAGCGGTCTGGCGAACTGCTCCCAGGTAAAGGGGGTCAAGGGCAGCGGCACCATCACCTGGTACTCCGGCACGAATCGGACCGGTGGCGTCGTCGGGCGGTCCACCGTCGTACCCGCGGGCCATGGTCACCGCGGCTACACGCCCGTCGACTCCTTCCTCAGCGGCTCGATCGCCTCTGGCCCCATGGCCGGACGCTCCGTCATGGGTAATGCCGTCCCCACCAACAACGTCTGGTCGTGCTTCACCGGCGGTCTCGGCCACATCACGGGGCGCGGCAAGCTCACCGTCGGCTGACCGCGCAGGCCACCGCCGCCTGTTGCGGCACCGGCGGAGGGGGCAGCCGGTATTCGGCGCAGGCGGCAGGGATGCGTACGCCGTTGGCGCGCAGCTGGTCCAGCCGGCTGTGGTACGCGGCGCCGCGCAGGAGGTGCTCGGCGATGGTGGTTACGTGGCGGCGTTCGGGGGTGGCCAGGACGCTGGCCGCGGTCCAGTCGTTGAACGCGCCCATCGCCGGGCCGCACCAGATCTGCCAGTCGTCGGCACGGTCGCCGAGGCCGGCGGTCGCCCAGCGCGAGGCCATCGCCAGGTACCAGCGGAAGACCATGGCCATGCGGTGCTTGGGGTCTGTTTCGGATCGGGCGAGCTGGTCGGGGTGATGGGTCTTGAGATAGGCGGCGGTCTCCTCCCACACGCGGTCCAGGACCTGCCCGAAGAGCCGCTCCAGGCGCCGCCGTTCCTCGGACGGCAGCTCGTCGAGGCCGGGATGATCGCGGTACAGCCGGTACAGGCGCGCCGCTCGGCCCGGGAACAGGGTGCCCCGGCTGAGGACCTGCACGGTGACGCCCTGTTCGAACATGTCCGCGGCCGGCGCCATGGCACAGTCGGCCAGGCCCGCCCCAGCGAGCAGAAGCTTGACGGCCGACGAGGTGCCGGCCTCGACACTGCCCTGGTTGACCGAGCCGGTGACGACATAGTCCGCGCCGAGGGCGAAGGCCGCGACCACGGCGCGCGGGGTGCCGATCCCGCCGGCCGCGCCGAGACGTACGGGAGCGCCGCCGGGACACGGGGTGCCGATCCGGTCGCGCAGCCGCGCGATCGCCGGGAGGAGCACGGTCAGCGGCCGACGATCGGTGTGCCCCCCGGAGTCGGCCTCGACGGTGATGTCGTCGGCCATCGGCACCGAGCGGGCGAGTACGGCCTGCTCGGCGGAGATCTCGCCGCGGGCCAGCAGCTCGGAGACGAGTGCTTCGGGCGCCGGCCGCAGGAACATCTCCGCGGTCTCCAGGCGGGAGATCTTGGCGACGATCCGGTGCTCGGCGCACACACCGGTACCGGCGTCGGAGCGTAGTCCCGTGACGCGGTAGCGCACCAGGTCGGGGGTGAGCTGCACGAACGCAGACGCCTCCACACAGCGCACACGGTGGCGCAGACAGAGGTCGACGCAGATCCGTTCCGCCTGCGGCGCCATGGGGCTGTGGATCAGATTGCAGGCGTACGGTGCGTCGCCGAGGTCGTGCTCCAGGCGGCCGAGCGCCTCATGGAGGCGGGCCACGGGCAGGCCGGCAGAGCCGAAGGAGGCGAGGTGGCCGGCGCGGGACAGGGCGACGACGAAGTCCTCGGAGGAGATGCCCCCGGCCATCGCCCCGGCCATATAGGGGAAGCGCACGCCGTGATGGCGCAGGAACGCGGACGAGCCGAGGCGGTGCGGCGGCAGCGGGCCGGCCGCGGCGAGCAGCGTGGCGCCGGAGCCGGGTGCGGGGACGTCGTGAGCGGCGCCCACCCGCCCGCCGACGCTGATGATGTAGCAGGGCAGGTCGATGGCGGACAGAACCGCGTACACCCCCTCCGGGGCGTAGTGCACAGTCATCGCGAGGCCTCCCGCATCGCCTGCGGCCGTGCCACCAGGGCGATGTTGTCCACTTGGTAGATCCGCAGGTCATCACGCCAGACGCTGCCGTCCGCGAGGATGAGCAGCTGGTTGCCGTCCCTGCGTACCTCGCGGATGTGCGCTTCGCCGCGCATCCGCCGGTGGTGCCGGAGGATCTGTCCCCGGTAGGACCAGCGCAGTTCCTCGCCGACCGCGAGGGCGAAGTACGGCTGCCGCAAGTCGTTGGTCAGGCCCGTGTGCAGGGCGAACGCCTGCACGGCCTGGAAGAGCATCTGCACACCTGCCGAGCCGGGCATCACCGGGTCATGGAGAAAGTGCTCGCGGAAGAACCAGTCGTCGTCGCGTACCGGTTTGGCGCACAGCACATACCCGGCGCCGTGGTCGCCGCCTCCAGGGACCACGGTCACGTCCTCCAGTAGAGACAGTCGGCCGTGGCCCAGGCGGGTGTCGTCGCGCAGGTCCAGCCGTCGCAGCCCCGCGGAGGCGGCAGGCCGTCGATCCAGCCACGGCGCGACGTATCCGCCGCCGTCCAGACCCTTTTGTCTTTCCAGCACTTCGGACGTGAAATAGCCGTGTACCGCATCGCCGGTGCAGAACACTTCACCGCCGGTGCTCAGCTCGAAGTCGCCGCGCTGGATGACCGCCCCAGGAATCGGCGAGGACGAGCGCAGGACGACATCCTGACCTACCGTCACCGCGCGCAGGTCGACCGCACCCACCAGCCGGAGCCGCCCGTCGAGGTTGCGGCACACGAAGTCCTGACCGGGGTTCTCCCACGTCATACCGGACAGCGCGCCGAGCAGTCCCATGGGCTGCATCGTCATCTCCAGCAGCGCCAAGGCAGGTACGCCGCCGCTCTCCCGGCAGTACCAAGGGTCGGCCGGCACGTCGTACTCGGATGTCAGTCGGCTGCCGGTCCGGTCCGGTCCCGGGCCGCCGGTCTCGGCGCGCAGACAGCGGTCCACCATCAGCAGGTCGCCGCGGGGCAGCCGTGGTCGTGTCTGCGTCGCGGTCCGCCGCGCGCCGTACGCGGCGAACACCGTGCCAGGATCGCCTTCGGCGGCATGCGCGATGTGCAGTTCGTTGACGATCGCCCAGCCGCCCGTGGACGCCTTGCGGCAGCTGAACCGCCCGGGGTGCGGCATGATGTCGGCGCCCGGTGCCTCCTGCACGGTCACGCCGAGGTCGCGCAGTCGGGCCACCACCTGTCCGGCCGCGGTGACTTCGCAGTCTGCTGTTGCGAACGGGTGGGGAAACAGCCCCAGTTCGGCCACCTCGACCGTGAATTGCAGTGTGCTTGCGCGTAGCGCCGAGGGGTCGAGCAACTCGACGCGGGTGGGGGCACCGGGCAAGGGGGTTACCCGCGCCCCGGGCAGGCACAGATGCATCCCCCGGTGGAAGGCGTACACCCGCAGTACTTCAGTGACCGCTTCGACCAGCCACGGCCACGGTACGAACTCGGTGTCCCCGGTGTCCCCGGTGGCCTCAGCGGGCGGGCGGGCGTACGCGCTCAGCAGACCCTGACCGTACCGGCCGCCTCCCGGCTCGATGACGGAGATCTCCTCCAGCAGCCGGACCGGCCATCGTTCGGGCAACGATGCCGGTTCCAGGCCGTCCTGGTCGAAGGCGGGGCCGAAGACCCCGGCGATGTCACCGGCGGCGAGAGCGTCCAGACCGGCATGGGACAACCGACGGATCTCGGTGCCTGCAAGGGGGCGGAACTCCGGTGGGAAGCACGGAACTTGACGTGGCGTGAAGTCCTCGTCCGACAGTCCCGGGGCGGTTCGTGCGATGGAGGCGATGAGCCGGTCACCGTCGTGGACGAGACAGCAGGTGTCAGCAGAGCCGGGGCCGCCGGTCGTCCGGACATGGAGTGTGGTGGAACCCGTCGGTACTGCATCGTGCCAGGTCACATCGAACGCAGCAGGGTCCCGGACCGACGCGGCGTCGGGCCGTAGAGCGGCTGCTCCGGCCCGTAGTACCACGGCGGAGCCGCCCAGCCGCGCCCACTCGCCGGGCGGGGGCTCGTACGCGGTCGTGGTGCCGGTGGCGGGCCGGCCCTTCGCGGGCTCGGGTGGTGGCGGGGGTGCGAGACCGGTGAGAGAGCCGTCCGGCGCTGGGTGCGCAGGCGTGCCGGACGCGGCGAGCCGGGTCTGCCAGTCGCTGATGGCCTGGTGTGCTGCGAGCACCGAGGCGTGGGCGCGCTGCACTTGCCTGGCCATCTGCCGGGCCAGTGCCGTGGGTTGGACCAGTGCCGTGGGCGTGGCGCCGGTTTCCGAGGGAAGCGGAGCGCGGGGGGCAGGGACCGCCCGTCCTTCGTCCGGTGGAGCCACCGCCGCATCGGGTGGAGTCATGGCCGGCATGCCACCCAGCTCAGCGAGGGGGACACCGTCGAAGCCGAGTTCGTTCATTCTCCCCATCCCGGTCACGCTGTGCCCCCTACGGGCGCGCGGCGGCCATGAGCCGTCATCCGGGCCGCCATCTGCGACTGGGTGAGACTGACCAGGGTCAGCCCGGTCCACCGCTGGTGGACCTTTCCGTCCGGGGCACAGGCGGTGATCGTGCAATGCAGGTCGAGCGCGGTCGCGGAGTCGAGTTCGGCGACGATGGCGAACGGCGCGTCGTCCGGCAGCGGTGTGAACAGCTCCACGCGCTCCACGCTCACCGGGGCGCAGCTCTCTTCGTGGCGTTGGCGTCCCAGCAGAGCTGCGGCCTGGAGGAGGAGGTCGGCGAGGCCGGGACTGTACAGCTGCCCGGCGTACGCGCCGTGGGCGAGGACGGGGTCGGGTAGCTGCGCGGCCAGGATGAGTCGGCCCTCTTCCTCCGCCAGTACGTTCCTCAGCCCTCTCAGAGTCGGTCCGTGGAAGAGGAACCCCTCGCCGTAGGACGCGTGGTGCTCCTCCGAGATCCGGAAGGGCGGCAGTTCCAGGCAGGGACTGTCGGGGGCCCGGTCGGCGCTTCGGAAGCCGCCTGAGTAATGCGCCTGTTCTTCCTGGCCGTGGTTGATGCTGTGTACGGTCACTCGTGCCTCGGCCGATGCCTCGGCCCGGTCCGGCACCAAACGGACCACGACCTGCTTCGGCTGCGAGCCGTCGAAGTACAGGCCCCGGTGGATACGGAAGTCCCGGCACTCGACCACCGGTCGGCCCCCTCCCCGGCCGCTCTCCAAGGCGTGCAGACCCCATCCGACAGCGGCGGTCATGGGCAGCAGCGGCGCACCCGCCCAACAGTGATCACGCAGCATCGGTTCGCGCTCCAGGCCGTTCAGAGCGCGCAGTGCCGTGAGCCCTGCCATGGGCAGGCTGTCGGACCGGTGGAAGGGAGCGGTGACCGGCCCGATGACGACGACTCCGTCCGCGCTGTGGTCGGGGCGCATCTGGGCGGTGAAGTACTCGCAGCCGACGTCACGCGCCAGCACGGGGATGCCCTGCTGGAGGAAGATTTCCTGCACAGGGGCGGCCATGCCGCCCGCCCACGGACCCCAAGCGACGGGTGTGACCCGGCAGGCGGGGTGAGCTGCCTTGAAGGCGCAGGCGTAGCGGTTCACCGCCTCGTTGGCCAGGGCGTAGTCCGACTGACGGACGTTGCCCCAGATGCCCGACACGGAGGAGAAGACCACCAGGTGCCGGAGCTGGGACCGGTCCACATTGTCGAGCACGTTGTGCAGACCGGACAGCTTGGTGCCGACCACCCGGGCGACGGATTCGAGGGTCTTGTCCGCCAGAGGGGAGTCGCCAAGGGATCCCGCGGCGTGGATCACGCCGGTGATCCGCGCGGTGTGCGGGGTCAGCGCGCCGGCCAGTGCGTCGGCGTCGCGTACGTCCGCGGCCAGGTAGTCGGCTTCGACGCCCCGTGACCGCAGTTCGTCGAGCACAGCGCGAATGCGGCGCCCGTCCAGGATCTCTTGGACCTGCTGGTCGGCGCGGGCGGCGTCGTCTTCACCGGCCGTGCGCGGTTGCTCCGCCAGCGCCCCGCGCAGCGCCGCGGGACTGTCCAGCCCTGCGGCCCAGTCCGGGTCCTCGGTGAGCGGGGTCCGGCCGAGCAGCAGGTAGGAACAAGGGTGCTCGGCGGCCAGCGCGGTGACGCACCACGCGGTGATGCCGGAGGCCCCGCCGGTGACCAGCAGCACATCGTCGGGGCCCAGTTGCGCCGTCTCCGGTGGGCTGGGAACCAGGGGGGCCGGGGTGTTCGACAGGGCGGGCGTACGGCGCCGCGTCCCGTCCAGGCCCACTTCGCGGACATCGGTGGCGAAGTCCGCGATCTCCGCCGCGAACGCGTCGCCGACGGTGTGGGCGGACAGCTCCGGGGCGAAGTCCAGAGCGCGGCAGAACAAGGGCGCGGATTCCAGGGCGAGCGTCTTGACCAAACCGCCGAGGCCCCCGGCGAGGGCGGCTACCGGGTCGTCGCCGGCGCCGGCGTAGCCGAGGGCCCCGTCGAGCTGGGTGACGGTGACGAACGCCGCGCGGGAGCCGTCGCGGGTGGTCTCCTCCAGGACGGGGAAGGTGTGCTTGGCCACCAGGATGGCGTGTTGGAGGCGGGTAACGAGCTGATCCACCGTCACATCGCGGTCACGGCCGACCGGCAGAACGCACAGGTCGATGCGCGAGGCCGCCGCCAGGACGGCAGCGAGCCGACCGGCCAGCGCCGTCTCGGTCCAGTCCTCCAGAGCCCAGGTCTCGCAGTCGCCCCGGTGGGCGCCGGGAAGCATGAGGTGGGACGTACGCCAGCCGCGGGCGCGCAATGACTCGGCCACCGTCGCGCACAGCTCGCCGCCGTCGTCCAGGAGCAGGGCGCACGGCTGATCGGCGTAGGCGTCGGTGCGAATGTCGACGGCGGGCAACTCGCGCAGGGTCACGAAGGCCCGGCCGAGCGGGATGACGTCAGCGCGCTGGAGCTCGGGGCGCGAGCCGGTGAGGATCTTCCGCAGCATGTCGGTGAGTTCGCCGACCGTACGGGCCTCGCTGAACCGGAAAAGCTCATCCCGGGTGATCACCGGATAGCGGCGCCAGACCTCTGCCGCGATCTCCACCTGCTTGAGCGAGTCGATACCGAGGTCTTCCTGGATGTAGAGGTCCGGTTCGATCATGTCGACGTCGTAGCCGGTCTTCTCCGCGACCACCTGGTGGAAGACATGCTCCAGTTCCTCCAGGTCCACCTCCGACATATCCATGGTGGCCTGCGCCGACCCCCCCTCGCCGTTCTGATCCGCCAGGAGTTCGGCCAGAGCCGAGGTGGCCGGGCCCCGCGGTCCCGCCGTGCCGGAGGCCGGGCGGGCGGAACGCGGTGACTCATCACCGGGGCGGGGGATCAGCGGGGTCCGGCCGGCAGGATGTTCCGATGGCGCAGGCCACGCCTGGTGACCCGGGAGCTCCGCCGTTCCCGGGTCGGTGGGCGTCGCGCCCAGGTGGTGCGGCGCGGTGCCGGTCGGCGGCGCCGCGCCGCCCTGGGGCAGGCTCAGCAGCCGGGTGACGACCTCTCCCGCCCGGGTGTGCGCCTCGCCCAGCGCCAAACTGTGCTGCGTGATGGCACCGACCGCGGCGGTGAGCGTCTCGTCGACCCGTCCGTCCGCAGCACTCGCCGCGAGCAAGCCGGTGAGCTGCCGGGCCGTGTCCAACTGGCCGTCCAGGTAGCGGATATGCGCGGTCAGGTGCTCCGCAGCGGCCTGGGACAGGGCGTCGTTCTCCGCTGCTGGGACGGAGGGAGCGGGCACGCGCGGCTGCGGGGTCTGCGATGTCCGGGGTACCGGCGGTGGCACGGTGGCGGGGCCCTCGTCTTCGCGCCGCTGTTCGTATGCCCGTCGGCTCGCCTCCAACGCGAAGGTCGGTCCCTCCAGCAGGCGGGCGACCTTCGACGGGGCGGGGTGCGGTGGCCGTGCCGGGGCGTCGTGGCGGTTGATACCGGTCAGGGGCAGTCCCAGAACGGCCAGCCGAAGAGCCGCCTCCTTAAGGACCGCGGTGCCGTCCGCGGCGCCACCGATGTCGCACGGGACCGCTTCCGCACCCCGGTCGCCCAAAGTGCGCTCCACCAGCCCCGTCAGGATGCGTTGGGGGCCGAACTCGACGAAGACGCGGACTCCGTCGGCGTACATCTCCTCCAGCCGGGCGCCGAAGTCCACCGGATGGCGCAGCTGCGCGACGAGGGTGCGGCGGTTGGCGGCCGGGTCCTGCCCGTACGTCGCTCCCGCGGTGTTGGCGTACACCCGCAAGCGGGGCTCTGCGAATTCCACGGCGGCGCAGTCCGCGCCGAAGGCATCGAGGGCGTGCTCGACGAACGCGGTGTGGAAAGCGGCGGCGACCGGCAACCGCTGGACCGGGACCGACTGCCCGGCGCACCACCGCACGAAGCGTTCCACTGCCGGGGTCGGGCCGCCCACGACCTGCTCGTCGGGCGCGTTGCGGCTGCACACCGCCACCTCGGGGTGCTCGGCCAGGATCTGCCGCAGCCGGGCTTCGGGTACGCGCACCGCGGCCATCGCCCCCGGGTCCGTGCTGCCGGGCGGCGGGGACTGCATCGCCCGGCCCCTGGCCCGCGCGAGTGCCAGGAACGCCTCGTCTCCCAGGCTGCCGGCTGCCCAGAGCGCGGTCAGTTCCCCGAAGCTGTGGCCGAGAACCGCGTGCGGGGCGAAGCCCAGCTCGGCCAGGAACCGGTACTGGCCCATGGCCAGCGCCGCGATGGCAGGCTGGGCGTACGCGGTACGGCGCAGGCGTTCGTCGGCGCGCCGCTCATCCCGATGGCCGGGCGGCGGGAAGACGGTGCGCGCCAGGGTGTCCTCGGGCGGGAAGAGCGCGTTGGCGTCATCGAACGCCGCGCGCAGGGGAGGCACGTCGAGCAGGGCGCGGAGGCCCATGTCCACGTACTGGCTGCCCTGCCCGGCGAACAGCGCCCCGACTTTGACCCCGGGCGGCAGGGCCGTGCGGCGGTAGTGAATGCCCCGGGCGTGGCTCCAACTGTCGTGTCCTGTGGTGTTGCGCAGTTGGTCGACGGTGGTGCTGAGCAGCTTGGCGTAATGCTCCTGACCCCTTGGCCCCCCGGCCACGAATCCGACGCGGGCGTGCCCGGCCGGGACGGGCCCGTCGTCGGGGACGGCACCGCTCTCCAGCCGGGCGAGCAGCTTCTGCGGGGTCGGCGCGTGCCACAGATGGGCACGCGGCGTACGGTGCAGGACCTGCGGGTCCTGGAAGCCGGCCGGTTGCGCGGAGGACCGTCCGGCGCCGGGCCGGTATTCCTCCAGTACGGCGTGGTGGTTCACGCCGCCGAAGCCGAACGCCGATACGCCGGCCCGACGCACCGGCCGGGCCGGGTCCAGGATCCAGGGCCGGGCGGCGGTGTTGACGTAGAGCGCCCCGCCATCGCGTACGGCCGAGTCGCTGGGGCGGCTGACGTTGATGGTGGGCGGCAGCAGTTTGTGGTGAAGCGCGAGCGCCGTCTTGATCAGACCGGCTGCTCCAGCCGCCGCCTTGGTATGGCCGATCTGTGATTTGACGCTGCCCACGGCGACGTAGTGGCTGTCCTCCGGGGTGGCCATCAGCTCGTCAAGTGTGGCCAGTTCCACCGTGTCGCCGGCCGGGGTACCGGTGCCGTGGGCCTCGACGAGCTCGACCGAGCTGGGCGAGCAGTCCGCGTCGAAATAGGCGCGTCGCAGTGCCGTCAACTGCCCCTGGCCGCAGGGGGCGTAGATGCTTTTGGCCCGCCCGTCACTCGAACCGCCCAGGCCACGGAGGACCGCGTAGATTCGGTCGCCGTCCCGTTCGGCGTCGGCGAGGCGTTTGAGCGCGAGCATGCCGATACCCTCGCCGATCAGAGTGCCGTCCGCATCGGCGTCGAACGGGCGCACCCGGCCGGTCGGCGACAGTGCCGGAGTCTTGCTGAAGCACATGAACGACACGACGGAGTTGTCCGCGTCGCACCCTCCCGTGATCATCAAGTCTGCCCGGCGGCTCAGCAGTTCGTCGACCGCTGCCCGCGCGGCCGTCAGAGAGCTGGCGCACGCCGCGTCCACGGTGTGGTTGGCCGCACCCAGGTTGAACCGGTTGGCGACCCGGCCGGACACGACGTTGCCGAGGATCCCGGGGAAGGAGTCCTCCGTCCACGAGGGCAGGGCCTCCAGGTACTGGCGGGCGGCCTGGTGCGCCTCCGCCTCGGGCAGCCCATAGGCGCGCATGGCCTCGATGATGGCCGGGGTCAGCAAGCGGGCAGCCAGCGGGATGAGAGTGGAGTTGGTCCCGCAGACCCCGAGCACCACCCCGGTGCGCGCCGGGTCGTATCCCTTGGCCTGGTCGCATCCCGCGTCGCGGAGCACGTCCCTGGCGACCATCAGACTGAGCAGCTGCACCAGCCCCGTGGAGTCCACGGTGTTCGGCGGCATCCCGAACTCCAACGGGTCGAACACGGCCGGTGACAGAAACCCGCCGCGGCGGGCATAGGTCTTGTCAGGGGCGAAGGGGTCCGGATCGTAGTGATCGGCGGTCTTCCACCAGGCGTCCGGAACATCGGTGGTGCAGTCCCTGCCCTCCACGACGTTGTCCCAGAACTCGCTCAGGTCCCTGGCCTCGGGGAACATCCCGGCAAGTCCCACGATCGCGACGGGATCACGAGCGAGTCGACGATCGACGTCATTTCCTGACACCAGCTACCTCACTCTTGCTCAGGCCCCGGAACCGCGGCAAACAGCCACCCCCTGGTCGCGTGTGTGAGTAACACGGCATGGAGTGACGCCGTCTGCCAGACCAAACGACACCCCACGCGCCCGGACACGGTCGATTAGACCGTCGCCTCCATGAAGGGTTGTTCCCGACTCGGCCCCGGAGCCCTAGCTCAGACACAGGGAGCGAGTAACCTGCCGGCAGGTTCCTGAGGTGTCTGGAGTTCCCGGGAGTCCGGGCTGAAGGCCGAAGGGGAGCAGCACCGTGGCAGACCGCTGGGTCAAGCTGGAACTCGATGTGAACACCTTCGACGCGGCGCGCTTCGAGAAGTACATACAGCGTTGCCGGGGCGCCGGCATCCGCATGAGCACGCTGACGTATGGTGCGGGCTCGCCGCGACATCAGACCGACGATCCTCCGGATTCGTCTTCAACGAGATGACCGGAGTCAAGGCTGCCTACCGTGGTCAAGGCATCTCCATCGCCATGAAGACGGTCGGCATCGGATTCGCCGGTCTGTGCGGTGTGGACAGGGTTCGAACGGTCCATCACCCGGCAAATATGAGCGCTATCGGCATGAACCGACGGCTCGGTTACGTAGACGCTGCGTGGGACTGATTCCGAGCCCGCTTTGACAGATCGGATTCGGCCGCCGCGAGCACGTCGGACGCCTCGATCGCCCCGGTAATCAGTGCCTTGGGAACCCGGACCCGCCCGCCGCGTCCTGCCCCGTACGCCTGCGACTTGAGCCCTGCGCCGCCCGCAGGTGCGGGACTCCCGCACGCCCGCCGGAAAATTGCGATGCGTGCCGCGACTGCCCTTGATACGGTCCCCGGCATGATCACTTGCACTGGCCAGAGCTGGTTCATCAAGCCCCGCAGCGCCGCCTAGCGGCAAGCTGCGACCGGCGTTCCGACAGCTTCGCCGCACTCCGGTTCCCCGCCGGTGCGGTGCTCGACGCTGCCCGGCTCCGACGATGACTCATACCGCGGAGCACGCTTCATGAACGACCAGAACCACCACAACAGCCACAGTGCCCATATCAACCACAGTGCCCATAACAACCACGGCGATCTGCGCGATCTCCTTCCCCCGACCAAGCCGACCCTGATGGCCGCCCCCGCCGAACTGACGCAGTGGGTCACTCGTCACGCCTTCCGGCTGGCCGATCTCGGCCCCGGAGCGGACCTGGCGGCCGCGCTCGAGGACCTGGGGCCGCTGCGCGACCTCGTCGGTGGCGCCCGCGTAGTCGCCCTCGGCGAGAGCTCGCACCAGATCCGCGAGTTCGCCCTGCTGCGCCACCGCATCCTGAGTTTCCTCGTCCAGAAGCTGGGCTTCACCGTCTACGCGATGGAGTACGGAGCCGCCGAGGGCCGCGCCGTCGACGCCTGGGTCCAGGGCGTGCCGGGCGACATCGACGACCTCCTTGCCCTCGAGAGCAGTGGAGTCCAGGTCACCGGCACCGAAGGCGAAGGTGAAGGCAAGGGCAAGGGCCTCAAGGGGCTGGGGCAGCCCGTCGAGTGCCGGGACACCCTGCGGTGGCTGCGCCGCCACAACGCCGGCGCCGCGCACCCGGTCCGCTTCGTCGGCTGCGACATCCCCATGGCAGGAGGCTCGCTCGCCCCCGTACTGGAGCCGGTCGCCGCCTACCTGACCACCGTGGACCCCGGCGCGCTGCGCTTCCTGAACACCGCGCTGGAGATCTCCGAGCCGATCGCCGGCGGGACGGTCATGGTGCCTGCCTACGCCAGGCTCGACCTGGACCCGGCAGTGCAAGACCGGCTCACCACCGCGCTTGCCCAACTGCTGGGCCGCTTCACGGACCTGCGCGAGATCTACACCGAGCGCAGCAGCCGTACGGCGTACGAGACCGCGTTGTCGGATGTCCGTGCGGCAGTGACGACCGACCGGGCCCAGCGCGCCATGGCTGAGGCGCTCGCGGGCGCGCCCGATGGGCTGAGCTTCGCCGCCCGGGAGCGCTATCTGGCCGACACGCTGCTTGAGTTCCTCAAGCGGTCCGGGCCCGGCACCCGCGTCGTCCTGGTCGGGCACAACGCCCACATCCAGCGCTCGGCCAATCAAGCCGACGGTTCACTGGCGGTGACACCCATGGGCAATCTGCTCTCCAGGGCGCTCGGCGCGGACTACGTTCCCATCGCACTGACCGGCAACGGCGGCGAGACGGTGGAGAACGTGCCCGACCGGGACCACCCGCTCGGGATGCGCTGGGGCCGGGCAACCACCCCTGAGGCCGCGCCGGACAGCGTCGAGGCGCTGTTCACGGGCGTGCCCGATGAACCGGCCCTGGTGGACGCGCGGGCGCTGCGCGAGTACGCACGTCGCCACGGGCTGCCGGAGCCGGTCCGCACCCGGCTGGACACCGCGTTCATCGAGATCCCCGCCCTGGAGGCGTTCGACGGGATCATCTGCGTCCCGGGCACCACCCTCAGCGCCGACACGCCACAGTAAGCGGCAGTCGCACCAGTAGCTCTGCATGGGTGTCCCAAGGTGGGACGGACACCCAGCGTCCACCCGGATCAGCGCCCTGCGCCGGTGTCGGGCATCGCTCAGTGTTTGGGCGTCTCGCTGAAGGTTTCAGCGGGTTGTTCGGCGTCTCGCGCAGTACTTCAGCATTGAGGTAATGGCCGCGGCGCAGCTGGCGTCAGCCGGGGGTGAGGAGGCGATACTCGTGTGTCCGTGCACGGCGGCGCGGTCGACCGGAGCTGTCTCCGGTGGGCCTGTGCCGTCGTGCCAGACGGGTGGCGTAGGTGTCGTGCCGGAGCGTCGGTCAGGTGGTGAAGGCTTCGCTGACGGCGTGGCTGTCCTCGTACATGCGGTAGCCGGTGATCTTGCCGTCGGCTGCGGTGATGTGGAGGGCGAAGTGGTTGGTGAAGGTCTTGCCGGTGGCCGGGACGCCGAAGCGGTTGTGGCCGATGACCACGGCGTGGTTGCCGTCGACGAGGGTGGTCGTGGTGACGTATTCCTCGGCCGGGGTGAGGTGCCGGCCGAAGGAGGCGAAGAAGTCGGCGATGTCGCTCTTGCCGGTCCGGGTGCCGGCCCAGGGGACGTTGGGGGCGCCGCCGACGTGGAAGTCGGCGCCGTCGGCGAACAGGTCCAGCACGGCCGGCATGTCGCCCGCGCCGAAGCGGGCGAAGAACGCGTCGATGACTTCGCGGGTGCCGGCCGGGGCGGTGGTGGTGTTCATGGTGATTCCGTTCTGGGTGATGTGCGATGGGTGGTGGGTGGTGGTTGATGGGTGGGGTGGTTCAGGGGGCGAGGGAGAGGACGATCTTTCCGGTGGTGTGGCCGGTCTCGCTCATCGTGTGGGCCTGGACGGCTTCTTCGAGGGGGAAGACCGTGTCGATGATCACGCGCAGGCGGTCTTCCTCGACCAGTGAGGTGATTTCACGCAGCCCGTGATGGTCGGGTTCGACGAGCATGAACACCGCCCGCACGCCGGCCGCCTCGGCTGCTTGCGTGGGGAAGGTTTCGTCGAGCGGCAGGATGGAGATCAGGGTGCCGCCCGGGCGCAGAGTGCGCAGGGAGCGGGTCCAGTTGGGGCCGCCTATGGAGTCCAGGACGACGTCGACATCGCGGAGCGTCGCGGCGAAGTCCTGGGTGCGGTAGTCGATCAGTTCGTCGGCGCCGAGTGCGCGCAGCAGGTCGTGTTTGGCGGCGCCGGCGGTGCCGATGACGTATGCGCCGCGGGACTTGGCGATCTGCACGGCCAGGTGACCGACGCCGCCGGCGGCGGCATGGATCAGGACGCGGTGGCCGGGCTGGATGTTCGCGGTGTCCACCAGTGCCTGCCAGGCGGTCAGTGAGGCCAGTGGCAGGGCGCCGGCCTGGATGTGGTCGAGGCCCTGCGGGCGGGGGGCGAAGTGCCGGGCGGGGGCGGCGACGTACTCGGCATAGGCGCCGGCCGGATGCGGGAAGCGCGGCATGCCGAACACCTCGTCGCCGGGCTGGAAGAGCGTCACCCCGTCGCCGACCGCCTCGACCTCCCCGGCGACGTCATAGCCGAGGGTGAAGGGCGGCGTGGCGCCGGTGACGAACGCCCCCCGCCGGCGGGTCTTGCAGTCGGCTGGGTTCACGCCCGCCGCGTGTACACGGACCAGGATCTCGCCCCGGCCCGGCTCCGGGCGCTTCGTCTCGACGACCTTGAGGACCTCGGGGCCTCCGGCGGTGTCCTGGACGACGGCACGCATC
Organism: Streptomyces sp. NPDC050636; assembly: GCF_040654775.1. Classification (NCBI taxonomy): domain Bacteria; kingdom Bacillati; phylum Actinomycetota; class Actinomycetes; order Kitasatosporales; family Streptomycetaceae; genus Streptomyces; species Streptomyces sp. NPDC050636. Next base: position 18,075 of record NZ_JBFAIP010000095.1, read on the forward strand.
GTCGTGGGGGCTGTGGTGCCTTGGGGCATCGTGGCGTTCTCTTTCCAGGAGGAGATTTCTCGCGGTTTGTGCCCGTTTCCTTGGGCATGCCCTCAGGTTGCCGGGAACGGCGGGCCTCCAGTAGTGGCCTGATGGTCAAGGAATGAAAGGATCGGGTCATGCACCACGTTGGCGTTCTGGCACTGGACGGCGTCGTCCCCTTCGAACTCGGCATCCCCGCCCGTATCTTCGGGGCCGCCCGCGACAGCGCGGGCAACCGGCTCTACTCCGTGACGACCTGCAGCCTGGACGGCCGTCCCGTACGCGCCGAGGCCGACTACGGACTCACCGTCTCCCGCGACGCCTCCCTGCTGGCCGCCGTCGACACGGTCGTCATCCCGCCCTCCCACGCCCTCGGGCCGATCCGGGACGAAGGCCGCCTGCCCGACGCGCTGCGCGAAGCCCTGGCCGCCATCCGCCCCGGTACCCGGATCATCGCGATCTGCACGGGCACCTTCGTCCTTGCCGCCGCCGGGCTGCTCGACGGCCGACCAGCCACCACCCACTGGCGTGAAGCCGACCGGCTGCAGCGCATGGTCACCACCGCCCGCATCGATCCCGACGTGCTCTTCGTCGACGACGGCGACATCCTCACCTCGGCCGGAGTGGCCGCCGGCATCGACCTCTGCCTCCACATCGTCCGCCGCGACCACGGCAGCGAGGTCGCCAACGAGGTCGCCCGCTCCTGCGTCGTACCGCCCTGGCGCGACGGCGGCCAGGCCCAGTACATCCGGCGCCCCGTCCCCGACCCCACGGCCTCCGGCACCGCCCCCACGCAGGCCTGGGTGATGGAACGCCTTGCCGAACCCGTCACGCTGGCGGACATGGCAGCCCATGCCAAGGTCAGCGTTCGCACCTTCACCCGCCGCTTCCGCGCGGAGGTCGGCACCAGCCCCGGCCAGTGGCTGGTGCGCCAACGCGTCGATCTGGCCCGGCACTTGCTGGAGACCACCGACTGGCCGGTCGACGTCGTCGCTCACCGTGCCGGATTCGGCACCGGTGTCTCCCTGCGCCAGCACCTCCACGCCGCCCTCGGCGTCACACCCCAGGCATACCGCCGGACCTTCCGCCCCACGCCCGCAGCCGCCTGACGGTCAGGGACTGCCGTCGGTGAGGCGTCCGTGGTGCGGCGTCCACACGGCGAGCAGCAAGATCCACCGCTGGTCGAAGAAGACCAAGTCCGAACTTTGATTCACCCCGACCAGCACCTCCTGGGCGAACCCGATCGAGCCCACTTCAGACCGCTGCAGCAGCTCACTCTCGCCAGCCCCCACCACCCCAGCCCCCACCACCCCAACCACACCGTGCAGACGACGGCACTGCACGCCTATCTGCGCCGGCACAACGCCAATGCCCGCCACCCCGACGACTTGTCCCGCCCATCGCCGCGAACGCGCACGCATACGCAGTGAGAACGACATCCGCTGCGGCGGGGCGACCGCTGCAAGCCGTGTGATCAGCTCTCGGCCGACGGTACGTCCGTCGAGACACCCAATCGCATGCCCTGCGCCCGGACCTGTCCCCAGGCGACTGATGGATCCACATTGCCGCACCGGTTCGGCCGGTTCCGTACGGGCGTGGCGATCTGTTCAGGCTGTCACGACCGGTGCCAGAGCGAGGACCGCTACGTCGTAGCGTTCATCGACCACCGCGGGTCGCAGGGGAGCCTCAACGGCAGCATCGGATTCCAGGCGTTGCAGCCCCTCTTGGAACTCACTCGTCGTCAGATGGGTGAACTTCGACTGGGGCCGCGTCCCCATGCGCGTGTGAAAGTCGCGCAGGCTCGCGGCGATCGGCCGCGCGAAGGAGGTGATTTCCTGAACGCCGAAGCCGATCGAGGTGAAGTCCGCGAGCACCTCCTCCCGGCTTGGGAAGCGCCTGGCATCGATCTCGCGGAGCTGTGGCCAGTAGCGATAGACCATCGCGTCCAGACCCTCGCGGAACGTTGTGCGGATCACAACCACGCCTCCGGGCCGCAGCACACGTGCCAACTCCCTCGCACAGGCACGACGATCAGGAAGGTGGTGGATCACGCGTGACAGCAGGGCCAGATCGAACAACTGCCCCCGGGTCGGCACCGCCTCTGCGGTGCCACCGACGTAGTGGACGGCTGGGTGTCGGCTGAACCGACGGGCCTGGGCAAGCATGGGCACAGAAGGATCGATCCCGACCACTGTCGATGCCTGCAGCCAACGGGCCATGGCCGCACAGAACATCCCCGTGCCGGCACCGATCTCCACCACTGCCGGAGCTGACCGGGCGCTGAACGATCCAATCAGCTCGGCCCAAGCCCGGAGCGACTCCTCGGGCATCTCATTGCCCTGCTGATAGACACCCGCGAGACGTACATCGTCATAGACCCGGCCCATCCCGTGATCCTCTCCAGCGGACCCGCAGCAGGCAAGACCGCCAGCACCCTTGCCCGCAAGCGCAAGCCACCAGAACTTGCAACCCGGCGAACCCACCCGGTCAGAGCACCAGCGGTCGATTTACATCAGGAGGAGCGCCACAGTGGCCAAGTGAACTGCACAGTGGGCCAACTGGAACGCTTAGCTAGGCCTGTCCGGCGGATCCATCCGGTGCTCTCCAGGTCCTGCCCAAGGGCTCGGCGAGCGTGGCGGATTGGGAGGAGCCGCCGGTAAGGGCCTACTACGCGTCGTCTGTATCCGTCGAGTCCTTGGGTGTGCCTGCTAGCCAGCGCTCCGCCCAGCGCCGCTGGGCACTCTCCAGGTGCTCGGAGAAGGCGAGACGTCGTGCCTGCTCCCGGAGTCTGGCGACGCTCCTGGGGCGGGCAACGATGGAGAGGTCGATCCCGACTTGGTAGTAGCCGCTCTTCATGAGCACCTCCCCGTCGAGCGAGGCCATGATGAAGGTCGGGTTGCCGGCTCCCGCCCCCAGGGCGCCACTTGCGCTGCCTACTCCGGCTACGTCCCATGCCGGCGCGAGCGCGACCCGGCCCTCCTCTGGCCGCAGGTAGCCCATGTACATGGCCACTGACACCGGGAGCAGCTGGTCGGCGGTCGGGATGACTTCGCGGAATAGCAGACCGGCAGCATCCAGGTCGGCGACGAGCTTCGCTTCGGGTTTGCGCACCCACGACATGATGCCGATTGCACGAGATCGTGTGCGGAGGCGGTGGTGGTCGGCTGCGGTGCCGGCGGGATTCGAACCCGCGGAGGGGAGGGGCAGGCCCGCCCGGTCCCCGTCAGTCGGCGTGAGAGGAGCCTCTCTCACGCCGATCGCAATGGGCCGCTCTGCCACGGCTCCGCAACCTGCGGGAACTGCGCAGTCCCGCTCCGGTCAGGATAGAGAAAGCGCCCTGCACAGGGCGAGCCTTTTATCTGGAGCGTGGCAGGAGTCGGCGCCCTGCCGTCACTCACCACAAAAGTTGAGCCAGAGCCAGAGCCGGAGCCTGTGTCTGTGAAGGCAGTTGTGCACGGCCAGGGCTGGGGTAGGGTCCGCGCCGGGCCGACGGGACCGGGCTCTGGGATATTGGGGCCCATGCCTCACGGCGGGCCGCGGCCGGCGGTTCCCAGGTGGGACCAGGCGGTGCGCACCCCCCCGGTGGAGGACGCCCCGCACACCGCATTCGACCGATACCGCATCGAGGAACAGCAGTTGACCCCGCACTCTCTGGCGTTCTACGTGGACGTCGTCATCACCGGCACCGTGCTCGGCGTGCGCCCCACGGACTCTCCCAACCGCGTCACTGCGGTCCTGGGGTCGGACTTCGGTGAGAACAACTTCGGCGACCGCAGCATGTGCCGTGACTACGGCCTGGCCGAGTTCTACTGGGACCGCGTTTCCGCCGACCACCCCTGGTCGGGCCACCACTTCACCTTGCAGGTGCACAGGCTCGCCTACCGGCGAGGCACGCTCGCCAACGAGATGCTCCGTGCCCGGTACGGGCGGTTCACCCCCAGGCTTCGGTTCGAGAAGCTGCAGCGCCTACTTCAGCGGCGCGGCGTCCCCCTGCTGGAGATCCCGGAAATACCAGCGAACGCACCGTACTACCGAACGTTCTGGCAGCCCGATTCCCAGGTGGCCGTCTCCGTCATCGGCACCTACGGCGAGTACAGCACACCGGACTCTCTGCGGGTCGGTGATGTGTACAGCATCCACGCCCCGATGACTGCGGACGAAGTGGAGTGGCGGAGAGGGCGGGTCGGTTAACGCCGGATCGGGCTTGCGATTTGGGGCCACTTCCCGGAGCCCTGCACGACCGCCAGCCGTCACTCAGCCTCCGCGGTCCACAGCTGCTGAGCCGGAACCCGCGTTCCAACACCACTGGTTGGACGCCATACGCCAGACGCCAGGCCCGCACGGGCTGGACCTGGCGAGCGACCCCAGAGGCATGGCCCGCATCCTTGGTGGGGATCAGTGAAGTTGGCTTTGACCGCACTTCCGTGAAAGCCGAGGTCAGTAGGGGGAGCGCAAGATCATTCGCTGACGGTGTCCATCGTCCATCAGGGTGCGGGCCATCTGCAGCTCCTGGTGACGCGGCGGCTCGGTGCTCAGCACGGTGATCTCTTCGCTGCTGCGCAGCTCGTCGGGCCACAACAGCGTCTGCATCGCGATGATCTGGCCGCGGGGCCGTTGCAGGGCGAGTGACTCTCGGCTGCGCATGACGCCCCCCGGCCGAGGAGTACCGCTCCCACCGACACCGAATAGGAAGAGTTCCTCGGCCACTTCGAACGCCGCAAGCTCTCCGTCGGCACCTGCGCCCGCGCCTTCGGCCCGACATGCGTCCACGAACATGCCTGCGTCAGCTGCTCCCTACTGCGCCCAGACCCCGCCCAACGCCACAGTCTGGTCGAGATCTGCAACAACCTCCTCGCCCGGATTGTCGAGGCGGAGTGTGAGGGCCCCAGGGCCAACTCCCGATGGAACGCGCCAGATCTCCGGACGGAACGCGTCAGGCGCTCAGGCGGCGGACCAGGGTCACCAGCGTTTCCCGCTGGGCGTCCTCGCCGGCGTCGGCGATGGCGGGCACGAGCATGCGGGCGAGCTGGGGCAGGGTGAACCTGGAGGCGGTCAACCACGACGCCTTTCGCCGCACGGCCCACCCACGTTCATCGCACCTCGAACCACCTGCCGCCCGGCCCTGCCTGAGCCGGGC